>CAYXAD010000031.1:0-21115 GCA_964462965.1 uncultured Salinivenus sp.
TCGCCTTGGGGCTGGGGGTCGGGCTGGGCGTCACGATGCTCTTTGCCTTGTGGCCGCTGTTGGAGGTTCGAGGGGTTTCGCCCCTTCGGGCCTTGCGCACCGACGTGGAGCCGTCGACCGGCGGCTGGCGGGATCCGGCGCGGTGGGCCGTAGCGGTCGCCGTTGCAGCCGGCGTGTCGGGGGTGGCCATCCTGCAGGCGCCGTCCTGGGAGATTGGCCTCGGCTATGCGGGAGGCGTGGCCGTCGTGTTTGCCACGCTGGCCCTCGTGGCTCGGGGCATCATGGCCGGCGTGCGCCGCTTCTTTCCGTCGTCCTGGGCGTATCCGTGGCGTCAGGGCCTGGCCAACCTCTATCGGCCTCAAAATCAGACGACGGTGCTCCTGCTGGCCCTCGGGCTCGGCACCTTCCTCATCATGACGCTCGTCCTCGTCGAGCAGACGCTCCTGGAGCAGATTCAGGTGGTTGGCGGCGAAGACCGGCCCAACCTCGTCCTTTTCGACGTGCAGAATGACCAGCTCGAAGGGGTCACCGAAACGGTGAAGGGGGCGGGGCTGCCGATCCTCGCCAGCGAGCCCATCGTGACGATGCGCCTACAGGGGGTGCAAGGCCGGTCCATCGAAGAGATCCGACAGGACTCCTCGGCGGACGCCGGCTGGGCCCACGAGCGCGAGTACCGGGCGACCTACCGCGATCATCTCACCGAGAGCGAAACGATCGTCGAGGGCTCGTTCGTGGGGGAGGTCGAGGGCAATCCCCTGCAGTCGGGCGAGGCCGTTCCGATTTCTCTGGAAGCAGAGATTGCCCGTGACGATCTGTACGTCGGTGTCGGAGACACGCTGACCTTCGACGTGCAGGGCCGACCCGTCACCACCTACGTCTCCAGTCTCCGGGACGTCGACTGGCAGCGGATTGGAACAAACTACTTCGTGGTCTTTCCCGAGGGCGTGCTCGAGGCCGCTCCCCAGATGCACGTTGTCCTCAGCCGGTCCTCCGACGAGGACGTGTCGGCGCAGGTGCAGGGGGAGATCGTCCAGCAGTACCCCAATGTCTCGGCGATCGATCTCTCCCTCGTGCTTTCGACGTTTCAGGACCTGTTTGGTCGGCTGGCCTACGTGATCCGCTTTATGGCGTTGTTCAGCGTCTTTACGGGGCTGCTGGTGTTGGCCGGGGCGGTGGTCGTGAGTCGATACCAGCGGGCGGAGGAAAGTGTGTTGCTCAAGACGCTCGGGGCGTCCCGTCGGACCGTGCTCCAGATCATGGCGGTGGAGTACCTGTTCCTCGGGGTGTTCGCGGCGGCCACAGGCATCCTGCTCGCCCTTGCAGCGGCGTGGGGGCTCTCGTATTTCGTCTTCGAGGGGCCCTTCGTGAGTGCGCCTCTCGCCTTGGGCCTCGCCTTCTTGATTGTGACGGCGGTGACCATCGGCATCGGCCTGTTCAACAGTCGGGGGCTCTACGATCGTCCCCCGCTCGAGGTGCTGCGGACCGAGGTGTAGCGCTCCGAGTTTGTATTGGTGAAGTGTCTGTTGCACACCGTTCGGAGGAGGACGATATGAACGTTCTCGAGCAGTCCTTTCAGTGTCCGCATTGCTGGGAGACGATCTCGGTGTTCGTCGATCCGTCGGCGCGCGAGCAAACGTACATCGAGGACTGTGAGGTGTGCTGCCGACCCATCCGCATCCACGTGGTAACGCGGGGAAACCAGGTCGTGTCGTTTGACGCACAGCCGACGCAGTGAGACGAAAGCCGGCGACACGGACCACCTTCACAACGGACTCCCGCAAAGGGCAATTTTCCGCGGTCAGCAGTCGGCCGTCCGCCGTCCTCGGGATCATATCGCCGGAAGAAGAGCACGTAGGTCGCAATTGGGGTAGTAAGCACTTCTCCCGATGGGCGGCTCAGTTCTGTCCGATGAAGACGAAATGGACGTGGGGACGAGGGTAGACCCGCAGGGCAGGGGCCGGGAAGTGAATCTTGTTTAGGGCGTCACTGAGAGAGCGGAAAAACCAGGAGTCTTGAGGCAAGAGGGCCTTCCAGTCGAGGTCGACGCTCAGATGATACGATCGGAACGCCGTTGGATTGGGGCCCGGACCGCCCGAAGCCTCTCGATCCCCCGTTCCTTCCGACCATTTGTTAAGCGTGGTTCCGGCCGATAGCTGTAGAAAAGGGGGCCACATCTCCTGTAGCGTCGACGGAAGGAGATCCCAGATGCGCATGCTGATCCAGTAGGTATGACCGCTGTAGTCGTCGGCAAACATGAGGCTCTGCGGATCCTCCGCGCGCCACCTCTTCGAGGGAGCGTACGTCCACCGGACGGTGAAGCGACGTAGCGGCTTCACCCGTTCCCGGGCGTAAAACCACGTAACTCCGAGGACATTAGCGGCTTGATCGTACCAGTCGAAGCCCCATTTGGCGTGAAAGCCGTCGTGGATTTCGACGTGCGTTTGAGCGAGTAGGCCCGTTACCGATCCCCAGGCGGCCGCCTGAAAAGAGGACACGCCGCTCCATTTCAGCAATCGGGCATTGACCAGGGCCTGGACCCCCGTTGCGTAGAAGTGGGCCATCTTATCGAAATTTCGGGCATAGCCGAGTCGGCTCTTGAAGCGGAACTGCGAGCTGTCATTGTACCACCACCGGCTTTTTTCGAACAGGAACTGGCCCGCATATGCTGCAGAAAGGCCCCCCGTGACGAGGGCGAACCGGTCCCACCGGAGTCCAGGAGGATCCGGGAGTGACGAGACAGACGCGGAACAGGATGGGGGGCACAGATCGGAGACCCTCGGAAGGGGAGGAGCCGGTGGAGAGGCATTCAGGTCGGAAGAGTCCGTCTGTGCAAGGGTGGGGGGAGAGACGAAGAGAAGAAGGAGAACCAGGAGGAACGGAAGACCCTCAGTCGGACTGCGAGACATCACTCCAGGGGGAAGAATCGCGGGGACAGGCGCGATAGAAGATGGTTGCCGTCATCGATTGCGCCCTAGGCATCTGTCCGACGTTTCAACCTCTCAGGGAGCCTCTCTCCTGCGTTTAGAGATCGGAGGTCACAATACCTTTGGTGGGGAAAGGGAATCTGGAGCGAATGTGGGAGCTATGTGTAAGTAGGTTCTCGACGAGGAGAGGGGAGGAGTTCAAGCCGGTACGTGGGATCATACCCTTTTCGCCTCAATAAGAGCTTTGCTTGTCAATATCACCCACGGGTTCACCTCTACACATGGCAGAGCTCCAAGAGCAACTTTCCGTCGAGGCCGTCACGCAACGCCTCTCGAACGTACGCGAACGCATCGCCCAGGCGTGCGAGCGAGCAGGGCGAGCGAATGACGTCACCGTCATGGGCGTCACGAAAACCTTTCCTTTGGAGGCCATCGAGGCAGGGAAGACAGCGGGCCTGGTCCATTTCGGCGAAAATCGGGCTCGAGAATTGCGGGAAAAAGCCCGTGAGCGTCCCGGGGCGTTCGAGGGGGGAGACGTGAAGTGGCACATGGTCGGCCACTTGCAGACCAACAAGGCCAAGTTTATCGCTCGCCACGCAGACTGGTTTGACGCCCTCGACAGCGCGCGACTCGCCGACGAGCTCGACAAACGAGCCGCCAAGAATGACCGGGTGCTTCCGTGTCTGGTCCAGGTGAACATTAGTGGAGAAGAGCAGAAGTACGGCCTGGCGCCGGAGGAGACGCATGACTTTCTGGATCACTGTGCCCAGTACGAGTATCTGTCCATTCGAGGTCTTATGGCCATGGCCTCTTTTGTAGAGGATGCAGAAGAGGTGCGCGGACAGTTTCGTCGCATGCGTGAGCTCTTTGACGGCTACGACGCCACCGACCATCCGCAGGTGGAGATGCAAGAGCTTTCGATTGGGATGAGCAATGACTTCGAGGTGGCCGTTGAGGAAGGGAGCACGACGGTGCGCCTAGGTAGTGCGCTCTTTGGCCTGCGCGACTATGAATAACTCCGGGCGAACGCATAGTAATGATGCCTCCATTGGAGAAGGGAGGGCACCCGCACAAGAGAACGGAACCAGCATAGGGCCGTTAAGATGAAAATAGAGTAAACTGAGGGCGGGGAACGACTCTCCGTTGCACGTCATATCTCCGTTTTCTACCCTAAACTTCCTACGGCTTCCAGTTTTGCGCCTCAGAGACCTGGATGCCCTTAGGCCTTCGTCGTGTTCTGTCCCTAGATGATCGGACCTCGTTATGCAACTCACGCCGCTCGACATTCGAAAACAGGAGTTTGATCGAAGCCTTCGCGGTTACAATCCAGACGAGGTGGAAGCTTTCCTCGACATGGTTGCGACTCAGTGGGAGGAGATGAAGGACGAGCGTCGGCGTCTGGAAAACAAGGTCCAGGAGCTCGAAAGTCAGATGGACCACTACAAGCGGGTCGAAGAGGCGCTCCAGGAAGCGCTTGACCAGACCCGTGAGAATGCCGAGCAGCGGCTGGAAAATGCCAAGCGGGAGGCCAAGAACATCGTACAGGAGGCCAAGACGGAAGCCCAAGAAATTCGCCGCGAGGCACAGGCCACCCGGGACCGGCTCGAGGCGGAAGCACAGACCATTCAGAATCGGCGCAACGAAATTGTGGCGCGCCTGCGGGCGTTCCTGAATTCTGAACTCGAAATCCTGCAGGAGTACCACGAGGAAGATCGGGTGTCCCAGCGAGGAGCCGTCGAGTCGTCGTCAGGCACGGCCCAGCCGGACGAAAGCGTGGACCTGGGGGCGATGGAGGAGCCAGAGGCCCGGGCGGAACCGGAACGTTCGTCGGATGAGAAAGAGGCAGAAGAGGCGTCCATCGAAGCTGCAGCCGCTGATTTTGCCGAAGAGGTGGCCGAAGAAGAAGCGTCGAAGTCCCGAAACACGTCTGACGAGGTCGCAGCCCCTGCGGTGGACGCCCCCTCGTCGTCTGAGGCAGAAGACGACGCGGAAGAGGACTTCGACGATGAATTTGCTGATTTGCAAGACTCCCTGTCCGACGTGCTCGAGGATGAAGAGCCCGACGCCGACGAGGGCGAGGAGACGTTTGACGAGGACGGTCTGGATGTCTTTGAGGAAGAGGAGTCCTGGGAGACTGAGGACGAGTTGGACGACGAAGACGAGCCGGACCTGTCTAACATTTTCGACGACGAAGACGAAGAGCCCGCATCTGAGTCTGAGTCGGCGCAGGAGGAGGACGATTCCGGGAGTTATCGCTCCTTCGACAACATTCGAGAGGAGCTGGTCGACGAGGAGGATTCGACTGCGGCAGAGGAGGAGCCGTTCAGTGCGAAGGATGAGGAGGCGTCCTCCGCCGGACCTGTCGACGACGAAACGGCCGAAATGGATTTTGCCAGCGCCTTCGATGACGCGTCCGAGTTTTCGGAAGACGATCCGGACACGACGTCGGAAGCTGAGGAGGCTCAGGCGACTTCCTCAACGCCTTCTTCGGAGGCGGTCGGCGCCGAGCCTTCTTCTTCGTCTGACGAAGGGGAAGACGATCTGGAACGTGCCATGCGTTCCCTCTTTCCCGTGCTTCCCGACGAAGAGGACGGTCCACAGGAGACGGAGGCCGAGGCGACCGCCAGTGACGAGGAGCCGACGGCCGACACCAGTGATGATCGGCCGACCGAATCCCAGTTTGAGGCCATCAAGGAAGACGTCCAGGATCGGGAGGCCAAGCGAGAGCGGGACGAAAAGAAACGCAGGACGTCGAGCCAGGACGAAGAGGAGGCGTCCACAGAAGAGATAGAAAAGATTTGGAGCATCCTCGAGGACATGGAGTAGTCACGGCGTTTGCGGCTTTCTCGCAGATGCAGGCTGTTTTCTGTTCCCTTTTTACGGGCCTAGGGCCCTCCCCTGGGATGTTTGCTTCTTTTGATGGATGTATCGAGCCCAAACGGATCGTCTTGCCTTCGCCAGGAGAACCGATTTTTTTCTCCGATGACTGAACCTCTCAGTGTTGCGTTTCCCTCAAGTCGCCAACGGCCCGTGTGGAGCCCTGCCATCACAAACACAACTTCGTGTCTGTCCTGTCCCGGTCGAACAGAGCGTCAAGTCACACGGCCCGACCGTTTGCCTGCGGTCTCTCGCACTCGATGGGATGGGCAGGGGCTCATCGACCGACGGAGGACGTGGTGGTCAGTTCCTCCCACGCCGTCACTGAGATCTTAATCATCGTTTTCCGCATTTCCGGGTGAGGCGGGGTGCCCCCTTCTGTACGTCTTGGCAGGGGCCTAGAGCCACGGCGTGGGCCCCTCCCGCCGTCCTCTCCGGTGCCCGTCGTTTCTTTGACTCGTAGTCCCTCCCGAGCGTATGGCTTCTGCGTCTTTTTCCGAACGCGGCTGGAAGGTCCACAAGTTTGGTGGGAGCAGCCTCGGCACTCCGGATCGCATTCGGCACGTCGCGACCCTCTTGTCCGAGCAGGCCTCTCCGACCGTCGCCGTCGTGTCGGCCATGAGCGGAGTGACCGACCGCTTGCTTGCCCTCACCGAAATTGCTCCGACGAATGAGGACGGGCTTCCCGAACGTCTCGAGGCCCTGCACGACGAACAAGGGGCTATCGTGAACGAGCTGCTGGGGGACGAGACGGCCCGGCCGGTGCTTCGAGCGCTCGATGACGACGTCACGGATGTGGCCGACGTGCTGCGGGCCACCCGGCTCATGCGATCGGCTCCTTCCACGGTCCGAAATCTCGTGGCGGGCTATGGGGAGCTGTGGTCAGCTCGACTGCTGGCGGGTCTCTTACGGAAACAGGGTCTCTCCGCCACTGCATGCGATGCCCGGGAGGTCCTTGTCGTCACCCACGAAGAGCTCGGCCCGGTGGTCGACTGGGGGGCTACGCAGAAACGATTTTCCGACTGGCGCGCCGACCAGGAGGCGGACGTCCTCGTCATTACAGGCTTTATCGCCTCTACGCCTCAGGGCGTCCCCACCACGCTGGGACGCAACGGCTCCGATCATTCCGCCGCCATTTTTGCCTCCCTTCTGGAGGCAGAGGCCCTGACCATCTGGACGGACACCGACGGCGTCATGAGTGCCGACCCGCGCTACGTGCCGGATGCCCAGACGCTCCAATCGCTGACCTACGAAGAAGCGATGGAGCTGGCCTACTTCGGGGCCAGCGTCATTCATCCGCGCACCCTGGCGCCGGCCATCGAGCAGGAGATTCCCATCACCATTCGTAATACGTTTGCCCCTGAAAAGCCAGGGACCCGCATTCACCTGAAGGGAGATGGCTCCTCCGTCGTCAAGGGGTTCTCGACCATCGACGACGTGGCCCTTCTGAATCTGGAGGGAACCGGCATGATTGGGGTGCCCGGCATTGCTCGGCGCCTCTTCAATGCTCTAGAGAATGAGGGCGTATCCGTCATTCTCATTTCCCAGGCCAGTTCCGAGCATTCCATTTGCTTTGCGGTGCCGCAGGCCCAGGCCGAGAGGGCCCGCACGGCCACGGAGCAGGCCTTCTACGCCGAAATGGACCGGGGGCAGATCCAGAATGTGGACGTGACCCCAGACTGCAGCATTCTGGCCGTGGTGGGGGATCGCATGTCGGGCACGCCCGGTGTGGCCTCTACGTTCTTTGGGGCCCTCGGCGAGGCCGGGGTCAACGTGCGAGCCATCGCTCAGGGCTCCTCGGAGCGCAACATCTCGGCGGTGGTGGACGGCCAGGACGCCCCGCGCGCCCTTCGGGCCGCCCACGCCGGCTTTTACCTGTCCAAGCGCACCCTGTCGATTGGGGTGATCGGCGCGGGGAACGTCGGGGCTGCCTTGCTCGACCAGCTTCGTAATCAGGCCGACCGCCTTCGCGAGGAGCAGGACATTGACCTCCGCGTTCGGGGCGTGATTACGAGTACGAGGATGCTTCGCGCCGAGCAGCGCCTCTCCCTCGATGAGTGGCGGGCGTCCCTGTCCGAGGGAGAGGCGGCCGACCTCGAGGCCTTCGTGGACCACGTCCAGACGGACTACCACCCGCACACGGTCCTCGTCGACTGTACGGCGAGCGAAGAAGTGGCCCAGCACTACGACGAGTGGCTGAAACGGGGCATCCACGTGGTGACCCCCAACAAGCGCGCCAATACCGCCTCCTGGGAGAAATATCGGGCGCTTCGCGACGCCAGCCGGGGGGCACAGCCGAACTACCTGTACGAAACGACGGTGGGGGCCGGCCTGCCCATCCTGCAAACCCTCGCCAACCTCACCGAGACCGGGGATCGGGTGCACAGCATCGAGGGCATTCTCTCGGGGACACTTTCGTATCTCTTCAATGCCTTCGACGGGGAACGTCCCTTCTCGGAGATTCTGAAACAGGCCAAGGAGGCCGGCTTTACGGAGCCCGATCCCCGCGACGACCTCTCGGGGATGGACGTGGCGCGAAAGATCGTCATCCTCGCTCGGGAGATGGGATTGCAGCTCGAGCTGGACGACGTCACCGTTGAAGGACTGGTGCCCGACGCGCTGGCGGAGGGCAGTGTGGAAACGTTCCTGGAGCGCCTGCCGGAGCATGACGAGACCATGACCGACATTCTACGCACGGCCCAGGCCGAAGGGAAGGTGCTTCGGTTCGTGGGCAGCGTGCAGCGGGACGGCACGGCCTCGGTGCGTCTGCGCCGGTACTCGACGGATCACGCCTTTGCCCGCATCAGTCATACGGACAACATCGTCCGGTTTCAGACCGACCGCTATCAGCAGAACCCACTCATCGTGCAGGGCCCCGGGGCGGGCCCAGAGGTGACCGCGGCGGGCGTTTTTGCGGACTTGCTTCGGTTGATGACGTGATCCTCTCGTTCTACAACCGGGACATAATCGCGGGAGACGGATTTTCATTCTTTCAAAGCAGCCTGTGGATCAATGGCACGTGAGACGTGGAGCGACCAACCTGATGAGGCGACGGTGTTTGCACCGGCGTCCATGGGCAACGTGGCCGTGGGATATGACGTACTGGGGGCGGCCCTCGACTGTGTGGGCGACGTGGTGACCGTGCGGCGGCTGGACGTGCCCACTGTGCGCATCGGAACCATCACCGGTCGCGTCTCTGATCTGCCCACGGAGCCGCCCGACAACACGGCTACTGCCGCACTGCTCTCTCTGCAGGAGGCCGTTGCCCCGGAGATGGGCTTCGAGGTGTCGATCAAAAAGGGCATCCCCCTCGGATCGGGGTTGGGGGGGTCGGCGGCGTCTGCCGTCGGAGCCGTCGTGGGTGCCGCCGCCGTGCTGCCAGGGACGTGGTCGGGAGAGGACTTGCTGCCTCACGCGTTGGCCGGGGAGGCCGTCGCCAGCGGCGATTTGCATCCCGACAACGTGGCCCCCTGCCTGTTTGGCGGCCTCGTTCTAACGCGGGAGATGGACCCGCCCGACGTCGTCTCGATTCCCGTGCCGTCCGACATCCAGTGCGTGCTCGTACGGCCGGATCACGTCATTCCCACGCGGGAGGCCCGTGCGCGCTTGCCCGAGACGCTCCCGCTGGCCGACTCGGTGCGACAGAGTGCCCACCTCGGGGCATTCATCGCGGGCTGCTACCGGGACGACCTTGCACTCATCGGCCGAGCCCTGCGCGACTTGATCGTGGAGCCCCATCGAGCCGACCTCGTGCCCGGCTTTGCGGACGTCCAGGCCGCCGCTTTCGAGGCCGGGGCGCTCGGCTGTTCGCTCTCGGGGGCCGGGCCCACGCTGTTTGCCTGGACGGAAGGGAAAGCCTCCGCTCAGGCTGTGCAAGATGCGATGATCGCCGCCTTTTCACAGCATGAGGTTTCCACGGAGGCCTGGATCTCGTCGATTCCGACCGAAGGGGCACATGTGGTCGAGCCGGAGCGGTCTCCTGTGGGATGAAGAGTTTTCTCGGTGGATGGACTGAAGGTTCTCAATTTTGAGGCGTTCGTCGTATTTCGTAATGCGTAGCGGGAGGCGGGGGGGAAGGGACGGTTTGACCAGCGAATCACGATCTCACGCATCATACTCCAATGCACGAGGGCGCCATCGATCCACTTGGGCATCACGCGTGACACTTGTCGCAGACATCAAAGCTGCTGGGCCACCCACCAGAGGGTCCGCGCACCGAGGCCGGCGCAGAGAAGGACGATCCCTCCACCGAGGACGTGGTACCAGAGGGGCAGAGAGACCACCTTCTGGCGGAGGGTGAGGTACACCACGAAGGCTGCGATGAGGGGGAGGAGGAGGCCGTTGGCGGCCTGTGCAGCCACGATGGCGGGGAGGGGCGACCAGCCGACGAGCCCAAAGATCAGCCCTGCGGCGATCACCGATCCCCAGACGGCCCGGTACGGGCGGCTGGAGGCGTCCGAGGACCAGCCGAACACCTCACAGATTCCTGCCGCGGCAGCGAGCGGCGCCGTGAGGCTGGAGGTCAGGCCTGCGGCAAAGAGGCCGAGGCCGAAGCAGAGACGGGCGAAGGAGCCGGCGACCGGCTCGAGCAGGACCGCAAAGGCCTCGACGTCTTCGAGTCCATTCGAGGTTTCAGTCAACGTAGCCCCCGCGGCCAAAATCGAGAACGAGATGAGCCCCCCGATGGGAAGGAAGAGGGCCATGCCCCGCAGTTCGCCCCACCACGCCGCCGCACGATCGTTCGTGTCGGCCCAATAGCGCTTGGCCGCCGACGGATGAAGGAAGAGGTTGTAGGTGACGACGGTGGTGCCAATGAGGGCAATCACGCGGACGAGGCCCCCCTCTGGCACCTGGGGAACGGCAAGCCCCGTCAGGGCAGCACTCCAGTCGACGGGGGCCACGGCGAGGCCCGCCAGGAAGAGCACGCTCATGCCCACGACGAGTGCGGCAAAGACCCGGATGAGGACGCGCAGGTCGAGCAGAAGGATCACCGCGGCGCAGAGAGAAAGGAGGGCCACGAGCCACCGCAGATCGAACGGAAGGTCGAGCAAAGCCGTGACGCCCGAGGCAGCCCCGATGAGATTGCCCAGTTCAAAGGCCGCCGTCCCAATCCAGAGGCCGAGTACCACGAGGCCCGTCGCAATGCGGCGCACGCGTCGATCTGCCAGTTCGGCTCGAATGGCTTCCCCGAGTCCTCGCCGCGCCAGGATGCCTGTACTGGCCGTGTAGGACTGAAGGATGAACGTTGCGATCGTCGCAAATACGAGCACCCATCCGAGCGCATAGCCAAAGTCGACCCCGGCAGAGGCACAGGTCAAGACCGTGCCGGGCCCGACGAAGGCCGCGACAATAATCGACGACGTGCCGGTTCGCATGTCGGAGGTACCATCCTCGGAAGAATGACTCCGTCAAAGGTACGAAGGACCGTGGAGAGGTGAAACGCTATGATTCTTGACGGAAGAGCGATTGGAATATTGGCTGTTCCGATCGTATTGCACCCGTCACGCAATACGCATCACGCAACAATCCTTGCCAATTATGGAGTGTCGAGTCGGGAAAGGGGAGCAGGAAAACAAGTGAAGATGAGTCACTCCTCATCGATCGAGATCTCACTCACGCGCTGCTCGGCGTCTTGGAGGCGGGACAGGCAATCGTTTGCGAGCGCCACCCCTTCCTCGTAGGCGTCGAGGGCTTCGTCGAGCGAGGGAGAGTCCTCCTCCAGTTCTTCGACAATGTCCTCGAGTCGCTCGAGTGCTTCTTCGAACGTTTTCGTCTCGTCGTCGGACGGAGAGCTGTCGGCAGTGTCAGTCATCGGTCAAGGGATTCTGTAAACAGGCTGGACTGAGAGAGGTACGGGAGCGGAAGGGATTTGTCAAGGGGGCTGCCCTGTCCAAATGGTCTGAAAACGCGGGCGGAAGGGGCAAAGAGGTGGACGATGTCCACGCCGCTCCCTAGTGTATAGTGTTCTTCGTTGTCCCATTTCCTCAATGACCCTGCCAGCCATGGATCTCGGACTGCAAAACAACGTCGCCATCGTGACCGGTGCCAGTCGCGGCATCGGAAAGTACATTGCGCAGGCCCTGGCCCGCGAGGGATGCGACGTTGCCATCTGCGCCCGCACGGAGGAGGACCTGGAGGCGGCCGCTCAGGAGATTGAAGACGAGGGCGCCGATGTACTGGCACTTCCCTTGGACGTCACTGAGGAGGATGCTGGCGAGCGCCTCGTCGAGGAGACGGCCGACCGCTTTGGGCGCATCGACCACTACGTCGGCAACGTGGGGGGGAACCGCCGGGGCGATTTCGAGGAGCTGTCCGACGAGGACTGGGACGACCTGATCGACCTCAACCTGAAGTCCCACATCCGGGTGAGCCGGGCGGCCATTCCTCACATGAAGGACGTGGACGGGGCGTCGATCTGCTACATCTCCTCCATTTTTGGTCGTGAGCTGGGCGGTGCAGGGCTTTCCCTCTACAATACCACCAAATCGGCGCTCATCAGCATGAGCAAAGTGATGGCGCAGGAGCTGGCGCCCGACATTCGAGTGAACAGCCTGGCTCCGGGGTCTATTCGGTTTCCGGGCGGCAGCTGGGATCGGCGGGTCAAGGAGCAGCCCGAGAAGATGAAGGCGTTCGTCGAGGAGAACATTGCCATCGGGCGCTTCGGTCGGGCCGAAGAAGTGGCCGACACGGTCGCGTTTCTTTGCTCCGAGCGGGCGAGCCTCATCACAGGGGCCTGCATCAACGTCGACGGCGGCCAGTCCCACTCGCTCATCTGACGGACGAAGATCGAGGGTCGAGAATAGAAAATCGTTCTCCCTCTTCGAGCCTCGATCTTCAACTTTCCTCACTCTACTCGAACCGGGTAAGGTGCACCCGGAGGCGGCGACGTTGCGCGTCGGCTTCCCGCCACTGCACGAGAATGGGGCTCTGATATCGACCCTGGACGATCGTCCCTTCGCCGTTGGACTCGTCTTCGGTCACCAGGAGGCTGACCGATCGCTTCATGCGGAGAAACCGTTCGGCGGGGACGGCGAGGCACTTGTCGATGATTCGTTCAACGAGCGACTCGCTCAGGCCCAGCGTATCGACGACCTTGTTGACGAGGCGAACGAGGTCGTATTTTGCGTAGTTCTTGGCCTTGTTGGGAATGGCTCGGGGGTCTCTGAGCATGTTGCGTCCCTTCCGGGCCATAAAGCGAAGGGGATCCTGGAGAATCTCGGCCAGGTCGTGCTTCATGAGGAGCGTCTCGTACTCGTTGACCGTGAGTCCAGCGTGCTTTTCCTCCGGGGCAAGTTCGATGGTCACGAGCCCCGTCGCAATCCCGTGCTCGGCGAGCAGCTCGTGAAGCTGGCCGAAGAGACCAAGTCGGGGATCCCGAAGGCTCACGGAGTCAATGGAGTGGTCGGAGACTGGCACCTCCAGCTCGACCTCCTCGACGACCCGCTCCTCATTGTACCCGATTACAGTGGTCCGACGGTCGCGCCGGTTCTGATTGTCTTTGTTGACGCCGTCGAGGTCGATGAAAAAGACGGGCCGAGAGGGATTGCTGGGGTACGTGACGCAGTTTTCGAGGCCGGAGCCGATGAAAGTAAGGTGGGAGTCGGCGTTGCGGGGCTCTGTGCGTCGTTGCTCGGGGCTTAACTCCTTCCGGAGGTGGAGCTGATCGTGGCGATAGTTGGCCCCAAATGGAAAGAGCTCCCGGAAGGGAGCCAGAAACTCGTGGACCTGATCTTGACGACGCCCGAGGCGGTCACAGATCGTCTCTTCGAGGTAGCCACCGGTGGTGTGGTACGAACAGTACAGCGCCTTTCGAAAGGTTTGCAAAAACCCGGTGGCTTCGGCCTCGATGTGCCGATTGACATCGATGACGTCGACGCGCTGTTCGGGCTGAAAATGAATCGTAAGTTCGTTCGGATCCGAAGCCATGACGTAAGAGCTTTGACGATCGGACCGGCCGCTCTGAGAGACGCTCGGTCAGTTGAGCTCTAACAAAAAGTGAAAAGGAACCTCCAAGCTACCGTCTCAGGGACGGGCGGCAGAAATCCGTCCGATGTACAGGTTCTGGGCTGGGCAGTTCCGGTTTCGAGTGGGGAGAAAAACGAACTTGCTTCATAAAATGGGAAGCACACTCGTCTCTTCCAACCGAAAATGAGCCGCCGTCGTCGTTTTCACAAAGACCGAGGATGGATTCGATGAGGGGGAATTTCCGAAGAGAGGCGTCGCGGGATGCCTATTCACTGTCGTCCGGCACAACTTCAGCGTTCCGGGTCCCATCGTGGAAGCGCAGCCGAAGGAGGTCTCCCTCGTGGAGTGCTTCGGCTGATGGAACCGGTTTGCCGTCTCGGGTCGGGTAGGCGTAGCCGCGGCGCAGGGGCTGTTCGGGATCGACTGCGTGCAGGCGACCCTGGAGGCGCTCGAGACGGGTCCGGGCCTGCTCTGTATGGCGTTCCATGCCCCGTTCGAGGCGGCGAATGAGGGTGTCGAGGCGTTGCTGGTGGCGCTCGAGCCGACGAACCGGGGCATGGAAGGCGCGGGACGCTACGAGCGCATCGATCCGCTGGCGGGCGTTCTGCAGCGTACGAGTCACGAGGGTATGAAGGCGGTCGTGCAGGCCGCGAACGCGCTCGGTGAGGTCGCGCCGGTGTGGAACTACGATCTCGGCTGCCATGGAGGGAGTGGCCGCTCGTTCGTCGGCGACGAAGTCGGCAATTGACACGTCGGACTCGTGGCCGACGGCGCTCACCACGGGCACCTCGCAGCCGGCAACGGCCCGAGCAACGACCTCTTCGTTGAACGCCCAGAGGTCCTCCGTCGAGCCCCCACCGCGCCCGGCAATGAGGACGTCGGGGCGACAGGGATCCTCAGGGGGGAGATCATCGAACGTAGCAATGGCGTCGGCAATGGCCTGGGGAGCCTCAAGGCCCTGGACCGGGACGGGACAGAGGACCACCTCGGCCGCCGGAAAGCGGCGTTCCAACACGGAGAGAATGTCTTGCAGGGCAGCCCCCTGGCCGGAAGTGATCACCCCGATCGTTTCCGGGAACGAGGGGAGCGGCCGCTTTTTCTTCGCGTCGAAGAGGCCTTCCTCCTGAAGCTTCTGCTTGAGCTTCTCATAGGCCTCCTGCTGGGCCCCTTTGCCCGCACGACGCATCGCCTGGGCCATGATTTGGAGGTCCCCTCGTTGCTCGTAGACGGAGGCGTGGCCGTTGACGCGCACCTGCATGCCCTCTTCGGGCTCGAAGAAGACGTACTTCGTCAGGTGGCGCCACATGACGCATCGAATTTGAGCGTCTTCATCCTTGAGCGTGAAGTAGCAGTGGCCCGAGGCGGCTCGGGTGAAGTCTGACAGTTCGCCTTCGATCCAGACGTCGTCGTAGTGCTCCTCCACCAGATCACTTAGGCCGCGGGTCAGTTCGGTGACGCTCAGGACCGTTACGTCGGACGTAGAAAATAAGGAGGACATTCCCGGGGGGCAGTTGAGACGACAAGCTCGTACATCTTCAACGTCCCTCACGAGGGAAGGAGTTGCAAGCCGCTCCTTGGGTGTGGATGGGTGGGCGGTTGGAAGTGTGGAGGAAAAACGCCTTCCCTCTCCCCCTTCTCCGACGGGCTGAGATTCAATGCATGCATTCGGGACGATATCCTTTCACTCGTTCTCATTCGTCAGGTCTCTAGAGCTCGTGCGGCACATGTAGATTTCTTCTTCGTACAGAGAGAGGTTTCCATTCGCCACGTTCTAGAACTTCTGATTTTTTGGCGTCTATGTCCGATCCAGTCCGCATTCAGTTCGTGTGTCTCGGCAATATCTGCAGGAGTCCCCTCGCCAAAATCGTCTTCCGCGAAAAGGTGGAACAAGCAGGGTTGGAGGATCACTTCGAGATCGTTTCCTCCGGGACCGGCAACTATCACGTCGGTGAGAAGGCAGATCGCCGGATGCGCAAGACAGCCGAGCGCAAGGGGCTCTCGCTCGAAGACCATCGAGCCTCCCAGTTCAAGGCGGAGGACCTGGAGCAGTTCGATCACATCTTCGTGATGGACAAGAGCAATCTCAACGACGTTCTCTATCTCGACGAAAACGAAGAGTACGGCGGCAAAGTGCGTCTCTTCCGGGAGTTCGATCCGGAGCCGGGGGACTATCAGGTGCCCGATCCCTACCACGGGGGGCGCCAGGGCTTCGAGAATGTATACGACATTGTGGAGCGAACCTCCGACATGCTCCTTCATCGGCTCGTGGACGAGTACGACTTAGCAGAACACGTCGGCGAGGAAGAGCCCGAGGGTGTGGAGGAGAGTGAGGAAGAGAGGTAACACAGAGAAAGACCATTCGATAGGAGTCAACTCTCTCTACTCCCACGTTCCAATTCGCTCTGCACAGGTTATGCTGCCCGATTCATTGCGCAGCGTTCTCGAAGATCGTCTCGACGTAACCATTAACACGGTCGCCCCGGTCAGTGGGGGATGTATCGCCAACGCCTGTCGCCTAGAGACAGAAGCTTCGCCGTTCTTTCTGAAGTACGGGGACGAGGAGGTCGCCCGCACCTTTCCCGGGGAGGCAGCAGGGTTAAAGGCGCTGGCTGCTGCCGATAGCCCCCTTCGGGTTCCGTCCGTTCTCACTGCGGAACGGGCGACGGAGGAACGACCGGGGTTCCTCGTGATGGAGTGGGTGAACCCTGGCCGAAAAGGACGCCGCTTCTGGGAGGGCTTCGGGGAAGGCCTCGCCGCCTTGCACCGTCACACGGCCGACGAGTACGGCTTCGATCGGGACAACTACATTGGCCAGCTTCCTCAGCAGAACGATTGGATGGAGGCCTGGCCGACCTTTTTTCGCGAGCAGCGGCTGGAGCCGCAAGTGGCGATGGCTCGAGAGCGCGGCCGCTGGCGCTCCTCGTGGACCCAGCCGCTCGAACGCCTCTACCGTCGCCTGCCGGAGCTAATGCCCAATGCTCCGGAGCCGTCCGTCCTCCACGGGGATCTCTGGAAGGGAAATTTCATGGTGACCGCTGTGGGGGACCCCGCCCTCGTCGATCCGGCGACGTACTACGGACATCGGGAAGCCGATCTCGCCATGACCGAACTCTTCGGGGGGTTCAACGACACTTTTTATGCGGCCTATCGGTCGACGTGGTCCCTTGAGCCGGACTATGAGACGCGTCGAGAGATCTACAACCTGTACCATCTCATGAACCACCTCAATCACTTCGGCGGCGGGTACGCCGGCTCTGTAGAGTCGACGCTGGAGAGATTTCGGTAGCGAGTCGTTGTCGGCCGGTTCCTCCCCAAATTCGCCGGGCGGATTTGGGGTTAAGCAATTCGGTCTCGGATCTCTGACGCATACGATCGGCTGACCCGGAGGCGCGTGCCATCGTCGAGGACGGCCCTGTAGCCGCCCGATCCGTCACTGTGCAGGTGATCGACGGCTGAAAAGGCCATGATGTGGGAGCGGTGGATGCGTATGAACTGCGTACTGTCGAGGTGTTCTTCGAGCTCGCCAATGCCGAGCGACGACAGGTACGTTTTCTCGTTCGTGTGCAGCTTCGAGTAGTCGCCCGCGGCTTCGATCCATCGAATGTCGTCTGGTTCGACGGGAATAATTTTCTCCCCGTGATGGACGTAGAGGCGGTCGAGGGAGTCGTCGTCTCTGGTGCGAGCCTGTTGCAGGAGAGAGGCCAGCCGGTCGGTGTAGTCGTCGTTGTTTTGATTGTAGCGCTCCTTGGCCCGTTCTACCGCTTTCCGAAAGCGAGCGCGGGTATAGGGTTTGAGCAGATAGTCGACGGCGCCGGCATCGAACGCCTGAAGCGCATACTCGTCGTAGGCCGTCGAGAAGATGATGTCCGGCAGCACCTCGATGCGTTCGAGGACGTCGAACCCGTCGAGCCCAGGCATCTGCACGTCCAGGAAGACGAGGTCGGGCGCCTGTTCGTTGATGGCCTCGATGGCCTCCCGGCCGTTGCCGCACTCGCCGATCACTTCGATCTGAGGAACGTTCTCCAGGTATTCTTGGAGCAGATTTCGGGCGGGGGGTTCATCGTCGACAATGAGGGCGCGCACGGCGGATGTGGAAGTTTGGACTGCGGAATGCGGAATGGAGAATGCGGAGGCGGCAGATTATTCGGACGATGGAGTGCTGTTCAGCGGAATGGAGAACCAGACGGCAAAGCCGGACGGTTCCATGACGGCGGTTTGGAGAGCTGCCTCAGGGCCGTAGGTGTGCTCCAGCCGAGTGCTCGTGTTGGCGAGACCCGTTCCGTGTTCCGAGGTAAGGGGATCCTCGATGTCGGGGCCGGTCCCGGTGTCCTCCACACGAACCTGCAAATGGTCGTTCCCCGTCGTGACTTGGACCGTCACGGTTCCCCCTGTTTCGTTTGGAGCAATGCCGTGTTTGAGGGCGTTTTCGACGAGAGGCTGTAGAACCATCGGGGGGATGGGGGTGTCGAGCGCCTCCTCCTCGGCGTCGATCTTGACGTAAAAGCTGAGGCGGTCCGAGAAGCGGTGCCGCTCGAGGGCCAGGTACTTCCGGACGAAGTTCATCTCCTCTCTGAGAGGGACGAGGTCGCGGTCGGCACAGTCGAGGGTATACCGCATCAGACCGGCCAGTTTGGCAATCATCTCGCGTGCCTGGTCGGGCGCGCGCTTGAGGGTGGCGCTGATGGAGTTGAGGGTATTGAAGAGAAAGTGCGGGTTGATTTGGGCTTTCAAGGCCTCCAGCTCTCGTTCGCGGGCGAGGGTCATGAATTCCGCCGCTTGCTGCTCCCGGAGGCGCAGCCGTTGGACAGAGCGCACCATGTGGTAGATGGCGAACTGAATGACGTACATCGTAAAGTGAGAGAGAAAGAGCCACAGATAGCGCTCGCGAAGCGCATGTGTCACAATATCGCCTTCCGTTCCCATCCCAGAGATTGCAATGTAGGCTTCCAGGGTTCCCCAGGTATAGAGGGGAGCGAGAAGGGCGTGTACTCCCAAGATTCGGCCCCAATGCGCTCCATCCATCCAGCGGATCACGACCCACCAGACCGGCACGCTCCCCAAGGCCAGCAGTGCGCTCTCGATGCTTTGCCCGATGAGTGCGTGAGTGAAGCGAAGGCCTTCCGTGCGGATGAGAATGACGGTGAGAAGCAGCGTGTAGAGACCCCAGAGGCCCGTCGCGATGCCTACGCCTTTCCAAGTGATGCGCGGTTTCGGGAGGGAGGCGGTGGAGGAAGTGATCGACGTATTCGTCCCGTTTTTCATAATGGCAGTCGATTTCGAGTCGCACCGTGAAGGAGAAAGGGCTCGTCACGATCCCCTGCGTTGCTACGTCCATCGAAAGATGGAAGCAGCTACACTCACGCTAACAATTCCCATCACAAGAAGGACGAGCGAGGAGGGACCGTTCCACTCTCCGTGCAACCAGGCGCCCTGAAGAAACCACGTCGCGTGAGTGAGGGGAAGGGCCGCGCTCGCGGTCTTCAGCCATTCCGGAAACAAGAACTGTGGAATGGCCGCACCCGAGAGGAACAACATCGGGAAGAACAGGGCATTGCCCGCCGCCTGGGCCGCGCGGGCTGTTGGCAACAGGGCGCCCAGGAGAAAGCCGACGGCGAGGAAGCTGAGTCCGGCGAGAAGCAGGCTGGCCAGGGCCAGAAGTGGCCGGGCTGGAAGGGGCACGTCGTACGTGAAGGTCGCAGCAGCCGTTAAGAGAAGGGTGCTCACCAGGAGCATGAGAAGGTGCACAATGGCCTGGGAGCCAAGCACG
This sequence comes from uncultured Salinivenus sp., assembly GCA_964462965.1. Taxonomy (GTDB): domain Bacteria; phylum Bacteroidota; class Rhodothermia; order Rhodothermales; family Salinibacteraceae; genus Salinibacter. The sequence goes on from CAYXAD010000031.1 coordinate 19,534, forward strand.
GCAGTGGACCGAAGAGGCGTGACGCGGAAGCGTCGCAAAATGCCCTGATTGCGGTAGATGGCTAGAACGGTCGGCAGGCCGAGAAGACCGAGCGAACCAATGGTGAGGGCGATGTAGCCGGGAATGGCGTACGTGGCGTAGCCCACGTCCCCCGGTGCCGAGGCTGGGTCGTTTCCAAAGATGGCCCCGAACGCAAAGAGTAGAAGCAGAGGAAAGGCCAGGGTGAAGAAGGCGGCGGTGGGTTCGCGCAGAAAGAGCTTCGTTTCGGTCCAGGTCAGGGTGAAGAAGGCGCGCATTGGTGAGTGGTGGATAGTGAATGGTGACGAGGGTCGAGGATCGAGGGTCGAAGGGAAAGGCAGGGGGAGAAGAGGATGGTGAGCCGAGGATTGCAGATGGGGGAGGGTGACAGTCCGGAGGCGGGGCGGTCTGCTCACCGCTGGGGAGTCGGTTCGGTGGAACGGGAGAGGTCGTTGGTGAGAGTGAGGAAGACGTCCTCCAGGGAGGCCCGTTCGGCGTGCAGGTGCTCGGGCGTGATGCCGTGCCGGCTGAGGTGTTGCACGACGCTCGTCAGGAGGTCGTCGGTCCCCCGGACACAGATCTCTCCCTCTTGGATTTGTACACTGTGAACGTCGTCCGTTGCATGCAGCGGAGCAGGATCGAAGTCTTCGGGAGGGGTAAAGTGAACCTGGTAGGAGGCGTCGAGTCGATCGATGAGGGCCGCCGGAGTGTCGAGAGCGACACATTGCCCTTGGTTCAGCATCGCCACACGGTCGCACAGCGCCTGTGCTTCGTCCATAAAGTGGGTGACGAGAAGCACGGTGGTGCCTGAGGCCTGAACCTCCCGGAGCAACGTGCGTGTGCTCTGACGGGCCTCGGGGTCGAGCCCGGTCGAAATCTCGTCGAGCACCACGAGCTCTGGATTGTGCATCAGGGCGAGCGCCACGAAGAGGCGTTGCTTTTGTCCGCCCGAGAGGTCTTCGAACGGTGCGTCGTGCTTGTTCATCAAGCCCCACTGGTCGAGGAGCGCCTCCGGGTCCGCGGTCGAGGGATAGAACGACGCAAAAAGATCGACCGCCTCCCGGACGGTGATCCGGTCGGGGAGGGCGGACTCCTGCAGCTGAGCGCCGACCCGGCGATAGAACGCTCTGGGGGAGGCCCGCTGTGGATTCATGCCGAGCACCCGTACGGTTCCAGCGTCCGGCTTTCGCAGTCCGAGGGCACACTCGACGGCTGTGGTTTTTCCCGCGCCGTTGGGCCCAATGAGGCCGAAGATCTCCCCCTTCTGGATTTCGAGAGACAGGTAATCGACGGCCACCGTCGAGCCGTATGTCTTGCGGAGCGATTCGAAGTAAAGCACAGTATCCATGGCGAGGAGCATTGGGTGCCAATATGAGTACGGTGAAGGAATCAGGGACTATCCTGCTTGCTTCTCCAGTTCAGGCAACAGCGAGTGCTTCACCCATCCGTAGTTCGGGTTGATTTCGAGAGCGGTTTCAAAGGCCTGACGTGCTTGCTCCGTTCGTCCAGCCTCCTTGTGCGCGTATCCAATCCAGGCGTAGGCCTCGGCGTGGCCCCAGCTGGG
>CAYXAD010000032.1:0-20792 GCA_964462965.1 uncultured Salinivenus sp.
AGGGCGTGCCAGGTGAGGAAAACCCCCATACCGCGTAAGCTAGCATCTGACCCCGAAAATCTGGGGGCGTAGATCGAGACGAATGCTAGACGCCGTCCCCGCCCCGAAACGCGCCCCCTTGCGGTGTTAGGAACTCTTCGGCTCCACGGTGACGTGCCCCGAGCAGTGGGTTAAAGCATCGCCGTCCGCCTTCCACGCCCACCCATCACCAAACTCGTTGGCAAACACCAACTCAGCGCCCAGAACACAGGTGGCGAGCTCTTTCAGCACCTCGTAATCCAGCGCCGGATTGATCGGCGGATTGTCCCGCCGGAGGAGACAGACGATTCGACCTTCCCCGTCTCTTTGGATCCGGTAATGCATGTGCTGGAGAAACTCCTGCAGCGACGAAGTCTCAAGCATTTCGTCCACGATATTGGCCCCGAGATACTCTTCGTAGGCCTCCTTTTGGGAACGAAGCGGACGCTTGGCCAACGACAAGGCACTCGATTCCTCTTCCGGGCGAAGATAAAAGAAGCCGTAGGCCTGGCGGGCGTCGACCCTGCGATCGGTGGGAACGTCAGCGGGCATGGGTAGACAGTCACTACTGGACAACAAACATCCGGTGTGGGTTCTCGCCCCACGCTTCCTCAGTGCCGGTGCCCCCGTACGGGACGGCAGGTCGCTTACCTCCGCTCGTCGAGCGCCGCCTCAAGGGCCTCATCGATGTCCTGTTCATCGGCCTCTCGGCCGTTCTTCTCCTGGCGACGTGTCTCCCGGCGCCAGAACATAAAGAGCATCCCTCCCATGACAATCACCAGGAGACCACTTCCGTACTGCATGAGCTTGAAGGCACTGGCCGAGTAGGAATTCGAGTCGGGGTCAAACCGGGCGCAGGACAGGAAGACCTTATCGGCCACAGTGCCTACCTCGCCGTTCGAGGCATCCACGAGCGCTGTTCGAAGGTCGCCCGGAGCCGGATCCAACGTCGTAAAGTAGCGGGAAACCGTGCCGGAACCATCGAGGAAGATGACTGCCGCGGGATGAGCAAACTGCTGCTCTTTTCCTTCGAGCGGCTTGTATCGAAACCCGACTGAATCCGCCACTGCCCGGATGGCTTCCTCCGTGCCGGTCAGGAAATGCCATCCATCGAGGGTTTCCTCCGGTTGGTCCAGCTCGCTGCGATACCGTTTTTTGGCGGTGCGCGCGTCCTCAGGACCCTCCGCAGGGTTGATGTCGACGGTGAGAACCTCAAACTTCTCTCCCGCCGTCCACGACATCTGACTCAATGACGCCGCAAACTTGCGGAGCTGGATCTGACAGAGTTGCGGACAGCGGTGGTAGTTCAACGTCAGCATCACCGGCGTCTCTCCGTCAAAGAAGCTCCCTAGGCGCACCTTCTCCCCCTCTGCCGTGCGGAAGAACCGATCGGTCGGGATCGTCGCCCCCAGCTGTTGGTCGACGCCGACGCCTTTCAGTTGCTCCGGCGTCTGCCCCGATCTCTGCCCCAGCGCCCCATCCGGCATCACCGCATACAGGGCACAGAGCACGAGAACGACCACTGCAGTGCATTCACGGGGAGAAACGAACGGTTTGAAAGCTCTCATACGTGAGTGCCGGCAAAGAGAAAACGTACAGACAACCTCTCGAGGATCCGCTTCGTCCCACTTTAAACCGTATCTCGCAGGAGGTGGTTCACCATCCGAGGGTCGAGCCCGGTTTGTTGTGCCCCTCCTCGTCTCCAGTGGGCTTTTCTTCGCCCCCTTTTGGAAGCCCCCAACGGAGAAGGAGAGGCACACCGATCATCGTGGCCACCCCCAGAACGTTCACGACGGCAGTGGACATCGCCCCGGCAGCCGTTCGGCGAGCCGCTTGGCACTGCAACTTCCCGCGACTCGTTCCCCCGAGGATGGACACGAGAACAATCCCGCCAATCAGCAAAATGTATATGCCGACGATTCCATATTCAGGAAAACGCCCCGAAGAATACGAGTGCGAAACCGAAGGGAAACGTGGCCCCTAGAGAAGGCACTCCCTCGAGCCGACATAGGCAGCCAGGGACACGCAGCTCAGCGAACACAGCTAGTGCCCCGGTGCAGATCTCCTCGGACGGTACCAACGGGGAGGGAAAACCCGGGTGGTTGTGCCGTTCAACAGAGAAGGGACAAGTGGAGCAGCATCCGGGTCTCAGAGGACTGCAGGCTATCTCAGGCCTGACCACAGGAGACGGCTCCCTCTCCCGTATGCTCCACATACAGATTGCACCAGTCACAGGGATGAATCTTGCCCTCAACCATCGTACAGGCCCCGAAGTCGTCTCCATTCTGGTCGGGCACGTAGAGGCTACAGCCCCCGCAGTACTCTTCGCCTTTGGGCTCGTGCTGATACTGGACCTGGTCTTTTGGCTGCAAGGCACCTGGGGAGCGGCTCGCTCCCCCGAGTGCTTCACCGGACGCTTCCGCCTCCGGCACGGTCTCGTCCTCTGGGTGGGGCACTGCATGACCGGACTCGCCCCCTCCTTCGTCGCCTCCGTCTCCCTCTCCCCCTCCGCACCCAACCATTCCGGGAAGCACACTGCCTCCCAGCAGGAGAGCTCCAATTCGGCTCAAGGCTCGTCGTCGATCAACTCCGTCGTCCATGGCTGCGAATTTATTTGAGGTTAGAAACAAATCGCCAGACAGAAGGACACTTTTCCAGCTTCGGCGTTCTCTTCGGCGTCACGTTTCGAGTTCTTGTAAAAATCCTATGGGGGAAGGTTTAGAACCAAGCAGACAAGTGAATGTCACCTCAAGGTCTCTTTCCCCCAGAGCCCCAGGGAGAGTCAGGCAGGGGACCAATGCACCACTTGCATTTCCTGACTCAATCGGCTTCCTGCGCTGCCTGGAACCCACCGATCCAGGCATTTCTCTCTTCTTCCGAGTCAAACGAGTAATCGGGTGGAGTCGCATCCTCGTCGGAATACGAATCCCACCCGTCGAGCCAAATCCCGTACAGCTCAGGCATTTTGTCTTTGTCGTATGGATTTCGCTTTCGTCGTTCTCGTTCACGGTTAGGCATACGACGATACTTCCCTCTACAAAGAAAACGATCACTTTTCGCGACAACCACTCCTCTCGCACGTGATGCCAGAAGCTGAAGAGTGTAGTTAGAGCCCTCTGCTGTGAACAGTCCTCACCTCCCGTATGCTCTCCTTCAGAGGATCTCGAAGGGGACGCCCTCCTGAGTCCGTCGTCCACCAGTGAAGGGAATCCACTCTCAGCACGCTCCTTTACAATTTCAGAGCCCCTACGAGGGCAGGGCGAGCCCATCCGGGCTCTTCTTCGAGGTGCTATACGGGCGCCGGCCGAACGTGTACGATGAGTGCTCGCAATTACATGAGATCTGGCGAAAAGAGATATTTCTTTGCATCTGCGCCCCACGTAATCGGGGCAGCAGATCGACACTTAGGTGGAGACACGAAGGGATTCCCCCACCGTCAAGTCACCGCTTCCTACTACATGGCTGAACAACGCGACCGCTTAGATCCGAGCCCTCAAAAGCGACCGTCCCAACGTCAGCCCGTATCGGAGGAGCAGGTCCGATCAAGGTTTCTCCACTTCGACGTCGAGGTCGATCTGGGAAAAGCCCTTCTGGGAGGGCTTCTTGCCACGCTGGTGTCGATTGCCGGCACCTACGTGGTTGGCCAGGCCAGCGGAAGCGAATGGCTGAGATTGGTCGAGGCGATGCTCCCCAGTGCACGCTTCCTGTGTGTCGCAGTGATGACCGCCTCGGCAACGATTCTCGCGTTGATGCTCACGGCCTTGGGCGTAAGCAGGCAGGCTCCCTCTCCCCTCCGCACGTCCCATTACAAGCGCGTCGAACAGATTGCCCTCCTCGATACAGCGACGTTTGTGCTGTCGACCCTTCTTCTCCTTGCCCTCACGATTCCCATTGGGCAGCAGACAACACCTCTCTCCTCAGAGTGGTACATGACTGCCTACTACGCCATTCTCATCCTTTCCTCCTTACTGGGCGGGATGCTGGTTTCAGTAGTGCTCATGCTCTACGGCACCATTCGCGACCTCATCGAGGTGATTGGACTCGAACGTAAAGATAGCCCGATTCTCTTCTCCGAAGACGACTCGAGTGGGGAAGACTGACGAGATGCCTGTGGCCCACGCACCTTTGTACCTACGAGTACATGTTTGGGCCCCGCGTAGACCCAGAGAGGCGAGGATCGGGGGTGCTTCCTTAAATAACCCTGCGGGGGACAAACATTCTATCGCGATGACAGCCGACTGCGGCCCCCGAAGGAGGTTGGAGGCCCCGACCGCCTCGATCGCTCCTTTCGGCGGTCTGCCGTCCGTCGTCCGCTGTCTTTTCAAAAAACAGCACGTAGGTCGCAACTTGAGTTAGAAAGGGGGGACGTCGTCTGCGTCCCATTTGGTGCCCGTTCGGGAAGATTGGTGCAAACGGATCTCGGGAAGCGGCATCAGGAAAACCAGATAGAGATGGAGACGCAGGTCATCAAGCTCGCCTGGGAGAATGGAAGCACCGCCCACCTCCGAAGGTACGGTTGAGCCCCTTCCGAGACCATCGATCAGGAGCTACTGCCGCTTGTACTGGCCCAACTCCCTAAACCACTACGTCCTTACTCCCCTCCCTGCTGGTTTGGACGCAACGCCCTCTTCGGGAGTTACCACCCCGGCATGTAATAAACGATGACGTAGCCCCCTTTCAAGACGTCAATCGCCACAAGGTCCCAGATGCTTACACCGCTGCTAGGCTCACTTTCTAGCGCATCCGTGATGGGCGTGTAGTCCTTCAGATAGACGGGCAGTGCTTCTGTGTGACTCTTGCGAAGCGCTCGGTCGAGCCTCTCGACTTGAACGCGATCGAGCCTCTCCCTGACGTCCTCAACGCTTACCACCCGCACGTCTTGAATGTCGGTGTGCTCGAGCTGCCGACGCTCTGCCTCGTGGTTTTTTAGCGCCGAGATCAGCTGGGTGACGTTGACCGAGTCTTTGGGGTGAATAGGCTGCTGAGCCCGTACACGCTCTACGGGCATTAGGACAGTGACGACAAGTCCGGTGAGAACGACCAAGGACGAACCGTCGAAGACGTATCGAGCGATGGACCGTCGAAATAGGCCCCCTAGAAAGCAGTAACGATTAGAAGACATTGGTGGCTTAGATGATTAAGGGGGCTTTCCTACTTTCGTCTCTTTCGAGGGCCGGACCTCCCCAATCGGGTGAACTCTAGCCATTCAGCCTGTAGTAAACGACTGCCATGCCCTCATTCCCATACACGTCCACAGCCACCACGTCCTCGACACTTGCCTGGTCCTGGGTTCGTTCTAATGCCCGTAACGTAACCTCACTATTGCGAAGCGCCTCATAGAGGCCTTCGGTTTCTGCGTCCTGAAGGGCCTGGTCGAGGGTCTCCAGCTCGTTTTTGCTCAGTCCCTCTTTGATCTTTTTCACCCGCACCAGACGCACGTCCTCGATGTCTTCTCTCTCAAGAGCTTGGGCCTGTGAGTCGACGTTGTTAAGGGCCGAAATCAGCTGGATTGCAGTCGCCGTGTCTGCCCGTTGGACGGGCTGGCCGTAAACACTTTCTGGGACTGAGAAACTGGCAAGTACCAGGATGAAGGCCCCGAAGACAATGCGCCGAACGAGAGTGGGTAGAAAGCACATAGACCATAGACTGAGGGTTGAGAAACAATACGAAGACGATCAACGCCAGCGAACTCGCCGGCTAGTACGTTGATGCAAAAAACTCTCGGAAGGCTCACTTGCAAGGTCTTGCAACGACTCATCGCGTCCGGTCCTCCCTTCCTCGAATCCGATCCTCGGCATAAACATCAGAGCATCCTCACGACCGAGAGGCACCGGAGGGATTTACACCTTTCTTTGGAGGGAGTGGTTGCAGAAGAGCCTCGCGGATTACCGCTCTGTAGCTATTGAGAAAAGGTGTGAACGTAACATCGGAGACGGTCTCAGAGCCCAATCAGAGCCAAGATGCGTCAGGGACCTCAGCTGGAAAACCAGGGGGACGAACTTGCTTGGAAAAAGGGACGTACCGCCCACCTGCCGCCATCTTGCCAGGACCGGTCGATCTCGCCGGTCTGCTTGCGCTTCTCACGGGTCTCTTTGGGATCGGCAAAGTACGGCCTCTACCTCGAGTTCCAAGCTAAACGAGACGGTTTCCTGCGTATAGTTGGTGAGGATCACGTCCTTATGGAATGGGTGCCGAGGAACCGGTGCAGCTGCAGTTCTATGACGTGCTGAGCCGGCGTGTCGGCGGCCGTCTCTTTGTTACTCTGTGAGCAGACAACTGGACTCACACCAGCAACCTGCTGACTCGTACTCAGCTGCTCTGCCCGTCTGAGCTGCAGACAGAGGAGGAAATGCTGCGCCTTTTAGCACCTACAAAGGAAATAGACGACTCGCAGGAGAGAAAGACGCAGGTCCCTTTTCTGACGAGGCGTTTACATCCTGTTTCTCCTCTAAGCCTCTTTCTGCTGAGTCAGGCGTTCGACAGAGACGGATTCAGAACGAGCGCCGTCGGCATCGAGATGAAAGAAGTGGTTCGTCGGGCCCCGACCGTGGCCCAGCGGAAGGGCGTGTCGAATGGCGCCCGTCACGTACGCTTTGGCCCGTGTGACCGCGTCAGTAAGCCCGTACCCCCGAGCGAGCTGGGCCGCGATGGCCGAGGCGTAGGTGCACCCGGTCCCGTGTGTGTGGGGGGTCTGGATGCGATCGGCACGAACTGAGCGAGTCGATGTACCGTCCACCAGCACGTCGATGGCCTCGTCCTCATCGGCCAAATGCCCCCCCTTCACCAGTACGGCCTCGGGGCCACGCTCCAGGAGAGCTTCCCCCGCGGCAGCAAGATCGTCGACGGTCTCAATCTCGAGCCCCGTCAGATGCTCGGCTTCGTGCACGTTGGGCGTGACAATGGTGGCGAGGGGCAGCAGATCGGCGATGAGGGTGTCGATTGCCTCGTCCTGAAGCAGCTTGAAGCCGGTCTTGGAGATCATCACCGGATCGACCACAAAGGGGGTAAGCGCGTGCGCCGTCACCCGATCGGCCACAACCTCGATAATCTCCGGCGCCGAGAGCATGCCTGTCTTTGCCGCCCGAATGTCCAGATCCGTGGCCACCGCATCGATCTGATCGGCCACGAGCGACGGTGAAAGATCTTGGGCAGCTGCCACCGTTTCTGTATTCTGTGCAGTCACGGCTGCGAGGGCCGACGTCGCGAAGACACCATTGGCCTCCATGGCTTTGATGTCGGCCTGGATCCCGGCGCCGCCCCCGGAGTCGCTTCCCGCGATGGTAAGTGCCACAGGCTTCGTCATGGAACCAAAAAGAGTTGGTCAGAAGGAAGGGAGAGCACGCGCTAGGCACGGGCTGCCAGGGCGCGGAGGTACGCCCGCGCTGCGGCCCCGGGCGCCTCGACGTTCATGATGCCGGACAGGACGGCGACCCCACGGGCCCCGGCCTCTTGACAGACCGACACGCGCTTTGGGGTGATGCCGCCCAGGGCAAAAACCGGCGTCGGAGCGGCCGTCTGGCAGAAGGTTCGCAGGGGCCCCACCCCGGTTGGGGGTTGGTTGGGCTTGCTGGGAGTTGAAAAAATGGGACTAAAGAAGTAGTAGTCCACCCCCCGAGTGCGATCGCCCTCGGCCTCGACCCGCTCGTGGGCCGAATACCCAATAAGCGCGTCTGCACCGAGGGCTTCACGGGCTTCGGGAACCGACGGGCCGTGCCACCCAACGTGGAGTCCGAGATCCAGCTCCTCGGCGACGTCCATGCGGCTGTTCACCGTGATCGTGACGTCTTCGTCCACCGCACGGAGCTGCTCCACGAGGGTATGGGCGGCTTCGCCGAATGCATCTGGACCTACACTGTGATCGCGCAAGTGGACCCATCGCACGCCTGCCTCGACCGCCGCGACGGCCCGATCGGCCCGAGCCTCCTCGGTGAACCCGTCGGCAATAAGTGCAAGACGAGGATAGGGAAGGTCGACCATACGGAGGAGAGCCGGTTGTTTGACGCTTACGAGCCAACGCGTCCTTCGGTTGGAGACGATGCCTGGGCATACAAGCGTCGGGGAATTCGCCCGGCGCGATGGGCCCGATGCCCGGCCTCGACGGCCAGCCGCATGGCATGGGCCATTTCGACGGGGTGCTGGGCCTGAGCAATCGCCGTATTGAGCAGAATGCCGTCGTAGCCGAGCTCCATGGCCGTCGTCGCATCACTGGCCGTGCCAATTCCGGCGTCGACAATCAGAGGGGTGTCGTCAATCTCTTCCCGGATGAGACGCAGGTTGTAGGGATTGACCAGGCCCATTCCACTTCCGATGGGTGACCCCAGTGGCATCACGGCCGCACAGCCCAAATCGGCGAGCTTCCGGCACGTGATCGGATCGTCGTTGGCATACGCCAGCACGGTAAACCCATCGTCGACCAGGGTTTTGGCTGCCTCCAGAAGCTGCTCGACGTCCGGCATCAGCGTCTCATCGTCGCCAATCACTTCGAGCTTAATGAGATCAGTGTCCAGAGCCTCCCGCGCGAGACGAGCGACGAGAACCGCTTCTCGGGCAGTGTAACATCCCGCCGTGTTCGGCAACACGCGATAGCCTCCTTTTTGGATCAGATCGAGGTGACTTTCGGGGGCCGGATCCTCGACGTTGACCCGCCGGATCGCCACCGTGACGAGCTCCGTTCCCGTGGCCTCCAGGGCCTCCAGCATGACCTGTGGGTTCGGATAGCGGCTCGTTCCGACGATGAGGCGGGACGAGAAACGCTCCCCCCCAAGGACGAGCGAATCCTCCTCCTCAGTCGCAACGGTTCCGTTGGTTTGTACGTCGTCAGCCATAAACACGGAGGTCTCTAGCGTCCACAAATCGGGGCCTCCCCTTCTTTCCGGTGCCGACCACGAGTAGTCATTATCCGCCTTGCTGGGCCTGGATGACCTCGACCGTGTCGTCCTCGGCGAGGCGCACGTCTTCCCAGTCACGCTGGCGAACGACACTCTCGTTGATCGCCACAGCCACTCCGGAGGGGTCCTGCGGCTCGATCTCCAGATCGCGCAAGAGTTCGATCAGCGGATACTCTTCGGGCACCGTCCGCTCTTCGCCGTTCACCGTAATGGGAATGGAGGCCTCAGTGGTCGGGCTCATGTTTCAATATAGGGAGATCCAACATCAGAAAAACGGAGAGGTGAAAACGGTTCAAGCCAGTCTGAGGTTTCCCCTGTGCGAATCAGATGGGCCATCTCCTCGGCCGTCACGGGCGTGAGCAGGATGCCGTGCCGATAATGACCCGTCGCCATGAGCACGCCCGGCGCCTCCGTTCTCCCCAACACTGGAGCGTGATCCCGGCTCGCAGGGCGAAGCCCAGCCCACGTGTCGTCGACGGGCAGATCGTAGATGCCGGGCACCACCTCCCAGGCCCCTTCCAGCAAATCATACAGCCCACCGGCCGTGACCGTCGTGTCGAATCCTTTTTCTTCACTCGTCGCCCCCACCACGACCCGCCCGTTGCTTTTGGGAGCGAGGTACGCCTCCGGACCGCGCACCACGTGCTGAAGGTCGAACGGCCGCTCGCGATGCAGCTGGATCATCTGTCCCTTCACGGGGCGAACGGGCGGCGCTACCGGCTCAAGGCCGTCCAGCTCTCGGGACCAGACCCCTGCGGCCACGACGACGCGATGGGCGTCCACCCGTTCGCCGTCGGCGGTGACGACGGCGGGGCGCTCTGCATCCGGCACGACCGCCTCGACAGGAGTTCCCTCGTGGAGCGTTCCGCCTTCTGCCTCAAAGGCGCCCCGTAGGGCCTCCACGAAGCGACGGTTGTCGACCTGATGATCGGCCGGGGCAAAGACGGCCGCAGACAGCCGAGGGGCCACGAACGGCTCGATCTCCCGGGCTTCTTCTCCGGTGAGCCACTCCACGTCCAATCCTTGCTCTTTCTGGAAGGAGTACAGGCGTCGAAGGGCCTCTGCACTGTCGCGATCGTCGGCCACGATCAGGGTTCCTTCGTCCCGGTAGTCGACCGACTGCCCACTGGCATCTTCCACGCGGCGAGCGAAGTCGGGCCACCGGCGCAGGCTCTCTCGATTCAAACGGTAGAGCTCGAGCTCTTCGAACCCAATCTCGGCGTCCGGGGACAGCATGCCCGCCGCCAGCCAGGACGTTCCGTGTCCGGCCCGGTCCCGCTCGAAGACGACCGCCGGAGTGCCCTGCCGAACGAGTTCAAAGCCGAGTCCGAGACCAATGGCTCCTCCACCGACGATGGCGACACGATTGGGCATACGCAAAGCGAAGGCAAGTGAAGAAGAGAATCAGGCGTCCCCCGGACAGGCGCTCGCTCCCGAGTACGAATGGCCCAGCACGAGGGGTCCACGAACGATCGGATTCGTGACCCGTCCACTCTTCGGGACGCATCGACGCGCCCTTTGTTTGGTTTCTCTCTTCGGTTCTATGGATCGACCGGACGACGTCATTATCGTGGGGGCGGGATTGGCCGGGGCCTGTGCCGCCCTGACACTCAGCCCGGACTTCTCTGTTCGGGTCCTGGAAGCAACGCATCCCGCAGCCGGGGCCTCTGGCGCCGCAGCAGGTCTGGTCAATCCCTTTATGGGACGCCGGGCCCGCCCCGTGTGGCGCCTGCACGAGGCCCTCGACGCCGTAGAGGCACTCTTGGCGGAGGCAAACGCCGAAGGTCTTTTCCCCGACACCGGTGTGCTCCGCCCCGTCGTCGACGACGACCAGAACGCCCCCTTCCAGGAGGTGGCCGAAACGTATCCCGACCTGGCCTCGTGGCTGGCTCCCGACGAGGTGCACAGGCTGTATCCCGACGTGAACACGGAGCACGGCGCGCTCTTTCTCCCCCGGGGAGGCGCCGTCGACATGGCCGCGATGGTGGACGCACTGCTGGCCGCCGCAGAAGAACGTGGGGCCCGCGTCGAAACGGAGACGCCGGTCATCTACTGGCGCGAGAACCCCGGAGCGGCCGTCGTAGAAGTCGGCCGGGGCGACCAGACCGAAGAGCTCCGGGCCGATCGCGTGCTCCTCACCTTGGGACAGGGCTATCCGACGTTTCCGGAGTTGCGACAGCTCGGCCTGCAGGGCATTAAAGGTCAAACCGTCCGTGTTCGTCGTCCGGACTCTCTCGACGGGCCCCTCCCGCCCCTTTCCGGCCGAGGTTACGTGGTCCCCGACACTGAAGACACGCTCATACTGGGCAGCAACTATGCAAACAATTTTGAGGACCTCTCCCCCGACCCCGAGGCTACAGCCTACATTCAAGACAAGACGGCCCGAATGGTCCCGGGTGTCGACCAGACTGAAGTGGTGGAGGTAAACACCGGCGTACGGGTGAAGCACGCCTCTACCAACGAGCCCCTCCTCGGTCCCCTCCCCCGCCGATCTCGCATCTGGGCCTTCACAGCCCTCGGCTCCAAGGGCCTCCTAACTGCGCCGCACCTCGCCCTGAATCTTCCCTCCTATCTGGAGAATCCGTCCTCGATTCCCGACCCTGTGCACATTCCCTCGGCGTGATCCTCATTCCTTCCGACCGTACGAGGAATGGACCTCCGTCCACGATCCCCAACGGTTCCGTCCCTTTCCATTCGTCCTTTCACTTAGACAGATCGAATTGTGCCCGACGCCTCCTCCCCCTCTCTCGACGAACTCGTCCGTCGCGTCCTTGAGCATCAGCGTGACTGGGAATCTTCCTGGGGAGACTTCGAGCGGCACCCTTCCCTCAAGGTGGATCCCGAGCGGCTCGACGACGCCCTGGACCGCTATCAGCGTCGGCTCGAGGGCAACTATCCGTTCCACCATCCTCGGTACGCCGGTCAGATGCTGAAGCCGCCTCACCCGGTGGCGATTGCCGCCTACTTGGCGGCCCAATGCATCAATCCCAACAACCACGCACTCGATGGAGGGCCCCCCACCAGCCACATGGAAAAAGAGGTCGTAGAGGCCCTCGCCGACATGGTGGGACTGCCGGACGACACACTCGGCCACCTCACCGGTGGAGGCACCGTGGCCAACCTCGAGGCGCTGTGGGTGGCCCGCGAGCTGCACCCCGAGCGGGCGATTGCGATCAGTGAATCCGCCCACTACACGCATCGGCGCATGGGTCAAGTGCTCGACGTTGACGTCGTCGAGGTGCCCACCGACGCACGTGGACGAATGGACCTCGACGCACTCGAGGAAGGTCTCCAAACGAACGAGATCGGGACCGTCGTCCTCACCGCCGGAACCACGGGACTCGGGGCCGTCGATCCCATTGCTGACGCCCTTCCTCTCTGTGACGCTCACGATGCCCGTGTCCACGTAGATGCTGCCTACGGAGGGTTCTTTTGCCTCCTCACCGACCGCGAGGATCTCGACCTAGACGGCTTTCCAACACCCCACTTCCGAGCGATCGGCGAGTGTGATTCGGTGGCCATCGATCCCCACAAGCACGGTCTCCAGCCGTATGGCTGCGGCTGCATCCTCTTTCGAGATCCGACCGTGGGCCGGTTTTACAAGCACGATTCCCCCTACACCTACTTTACGTCCGACGAGCTGCACCTCGGCGAAATCAGCCTGGAATGTTCCCGCGCGGGCGCTGCGGCCGGGGCGCTCTGGTGCACCCTGCAGGCCCTTCCGCTCGACGCAGACGAAGGATTGGGACCCATCCTGGCGGCCTGTCTTCGGGCGGCCCGCACCTGGGCCGATCGGGTTGCGGAGACCGACGCCCTCACCCTCGTCGCCCCTCCCGAGACCGACATCGTGACCTACGTGCCGACGACGGACACACACACCCTCTCGGCCGTCCACGAGGCCAGCCAGCAGCTCTTCGAGACAGCGATGAACGATTCCGACGACCCTATTTTCACCAGTGTGTACCGCCTGTCTGCCGAGGCGCTCACGAACCTGAAGCCCTCCCTCACGGCCGATCGCGACGAAGCTGCAGTGCTGCGGAGTGTGCTCATGAAGCCCGAACACGAAACGTACGCGGCGTCGCTCGTGAACCGGCTGGCCGAAACCGCCCGCGAGGTCACAAGAAAAGCTCCCGAATAGGCGCGATGCCTTGAGCCTGGACGGGAAGTGAACGTAAACGAGCCTCAGTACTCGGAACTCATCCACTCACGCCTCGCTCCCTCATTACTCGTCACCTCGTGACGCACCAACTCGTGACGGCATCAGAAATGAGTGGTTTAGGCGTGTCAAGATGAATCGGTCTCCGGTGAACCGTGGGAAAGAGACGACTTACTGCGTCACGGTAACCGTGCTACGAGCCAAGAACGCATCGGGAAAGTTCTCCTGTACAAAATTGAGAGCTTCCTCGGCGGCCTCTCGATTGCCAAACGCCCCAAAACGCACTCGGTAGTAGGGCTGCGAGTACTCGATGTCGAGGGTCGGCTGACGGTTGACTAGACTCTGCGGCGCCTCGCTGGCATTTTCCTCCCACCATTTGCGGACGCGTTCCCGAAAGTTCTGGGCGGCCTCTTGATCTTGAGCCGAAAAGACTTGAATGCGAAAGCCTTCAATGGTCCGCCGGACGCCTTCATCCGCCAGCCCGCGAAGAAGACGATCGGGCACCTGATGTTCGATCTCCTCGTCGCGCACCGGAGGACGCACCGGATATCTCGAAGCGTCAAACGTCTCGTAGTCGTCCACCGGCGGGCGGGTCTCAGCGGGGTCGGGGGCCGGCTGGGCCGTAGCCTCCCCATTGCCATTTTCAGTAGCCGACGGGCCGCTACAGGCCGTAAGCATCACGAGAGCGGCACATCCAACGAATGCCAGACGACAATACATAGGGATCAGCGCTGAGGAAGACATACAGGCAAAAGACGAGAATGAAGACGGCTGCCGCATCCTATTCATTCGGAGCCGAACGATCCAGTGACTGCTCCCCCCTCTACGAGCGGTTCGCCACAGAGGCATAGGCTTCTTCCATGATGGCGACGGAACCACTCGCCCCGATGCGGGTGGCCCCGTGAGCGACCATCCGTCGCACGGCCCCGACAGAGCCGACTCCCCCGGACGCCTTCACGCCCAGATCCGGGCCCACCACTTGCCGCATGAGGGCCACGTCTTCGGCTCGGGCCCCTCCCGCCGCAAATCCAGTGGAGGTCTTGACAAAATCAGCCCCGGCCCGTTTGGCGATCACCGCACCCACAGCCACTTCGGCCGTGGAGAGCAGGGCGGTTTCCAGAATCACTTTGACGCGGACGGGAGCTTCCGAGTCCTCGTTGGCGTCCCGGGCGGCGGTCAGGACGGCTCGAATGTCGGCTTCGACATCTCCGTATCGGCCACTGGTAAGGGCCCCCAGAGCAAGGACCATGTCAAGCTCGTGGGCCCCGTCGACCACGGCCCGCTCGGCCTCCAGCGCCTTCGTGGTCGGCCGATTGGCTCCATGCGGAAAGCCCACCACGGTGCAGGGGGTGACGTCCGTTTCCGAGAGGAAACGCACCACTCGGGGGAGGAAAACGGGATGCACGCACACGGCTCCGAAGCCGTACTCCGACGCCTCCTCACAGAGCTGCTCGATGTCGGCGTCGCCGGCAGCGGGGCGAAGCTGGGTGTGATCGAGGAGAGCGGCAAGCTGGCCCACATCCAGTTCTGGGTCGTCCTCGGGCCCCGCCAATCCGGGCCGCACCGGTGTATCGATCGCGTCGAGGGCTTGCTGCACGTAGGGCTCGGCGTCGGACGAAACTTCTTTCTTCAACTCCTGAAGTGCAGACGTCAAGGGCTCAACTTCGTGAATAGGCATGAAGGACGACCACCAGAACTGAGTGAGCAGCTAGCGTCTGTCATGATAGACAGGTCGGGGGAGAATATCGAGCGCCGGAAACGGCACTACCGCTCCACAACTTCGTCGAGATTGTACCGCTTGCGCTTGTCCCAGAGGGTTTTCTTCGAAATGCCGAGACTTTCTGCAATCTCGGCGTAGCTGTCGTCCGAGCGAGTTTCGAGGGTCCGTCGGATATACGCCTTCTCGACCTCCTTCAGGGACCGCCCGAGCGGAAACTGAAAGGCATCACCCGCCGCATGCATGTCGTCAAGGCGCCCCGGCGGGGCAAGCGTGAGGTCGTCGGCGTCGATGAGGTCGTCACTGGTAAAGATCATGGCCCGCTCCAGCACATTGCGCAATTCACGGACGTTGCCGGGCCACATGTGATCCCGAAGCTTCTCCTCGGCCGCATCGGTGAAGCCCTTGACCTCACTTCCAAACTCGCGGTTGAAGTCTTCCACCAGGTGACGTGCAATGAGCATCACGTCGTCCCCCATGTGTCGCAACGGGGGCAGCTTTACGTTGACGACGTTGATGCGGTAGAAGAGGTCCTTCCGAAAGGTGTCCTCTTGGACGCTCTCTTCCAGGTCGGCGTTGGTGGCACAGAGCACCCGGGTGTTGACCGACAGATCCTCAACGCCGCCGAGACGGCGAAATTTTCGGCTTTCCAGGAACGAAAGCAGCTTCGCCTGGAGCGCCATACTCATCGAGTCAATTTCGTCGAGGAAAAGGGTTCCCTCATCGGCAATTTCGATAAGTCCTTCTTTCGAGTCACGGGCGTCCGTAAAGGCCCCTTCCTCGTATCCAAAGAGCTCTGCCTCGAGGAGATTGTCCGGCAGCGCTGCACAGTTGATCTC
Organism: uncultured Salinivenus sp.; assembly: GCA_964462965.1. Classification (GTDB taxonomy): domain Bacteria; phylum Bacteroidota; class Rhodothermia; order Rhodothermales; family Salinibacteraceae; genus Salinibacter. The sequence goes on from CAYXAD010000032.1 coordinate 15,619, forward strand.
GGTAAAGGGCTTTTTGGCGCGGGGCGAGTTGTAGTGGAGCGTCTTGGCCGCCAAGTTCTTGCCGGTCCCCGTTTCCCCCGAAAACAGCACGGTCGTGTTCGATGCCTCACAAAGCGTCTGAATGGTCTCCCGTACTCGGACAATGGCGTCACTCTCTCCCAGAATTCCACTAATGGGATAGGCCTGTTGCTGCTCCGTCTTGATCTGCTCGAGCTCCTGCTGTGCACCGTAGAGCTCGATGGCCTTTTCCAGAAGGGCCCGCATCTCCTCCAGGTTTACCGGCTTCTGCAGGTAATGAAAGGCCCCCTGTCGCATGGCCTCCACGGCCGTCTGCACCGAGGAGTGTGCAGTCATGATGATCACGGGAACGTCGAGCTCCCGCTCCTGAAGGGTCTCGAGCAGCTCGACCCCATTCATCTCCGGCATCATCATGTCTGCCACCACGACATCTGGCTCCTTCGCCCCATTATCGAGTGACTCCAGCATGGAGATGGGATTTAAATAAGAGTCGACTTCATATCCATCTCTTTCTAGGACATTGGTGAAGAGATTTCCTATTTTCGGCTCGTCGTCAACGACGTAGATTCGTTTATTCATAATATTCGGCCCTTGACAGCTTGCATCGGTGATGTGCCGCCGCGCGCCCGTTTCGATTCGTACCTTGGGCTCACAAGACGGTATGATTAACGCAAAAGTGAAGGACAGCGACCCTCTCGGTCTCAAACACCACTGCCCACCGACTTTTGCAGACGGGATTAAGGGGGAAAAAGATTCATGCCGTGGGTGACTTTACCCATTTTCATGGCAAAAAATCCGTTCTCCCCCCCGATCTGTCGCGAACGAGAGACCGCCAACACCTGCGGACCCCTCCCGTATGAGGTCGGCGGTTCGTTCGAAAAGGGCCTTCCTTCGCTTCTGACTTGGTCGTCCCGTTTCTTTATGCTGCGTCGTTTTCTTCTTTTGCTGGCTCCAGTCCTCTTCCTGGTGTTCGCCGGCTGCGGCTCTTCCTCCGAGGAAACCGCCACTGCGGTTACAGACGATTTAGATCGCACTGTCTCCCTCGAGCGGCCCATCGACCGAGTCGTGTCGCTCGCCCCGAGCGTTACCGAACTCGCGTACGCCGCCGGGGCCGGCTCTTCTCTCGTGGCCGTGACGACGGCAGACGATTATCCGCCCCCCGTTGATACGCTTCCCCAAGTGAGTGCCCTGCCGATCGACTTTGAGGCCGTGACGGCTCACGAGCCCGACCTGGTCCTGGCCACCGATCAGATCAATGCCCCTGGAGATGCCGACACCTTCGAGGCCCTCGATCTTCCCATCTACTTTTTTTCATTCTCTTCGGTCGACGACATCCTCGATGGGGTGCGAACCACCGGCCGCCTTCTCGGAACGGAAACGGCCGCCGAGGACAGCGCCCGGGCCCTCCGCGCCGAGATCGACGCCCTCCGCTCCCAAACTGAATCGATCCCTACGGAGGAGCGACCTCGGGTTCTCGTCCTCGTGGGGGACGAGACCCTGTATAGCTTCGGTCGGGGGAGCTACATTCACACCCTGGTAGACCTCGCCGGAGGTCGAAGCGTTACGGCCGACCTCGATACGCAGGCACCGACCCTCAGTGAGGAATACGTGCTCACTGAAAAGCCAGACGTAATCATTGGCGCCTGGGGAGACGACTACGATCCGTCGCGCCTCCTCGAATTGCACCCGACCTGGGACGTGGTCCCTGCGGTCCAGAACGATCGCGTGTACAGCCTTCCTCCCGGGATCCTGCTGCGGCCGACCCCGCGGGTCGTCGAAGGGACGCGACGGATGCATCACCTTCTGCACCCAACTCGGGGGTCGACGTCATCCGCTCCCCGTCCTTCTAACAGAGTGAGGTACGACTCTCCACGAAGCGGTGCCGAGTCATGAAACGACCGTGGATCGTCGGCCTGGGATTGACGGCGGCGTTGATCGTCACGATCGGAGCCGCCGTGTCGATTGGAAGTGCCGCCACAGGATGGGCGGACGTCTACCGAGTGCTCGGCCATCACTTGCTGGGCCTGGAACCGGCCCCGGATCCGACCCTCGACCGCATCGTGTGGCGCCTGCGTCTCCCCCGAGCCGTCCTTGCCTGTATCGTGGGCGGTGGCCTTTCCATCATCGGGGTGGCCATGCAGACCCTCGTCCGCAATCCCCTCGCCGAACCGTACATCCTGGGCATCTCCAGCGGGGCCTCGGCCGGGGCCTCCCTCTTCTACCTCGGCTTTTTGCCCCCCCTTCTCTCGAAAGCCCTCACGATGCCGATCGCTGCGTTCGTGGGAGGACTGGCCTCCATCACGATCGTCTATCTCGTGGCCCGAGACGGATCGTACGTCTCGGTCGCTCGCCTTTTGCTCGCCGGCGTGGCCATGTCGGCCCTCATGGCTTCGGTCACCTCCTTCGTGACCTTCTCCTCGCCGGAGCCCGACAAGCTCCGAGCAGTGCTCTTTTGGCTCCTCGGGTCTCTGAGCGGGGCGCAATGGGCCCTCCTCCCTCTTCCGACCCTGACCACCGCCTTCGGGCTGGGCGTCCTGTTGGTCCTCGCACGTCCTCTCGATGCCATGCTGGTCGGAGAAGAGCCCGCCCAGAGCTTAGGGATGCCCGTGGAAGCCCTCAAACGCGGCCTCATCGTGTTGGCGGCGCTCGTCACCGGAACCCTCGTGGCCGTATCCGGCTCCATTGGGTTCGTGGGCTTGATTGTGCCTCACGCCGTCCGCCTCCTCGTGGGCGTGCCCCATCGCCGCCTCGTACCGCTCAGCTTCGTCACCGGGGCCATCTTCCTCTGCTGGGCCGACCTCGCTGCCCGCACCCTCCTCCCGGGACAGGAGCTTCCCGTGGGCATCTTGACCGCCCTCTGTGGGGTTCCCTTCTTTCTCGTCCTTCTCCGCCGCCGCTCCTACCAGTTTGGATAGTTCGGCCTCCGAAAAAGACCCCCGACCCAGCAGCGACCAACACACTCCCCTTTCCAGCCATCCCTCCATGCCGAACCCCTAAACCTTTCACTGCCCCGACCGTACGTTCTCCGCACCCTTTCAATCGAGACTGAAAACTGCAATGTCCGACGCGTCTTCGCCCGCCTCCGACGGCCACGCGCCGGCCAGCGTCTCCCCTTCCGACCCGCAGTCCGAGGCGCTTCCGACGGACGGTGCCGTCCCCACTTCTCTCGACGAGATCCGAACGCCCGTCGAAGAGGATCTCGAGGCGTTCCGAACCTATTTCCGGGAGGCCATGCGGTCGGACCACACGCTGCTGGACAAGATTACCCAGTACGTCCTCTGGCAAAAAGGAAAGCGCATCCGTCCCTTGCTGGTTTTGCTTTCGGCCCGAGCGTGTGGCGGAACCGCTACAGAAATGACGCATCGGGCCGCTGCCCTCGTGGAGTTGCTCCATACGGCCACCCTCGTCCACGACGACGTGGTGGATGACGCGGAGCGGCGCCGGGGGGTCTTCTCGATCAATGCCCTCTGGAAGAACAAGATTGCCGTCTTGCTCGGGGACTTCCTATTGAGCCGCGGCCTGCTCCTCTCCCTGGACCACGACGACTACTCGGTCCTCCACACCCTGTCGGACGCGGTGCGCCGGATGAGTGAAGGAGAACTCCTGCAAATCGAGAAATCCCGCCTCCTGGACATCGACGAGGAGACGTACTTTCGAATTATCTCGGACAAGACGGCCTCCCTCATCGCCGCCTGTACCAAAAGCGGAACCGTGAGCGTCACGGACGACACGGCCCTGGTCGATCGCATGCACCGCTTTGGGGAAACCCTCGGACTCGCCTTTCAGATTCGAGACGACCTCTTTGACTTCCACGAGGAGGACGCCGGAAAACCGATCGGGATCGACCTCCAGGAGAAAAAGATGACGCTCCCGTTGATCGTGGCGCTCCGGGAGGCCCCTCGGAGCGACCGTCGCCGTATCCTCAAGATCGTCGATCAGGACGAGAAGAGTCGCGAAGACCTGGAAACGGTCGCTTCATTTGTCGACGCATACGGAGGCATCGAGTACGCCCGATCGCGCATGGAAACGTTGGCCCAGGAGGCCCGCGACCTCCTGGCTGGCCTCCCCGCCTCCGAAGCCCGAACCTCCCTCGTGGGACTCACACAGTTTGCCATCCAGCGCACCCGGTAAGGGGAACTGAGGATTGGGGAGTGCGGAGTTTGGAATGCGAAGTGTGGAAGTGGGAGTGTGGAGTTGGGATTGGGGCATGTGGGCTTTGGAGTTGGCGTGTCGGGTGCCAAAAGAAGAGAACGAGCAACTCCCTCTCCTCTTTCCTGTTTCCCCTCCCTCCTCGCCTCTCACACATCGACCCTCGAACATCGAACGCCCCCTACGCCATGCCCACGCTTCATTTTCTCGGCACTGGTGCCGCCATTAGCGACCCCCACCGCACCACCACCATGCTGGCTGTCGCGGACGATCGAACCCCTGCACGGACGCTGGTAGTCGACTGTGGAGGGGACGTGCTGCAGCGGTTGCTGGCCAGCGGCCACTCGCTCGACTCCATCAGTGGCCTCATCGTGACACATGCCCACATGGACCACGCCTGCGGCTTCCCCCTCTTCATGGAAAAACTCTGGCTGGGTGGCCGGGACCGCCCCATCCCGGTGTGTGGCATTGAACCTGCGCTGGAACAGGTGCAACGACTTTGGGATGCCTTCGAACCCGTCCACAGCGACTGGGAAGACCTTCCGCCCATCGACTGGCGCGTCGTCGATCACGAGTGGGATGCCTCCGTCTGGACCGAGGCGCCGTGGACCGTCACTGCCGCGCCCGTCGATCACGGCGATACCGCCAACATCGGCCTCCGATTCGAGCACGAGCCGTCCGGCCGCGTCTTCGCCTACTCGTGTGACACTGCCCCAACCGAGAGCGTCGTCCACCTGGCCGAGGACGCCGACCTGCTCGTCCACGAAGCCAACGGCACCCCCGGCAACCACTCGACCGCGGTGGGCGCCGCCGAGGTGGCCCGCGACGCCGGAGCGGATGCCCTTCGCCTGGTCCACCTCCCGCCGGGCGACAAGAGTGAGGCGTTGGAGGAGGCCCAATCCATTTTTCCCGACACAAAGCTCGGAGAAGAACTGGGAAGCTTCTCCGTCTAAGTGGTCTTCTCGCTAAGTCATTTAGGTGTAATTGAGGCCCCTTATCTCGCATTC
>CAYXAD010000033.1:0-20599 GCA_964462965.1 uncultured Salinivenus sp.
CCTACGTTTACGTGCGGCTTCTCCCGCTCAAATGCTTCCTTGGCCATGGCGATTTGTGTGCGTGGTTGAACTTGTTCGTCGGAAAAGGGATGCTGGCGCAAACAAATGGCGCCCGGGACAACTGTCTCGGGCGCCAGAAGTGGGACGGCTAGGCGGCCGCGCCGACCGTCTCTTGGTCAATGATCTCTTCGGCAATGTCGTCGGGGACGGGTTTATACGTTTCAAACTGCATCGTATAAATGGCCCGACCCTGGCTGATAGAGCGGAGGTCCGTCGAGTAGCCAAACATCTCGGAGAGCGGAACCTGCGCGTTAATCACCTGCGCGTCGTTTCGCTGCCCCATCTGGCCAATCTGGCCGCGTCGGCTGTTGAGATCCCCAATGACGTCCCCCATGTACTTGTCGGGCGTGACGACCTCGACGTCCATGATCGGTTCCATGAGAACCGGATTGGCGTTCCGGGTTGCCTCGCGGAAACCGAGACGTCCCGCAATCTCGAAGGCGTTCTGGTCGGAGTCCACCTCGTGGTGATCGCCATCGTAAAGGCGCACCTTCACGCCTTCGAGGGGATAACCGGCCAGCGGCCCATCCTCCATGGCGCTCTCGATGCCCCGCTCGACGGAGGGGATAAACTCTTTCGGAATCACGCCTCCAACGATCTCGTCCTCAAACTCGAGGCCGGTCCCTTCTTCGTTCGGGCCCACCTCCATGTAGACCTCGGCGAACTGACCGCGTCCACCCGTCTGCTTCTTGAGCACGTAGTGTTCGTCGACGGTCTCCGTGATGGCTTCTCGATAGGCGACCTGGGGCTTCCCGACATTGGCTTCCACCTTAAACTCGCGTTTGAGGCGGTCGACGATAATCTCCAGGTGGAGCTCGCCCATCCCGGCGATAATCGTCTGTCCCGTCTCTTCGTCGGTGGACACGTTGAACGTCGGATCCTCTTCGGCCAGCTTCATCAGGCCGTTGGTCAGCTTGTCGCGGTCGGCCTTGGTCTTGGGCTCGATCGCAATCCGGATGACCGGCTCCGGAAACTCCATGGATTCGAGGACGACCGGATGGTCGGGCTCACAAATTGTGTCCCCGGTCTTGAGGTTCTTCGGCCCCACCACGGCGGCAATGTCTCCGGCCCGAACCATGTCTACGTCTTCCCGGCTGTTGGCGTGCATGAACATCAGCCGCCCAATACGCTCCGTTTCGTCGCGCGTCGGACTGTAGACCCTCGACCCGGACTCGAGCGTTCCGCTGTAGACCCGAATAAACGTCAGCTTTCCGACGTAGGGATCGGTCGTAATCTTGAAGGCGACGGCGCTGAACGGTTCGTCCTCCTTCGGCCGGCGCACAATTTCCTCCTCCTCGTCCTGCGGATGGTGCCCGGTCACGGGCGGGACGTCATTCGGACTCGGGAGATACTTGACGACGCCGTCGAGCAGACGCTGAGCCCCCTTGTTCTTCAGGGCAGAGCCGCAGAACATCGGGGTGATGTCGCGGTTCAGTGTGGCCTTCCGAATGACGGACTCAAGCTCCTCGCGCTCAATCTCTTCCCCTTCCAGGTACTTCATGAGAAGCTCGTCGTCATACTCCGCGACGCTCTCGAGGAGATTGATGCGCCAGGTGTTGGCCGTGGACTCTAGATCCTCGGGAATGTCGATGACGTCCCACTTCATGCCCTGGGACTCTTCATCGTAGATGATGGCCTTATTCCCGATCAGGTCGATAATCCCCCGAAACATGTCTCCAGCCCCAATGGGATACTGGAGCGGAACCGGATTGGCGTTGAGGCGGTCCTCCATCATTTCGAGGACGTTCTCAAAGTCCGCCCCGGTCCGGTCCATCTTATTGACGAAACCAATTCGGGGAACGCCGTACTTGTCGGCCTGACGCCACACCGTCTCGGACTGCGGCTCTACGCCGCCGACAGCACAGAAGAGAGCGATCGAACCGTCGAGCACACGCAGGGACCGCTCTACCTCGACGGTGAAGTCGACGTGGCCCGGCGTATCGATAATGTTAATGCGGTGATCGTCCCAGTAGCAGGTCGTGGCCGCCGAGGTAATGGTAATGCCTCGTTCCTTCTCCTGCTCCATGAAGTCCATGGTCGCAGCCCCTTCGTGCACCTCTCCCATCCGGTGCAGACGTCCCGTATAGAAGAGAATCCGCTCAGTGAGCGTCGTCTTCCCGGCATCAATGTGGGCCATGATGCCGATGTTACGGGTCCGTTCTAATGGAAAGCCTTCGTTTTTCTTAGTAGCCATAATTACATCTAGTTGCGTGCTCAAACGCGCCATTCGGGCCGCGGCGACGATCCCGCTACGCAAGCGAGGGTCGTCGTCGAAGCGCTAAAACCGAAAATGAGCGAATGCCTTGTTCGACTCGGCCATTCGGTGTGTGTCGTCCTTCTTCTTCACGGCCCCACCCTCCCCACGGGAGGCATTAATAAGCTCACTCGCGAGGCGATTGACCATGCTTTTTTCTTTGCGGGCCCGGGCGTACTGGATGATCCAGCGAAAAGCCAGGGTAATCCGACGATCCGGCCGAACCTCGATGGGAACCTGATATGTGGCTCCACCAACACGACGACTCCGAACCTCGACGAGGGGGGCAACATTGTTCACTGCCTTCTTGAAGACCTCCAGACCTTCCTCGCCGGTGCGTTCTTCAATCACCTCAAACGAATCGTATACGATCCGACGAGCCAGGCTCTTTTTCCCATCTCGCATCACTGCATTCACGAAGCGAGACACGAGGTCATCCCGATAAATCGGGTCCGGCTGAGTCGTACGTTGTTCGGCGGTCTGGTCGCGTGCCATAAGAGGAACGTCGTTATCGTCAAAAACTCAGTCGTCCAAACGAAAGCGCCGTGCGGCTTTCGCGCCGGCGTTCAACATCCACCCCAATGGGGCCGATGAAAAAAGGCGCTGCGTCGAGCCCGACCAAAAGTCAGATCGATGCCGGGCAACACAGCGCGCTGGATGCACCGCGTCACTCACGCGGCTTCTTCGTGCCGTACTTCGAGCGGCCCTGACGTCGGTCTTCGACACCGGCCGTATCCAAGGCCCCTCGAACGATGTGGTATTTTACTCCCGGGAGGTCTTTCACTCGTCCTCCGCGAACGAGGACAATGGAGTGCTCCTGGAGGTTGTGTCCCTCTCCAGGAATGTAGGCTGTTACCTCGTTTCCGTTCGTAAGACGCACACGAGCCACCTTCCGAAGCGCCGAGTTCGGCTTCTTCGGAGTCGTGGTATACACGCGGGTGCAGACCCCACGACGCTGCGGACTCCCCTCGAGGGCCGGGGCGTCGCTCTTCTGCTCCTTTGATGTTCGTCCTTTTCGGACTAATTGTTGAATCGTCGGCACAGCAGGATCAGTGTCGTCTTGTCAGTGAAACCGCATCGTCAAAAGAGGGCGAGCACATGGAATGTGTCCCGCGCACAGTCTCTCTGTATGGTTATCTCCACCACTAGGGTCCCCAACCGGGGGCAAAGAAGGAGTGAAAAGAACTCACACCCTGTTAATTCGTCACCACGGGTGGGGCTTCGTCCAGCCTCCCGATATATCGGTTTATACCGATCGACCAATCAAAAATGGCCGGACAAAGCAAAGAAAACGGCGAGCCAAGCTCGCCGGGATCCGTCAGCCCCCTGCCTCCCTGACGTTGCCTCTTTATCTTGGAAGAAGCCTCTACGGAGCCCCATTCTTCTTGGTTTCCGGAGACTGGGTGTTATCAGAGGTTTCAGAAGAACTTCCATCTTCGAGGGGCGACTCCCCTCCCGGGTCTGCTTCCTTGAGGGTTTTTCCGTGGCCGTTCACTCCCACGTACTCCCCGTGCGGGCGCTTGCCAAGAATCTCGACGAGGTCCTCGGGCCCCAGAACCTCGTGCTCCATGAGGGCCTCCGCCATCTCATTGAGACGTCCCCATTTTTCTTCGAGCAACTGCTTGGCTCGGGCGCGGGCTTGATCGACGATCTTTTTCACCTCTTCGTCGATGGCCTGAGCCGTGGCATCCGAATATGGCTTATCGAACATGGGAGTGTCGTCGTCCCGGCCCGAAAGATCGTAACTGAGCGTCCCAATCCGATCGCTCATGCCATAGTCTACGACCATGGCGTACGCCATCTTGGTGATGCGCTCGAGATCATTTTGGGCCCCGGTCGTCACCCGCCCGAACACCAGCTCCTCGGCCACCCGTCCGCCGAGGGCCATCGTCATTCGATCCATGAGTCCATCGCTGGAATACAGATAGCGTTCTTCCGGCAGGTACTGGGCATATCCGAGCGCCGAGAGGCCACGAGGGACGATCGAGACCTTGACGACCGGATCGGTGTGCTCGAGGAACCATCCGACGATGGCGTGGCCGGACTCGTGATAGGCAATCACCTCCCGCTCTTCCGGTGAAATGATCTTGTTTTTCTTCTCCAGTCCCGCAATGACACGATCAATCGACTGCTCAAAGTCCTTCATGCCGATCGACGCTTTGTCTTTCCGGGCGGCCAGCAGAGCCGCTTCGTTACACACATTGGCGATCTCGGCCCCCGCAAACCCAGGGGTCTGCCCGGCGAGGACCTCAAGGTCGACGTTGTCAGACAACAGAAGATCACGCACGTGAACGCGAAAGATGTCTTCCCGCTCTCGACGGTCCGGCTTATCGACAACGATCTGCCGGTCAAAGCGTCCCGGACGCAACAACGCCGAATCGAGAACGTCCGGTCGGTTCGTGGCCCCCATAATGATGACGCCTTCCTGAGAATCAAACCCGTCCATCTCGACGAGCAACTGGTTGAGCGTATTTTCCCGTTCCCCATTGCCTCCCACCATACTATTTTGCCCGCGCGTGCGCCCGATGGCATCCATCTCGTCGATAAAGACGATGCAGGGGGCCTTCTCCTTGGCACTCTTGAAGAGATCGCGCACCCGACTGGCCCCGACGCCCACGAACATCTCCACGAAGTCCGAGCCCGAGATGGAGAAAAACGGAACCCCTGCCTCCCCCGCCACGGCTTTGGCCATGAGTGTCTTCCCCGTCCCCGGCGGCCCCACGAGCAACACCCCAGTGGGGAGCGACCCTCCGAGTCGGGTAAACTTCTGGGGGTTCTTGAGAAACTCGACCACCTCGACGACCTCTTCCTTGGCTTCTTCGAGCCCAGCCACGTCATCGAAAGTGACATTGCCCTCGTCGCTATCCGTAAAGAGCGTGGCTTTGTTCTTCCCGACGCTGAGCATCTGGGAGCCCGGGCCCATCCGTCGCAGGAAGAAAAACCAGACGCCGCCCAGAAGCAGGAGCGGTATGATCCACATAAACAGCGTGCCGACCCATTCCCGATCGGGAGCGGCAGTGTATTTCACTTGCGGTAGGTCCCCGTCTTCTGCCGTCTTGTTGTACTCCTGAAGGAACGCGGTAAGCTCGTGATCGGCGGGCTTCGTCGTCGTAAACGCCCGCTCGTCGCCCCTCGAGAGGGGGGCGGTCAGTCCTCCCCCGCCCCCAGTGCCGACTTCTACATGTCCCTCCTGAACTGCATGCGTGGTGTAGGTCCCCTCGATTCGAGTATCCTCGATGATCTCGACTCGCTCCACGTATCCAGATTCGACGTAGTCGAGGAACGTGCTATACTCGAGAGTGGGGGGCTGCCCGGCGTCCCAATTGAGAACGAGGTGTACAATCAAGGCCAAAAAAATCGCCAGATACACCCAGCGGGCTATCGGAGACCGGAGCACCGACAGAATGCCGTCTCCATCCTGTTCGGGAGGCTGCGACTCGGAGGACGACCCCGAAGGCTTCGACTCGTGCTGCACCATATTGCGATGTTCGTTACAGATTCACTCCCGTCGATAGGGAGCAGCAAAGAAAAGACAGACATAGAGTAGCCCCGGCGATGAGGACCGCTTCCCCAACCAAAGCTCCGTAGGTTGGTTCCTCCAGAGGAGCCTCGAGGCGTCCACCAAATGTTCATTCCTGATTAGGATTTTCATCCGGGGACGAAAGGGACCACAGCTCGAGCTCCTCCGAAAGCCGATCCGTCAATCGCTCACGCCCCTGTGTGGCAGCCTGCTCGGTCTCAAAATGCCCAGCGACCAGGCGGAAGCGGGGCGGAGACTGCTCCGTGTCGGTCAATACATCCACCGGCCACTGGTCATCGAGCTCTTGTTCGATCGTGCGGAGGCGCTGCATGGCCTCTCCCCGATCGGCATACGTTTGGACGAGAAGCGTCCATCCCTCGGCCGATGGATCGAGGGGATTCTGAGGGATCCCTACCTCTTCAGACGATGAAGGGGACGTCGGCGCAGGCAAGGGGTCTTGATCTTCCTCGCTCTCCTCTTCCGTCTGCGTTACCCGTTCATTAGAAGCCGCCTCCGACGTTACCGTATCTGGAACCCCGCTGGGTTGACGAAACGCTTCCTCCTCGCTCCGTCCGTCGACGTCCGTGCTATCGCCCTGCGCAGAAGCGAGTGAGGGTTCACGCTCGGCTTGTTGCCCTTGCATTCGTCGGAGGAGACGTTGAGCCCGTTCTGCGTGGGGCGCTTCCGGGTATCGTTCCGCAAGGTGACTCAGAAGAGCCTCCAAAGGGGTAGAGGCCCTCCGAGAGGCGGGCTGTTCGGCGGTGGCTTCCTCCTCTGAGGCAATACGGCTCGTGTCTCGCTGCGCCGAGTCAGGCCGTACGGAGCGAGGCGGTCTCCCTTCGGTCGTATCAGACGAGGAAGAAGCACTGTTCAGCGAAGAATCGATTCCAAGTGAGTACGTCCCCTCTCCCTGCAGAGAGTCTCTCCCGAGAAATGCAGACAGCCGCCGATGAGCCTCTACGGAGTCCTCCCGAACCAGACGCCGATACACGACCCCCGCGGCAAAGAGGGCTTTCGGGGCCACTTCTGAGTCCGAATAGGTCGTCCCGACCGTCAACAATTTGTCCAGGGAGGCCCGAAGATCTCCCTCCTGCCACGCCTCGTAGGCTTCTGCGTACGCCGAATCGGCGCGCTCCTCCGTCCGATCGACGACCGAAGTGGAAGAGGCCTGTCCCAGTTGTTCTCTCGCCCGCTCCGCAAAGGAGCTTTCAGGATACTGTTCGATCACTCGTCGATACGTATCACGGGCCGTGGCGGTATCCCCTTGCGCTCGATGCGCTTCCGCCAAGGCATACAGGGCTTGCCGAGCCACGGGGTGGTCTTCGTTCTCCTCGACGATGCGACGATACCAGGTGGCCGCCGAGTCTGGACGACCGGCCGCCCGGAAAAGTGAATTGGCCAACTCATACTGCGCCACGGCCCGATCGGTCTCCATCTGGGCCTGGCTCACCGAATCACGGGGAATGTCCGAGAGGGTCACCTGCCCGTCGTCAGCCCCCGGCGGTGCTTGCTCCTCCGCCTGTTCCTCTTCCTGTGAAGAGGGGTTACTGCTCGCAACCCTGGAGGAGCTTCGCTCGCGAATGGCGGCTTGTCGACGCCAATTGTCGACCCGGGGACGATCTCCCCAGGTTTGTTGAAACTGACGCTGCCCTTCCTGCACCCGAGCAGGATCGTTGTGGAAAAGAAATCCTGCCTCAGAGCCTCCGGTCTCCGCCGCAGCATTCGATTCGGAGGGTCGACGATCGAGCTGTCCCCCGCGAGTTCCAAACTGAGACTGCGACAGAGCGCGGCGCTCCTCTGAACGGTCGACTTCCTCCTGCTGGCGCTGACGCACCTGAGCCAGCACCGCCTGCCGTTCCTCTGCGCTCATCCGTCCGAGACGCAAGAGAGAATCCAACCGGGCCACCCTGTCCGATTGGCGAGCCAACCCCTGAAAGCGATCGGCCTGCGTCCCGGCATCCGAGGGAGCCCAGGGCACGACCCGGGCGGCCTCGGTTCCTTCTTCGACGCCCGAGGTCTGGCGATTCATCGCCGTGGCGGCCCTTTCGTAGTAGACAGCACTCTGGCTAAAGTCCTCGTAGGCCTCTCGGTGTAAGGTCGCAAGCTCGTAGTACAGACGCCCTCGGGTCTCTCCCGTCGGGGACTCGTCCTGGTGAAGCATCTTTGTGAGAAGCGTTTCAGCCTCTTCAGGACGTCCCTGGGCCCGGTAAAGACGGGCCCGCACCACCGCCATCTCTCCTTGCTTCTCGTAGTACTTGTTATCCTGCTCCAGGGCCTGAAGCTCATCGAGCGCTTCCGCTGTATCACCATGCAAGCCCTTCAGCTCGATGGCTTTCATCTGGGCCGCGAATTCGAGCTCAAACGAGGAGGTCTGCTCTGCTGCCAGTCGATAGGCGGCTCGGGCGGCAGTAGGGCGATCCAGGGTTTCCCGGACTTGCCCCAGGAGGAAGGTCGATCGCGCGGCGAGGGCATCCGGAAGAGGCCCCTGCACTCCCCGACCCAACGCCTGCTCGGCCTCCTCCCAACGTTCCTGTCGGACAAACAGCTCTCCGCGGACGAGAAACATCCGGGCCGTCCAGGGACCGACCTCCTCGATCCCCTCGAGGGCGCTCGCCAAGACGTCAGAGGCCTCTGCATAGCGGTCGGTCACAACGAGTGTTCTGGCAAGCCAGAAACGAGCCTCCTCTTGACGTCCCGTCCCGAGCGCAATGCCTTCTCGAAATTTCTGAGCGGCGCCCACAAAATTTTCCTGATAAAAGTAGGACTTGCCAATCAGAAGAACGGCGTCGTCCACCCATTTCGAGTTGGGATGCTCGCGGAGGACATCTGCGCTCTTCTCGATGGCCTTGTCGAAGGGTTGGGCGTTCGAGGCTCCCCGGGGTTCCTGAAAAATGGAAAGGTATCGGTTGCGGTCGATCTCGGGATCCTCCTGCGTCACCGACTCGCGCCCCTCTTCAAATGCTTTGGTCGCATTGTAAAAGGTATTGTAGTAGGCTGTAAAATCCTGATACTGGCGCCCTACAAAAGTCCCTCGCCCACACCCCGCCAGTATTCCCACCAGAGCGAGGACGAGAAGGCCCCGGGAAATCTTTCCGAGCAAACAAGACCGAGCTAAACGAGAGCGGCCCATACGAGGGGGCGCCTACCTACCGTGAAGACGTGAGAAGATCAATAGCCATGCCGTCCAATGCCAGACGGCCGCTGAGGATCCCTTTGCGAGGATCTCCCAAACGAGCCTTCAAGGACAGTTCCAAGAAGGCCCCGTCCCGACCTCGGCACGCCTCTTTTCCCTCGAACGACCTCCAGGCCCCTCTCGTAGAGACGGAATCGGCCGACTGCCGACCGAGGCCCAGCCCCCCTACCAGAAGGCGCGGTGCCGGGCTCTGCCTTTCGGAGCGCAAACCGACATCAGGATCGAAAAGCAGACGCCTCCTGCCCCTCCGGTCACTTTACGAGGCTGACGTGTACCGTATTTGTTCGTCCGCGAGCGGGAAGGGGCATCCCCACAGTGATCACTACGTACTCCCCCGGATCAACCAGTTCGTATTCACGGAGGACGCTGTGCACGCGAGCAATCCCCTGGTCGGTATCCTGCTGAAACGGGATGTGAAAGGACTGCGTGCCCCACAGCACGCCGAGCTGCCCAACCACCCGTCGATCGTCCGTAAACGCATAGATGGGCATGCTCGGACGGTGCCGCGCGATGGAGCGAGCCGTCGCTCCCGAATTGGTCAGGCAACAGACCGCCTTCGCCCCCACCTGCTCGGCCAGCCGACACGCCGTAAAGCTCACACTCTCCGTCACGTTTTCGCTTCGCTCGAGACGCCCCGGTCGCATGGCCAAGGAGGGTCGACGCTCCCGCCAGTACTGCTCGGCCTGCCGGATGATCTGATTCATCGCGTTGACCACCCGCACGGGATCCTCTCCCACTGCCGTCTCGGCCGAAAGCATGACGGCATCGCTGCCATCGAGGACCGCATTGGCAACGTCACTGGCCTCGGCTCGCGTCGGGCGCGGATTTTCGACCATGCTCTCGAGCATCTGAGTGGCCGTGATGACCGGCTTGGCAGCCGCCATGCTCTTGCGAATGAGGCGCTTCTGGGTCCCGGGTACTTCCTCCATCGGCATTTCGATGCCCAGGTCTCCTCGGGCCACCATGATGCCATCCACCACCTCGAGAATCGAGTCGATATTTTGGACCGCCTGCGGCTTTTCGATCTTGGCGATCACGCTGACATTTTTCCCCGCCTGCTCGATGCGCTGAATGAGGGCCTCCACGTCGGACCGTTCCCGCACAAACGACAACGCCACGGCGTCGACATCCATGGCGAGCCCGAGCTCGAGGTCCTCCCGGTCCTTCTTCGTCATTGCGGGCATCGAGGTCGGAGTGTCGGGAAGATTGACGCCCTTTCGCGACCGCAGGGGACCGCCTTCCACGACCGTCGTGAGAAGCTCTGAATCATTGGTCTGGGTCACCCTGAGCTCCAGGAGCCCATCGTCGATCAAGATGCGGCCTCCCTCCTGAGCGTCGCGGGCGAGCGAATCGTGGTTGATAAACACGCGCTCATCGGTCCCCTCGACCGGTTCGGTGGTCACCACGAGTTCCTGCCCCTCGCGAAGCATCACGGATCCATCTTTCACCTCGCCCACCCGAATTTTCGGCCCCTGGAGGTCCTGTAAGATTGATACGACTCTTCCTTCGGCCTCAGCGGCCTCACGCACCATCTGGATGCGCTCTGCGTGCTCTTCGTGCGTGCCGTGCGAAAAATTCATCCGAGCCACGTCCATGCCCGCAGCCACGAGCCGCTGGATGGTTTCGGGATCCGACGTAGCAGGGCCAAGCGTGCAAACAATTTTCGTCCGTCGGTCCATAGGGTACAGCGTTGAACGAGAAGAGCAATCACAACGAAGAAGCCTCGACCCGGATTCCGAGCCAAGGGGGGAACCGCCGTGCAAAAGTAGGAGAACACGAGCGGAAATGCATCACGGTCCCAAGGGCAAAGACATCGACGGCACCTAGGGACGAGACTCTGGCGTCATTGGGGGGTCTGAGGGATCTTCCTCCCCTGTAAGCCCCCGAACCGTTTCCCCTCGAACCTCCTCTCGATGCAGCCCCATCGGGACCCGAGACTTGAGTGCACTCGAGATCATGATGAGCTCCCCGACGTTTTCGAGTGTGAGCAGACCCACCAGGCGATCGTCGCTCACCACGGGCACCGTCGTCCGGTTCGCCACATTCATTTGCTGGAACACCTCATCGAGGGGAGCCCCGGGCTCAGTCGTGAAGAAATCCCGATCTGCGACCTCGGCCACCCTCGTGTCCCGATCTTGCTCCGAGAGCGCCTGGATCAGCTGCTTGCGCCGCAGGATTCCCACTACTCGCCCCTTGTCGACGACCGGAAAGTCGTGATCCGTCCCGGCCAGGAGTTCGTCGACGGCATCGTCGAGGGTGTCGTCCACGTGCAGGGTGGCAAAGCGAGTGACCATGGCCTGCCGCACCGGCGTTCCCTCGGTAAAGGCCCGATACATGGCCTGTTGCGACTCTTGCTGGGCGCCCACGTACACGAACAGGGCGATAAACAGAAGTATAGGGTTAAAGGACAGCAACCCGAGGAGGCCGAACAGAATGGCCATGGCCTGCCCCACGTTTGCCGCCGTCTGTGTGGCCTGTGCATAATCGCGCCGAAGCGCCAAGAGAGCCCGCAGGACACGCCCGCCGTCCATGGGAAACGCAGGAAGCATGTTGAAACCGGCCAGGGCCACGTTGATCCACATCAGAGACGCAAGCATGTGGCTCGCCGGGGATTGCAGGGCATCCGGCGCAAACGTTCCTCCCGTCACAAAGAGCGCCGCGGCAAGAAGCACGGCAATGGCGACGTTGACCGCGGGCCCCCCAATCGCAATCCAAAATTCTTTCATGGGCTCGGACGGGATGCGCTGCAGCCGGGCGAGCCCCCCAATCGGATACAGCGTAATGCTACGGGTGGGGACCCCAAACCGGCGGGCTGTCAAGGCGTGGCCCAACTCGTGCAGGATCACACACACGAACACGGCCAGGATGAGGCCCATGCCCGACAGGGCGGCGCCCAGGCTCTGGCTCTGGACGTAGTAGTAGGCAAAGATCGCGACGACGAGAAGCAGAAAGGTCCAGTGCAGGAAGATCCCAATTCCGGCAACAGACCCGATCTTGAGTGACCGTTTCATCCATCTGAGGCTTTAATCGACAAACGGTGGGCCCAGCGAACGGCAAGTCGAGCACCGGCGTTTCCGAACGACGATCCCCGTTCCGAATCGGTGGGCGTTTCCTCCTTGAAAAATCGTCCTCACTGCCGCGCTCCGCGCTTCCAGCGTGTTCACGGACGCTCCTCAATCCGCTCGAGCTCCGGCCAGAGATTTTCTTTCCAGTAGGCCGTACGGAGGTGCTCAACAACCTCCATCTGGTATTTTCCTCCTTCCGCCTCCATCCGAACGAGGAGACGTTCCGGCCCGGTTCTGCGCCAGTATGTCTCGGTCAGCGTGCTCTCCTCACCGATCAGGGACGGGACAGAGGCGTCGTACTGGACGAGAATCTCCTCTGTCTCGTGCAGGCCGGCCTCCGTCTCGACCACGGTCGTATCCTGATGAATTGCCCGTGCCGAGACGTGCTCCCCCTCCGGCACTGCAACGGCAAATGAAAGTGTGTCCGAGGCCGTGAAGTCGAGGCCTCGCACCAAGAGGGGAAGCTGAGCGGGGGGATACGACTGCGGGCGCGGTTCGAAGGAGCTCCGTCGATTGCCGTAGTCATCGCTGCGCATTCGCACCTCGATTGCTCGCTCCGGAAAAAACGCCAGTTCCCGATACTGATTCGAGCACCAATCGAAGCTGGTGAACGACTGCTTCAGCGGACGCAGATTCCGTTGCCGGGCATTGACGACCCAGTTCCGCTTGTACTGGTACGATCCGCTTTCCAGTTCATAGAAGAAGGCGTATTTAAAGGACGGGGTCCCCGATCCATCTGTGACCTTTGTCATCTGGTCAGGGTCAAAGTTGTGTTTGACCAGGTAGGTCCCCGCAATAAACTGCTGATCGTTCAACTGTCCGTACTGGTCCCGCGAGCGCTCGACCCGGTAAAAGGCCACCTCCGCCTCCCCATCATTCCACAGATCGGCGGTCAAGTAGGCCTCATCCGTAATGGGAGAGGGCGTCGCCTCCTGCTCTGAAGACTCCGACGAGCATCCTCCCCACACCCCGGTAAGGAGAAATAAGAGGCCGATTCCAACCCGTGCACCGAAAGAATCCATGACGAAATGTCTTCTTGGAAAATATGAGGGACCGTCTCCCCGTGGGAGGTCTCCACAGAGATGATGAAGCCCACTGTTCCCCCGAGGGGCCTGCCGATGTTATCGACCAGGAAGAGCCGTCTACCCTCGGCTTCTCCTGAAACCGAATGAACGGCACCCCCAGCCGGTTCATCTGTGTCTCTTCTGAGCGAAGCATGGCCCTTTCACTCAGAGGAAGAACAGTTCCGAGGATCAAGCGGAGAGGACGACGTGTCGACCGAGTATGGGCCCAAACGCGCCTCTCGCGTCAGGCGACGGTGGACGAATCGGAACTCAATGCTTAAGGTGAGGAGACGCGAGAAGTCCCTTTAGACGCCCCGTCCCTGATGCTATTTGGTCTGCCTCCTGGCACGGTCATCGCCCTTGCCCTTATCGTAGCCCTTCCCTTCGTCGCCTACGGCCTCTATCGAATCGATCGGGCTCGGAGCGACGGATACGTCAGCATCCTGGGCTACCGCCCTCCTTCTGAGCCGCCGTCTCCTCCTCACTGAGAGCCCCCTGTCCGTCGTGGGTTCTTGTCTCTCAGAACGCTACCTATTCAGGTCGGGGAAGATCCACGCACGACATCAGCGTCTCCGGCAGGTCCCGAGCAAGGCCCCCTCCCGCCCGAGACGTCGATTCGCCCGGAATCAGCCTCATCCACGCACCAAATAACCGTCCCCCCCATCGCGTATGTCCGTCGGACTCTCTCTGACGTTCGGGCTCTATCTCGCCCTGCTCATCGGCATTGGCGTCTACTTCTTTCTCCGTACCGAGACGAAGCGCCTGAGCGATTACATGCTGGCCGGTCGCAACGTGGGCACCTGGCCCATTGCGATCTCTGAGGTCGCGTCTGTGGCGAGCGGGTGGACGTTTTTCGCGTGGGTCGGGGTGGGGTTTACCACGGGCCTCCACGGCCTCTGGTTTTCGCTCGGGATGCTCCTCGTGGTTCTCTTCCTGTACCGGTTCGTGGCGCCCACTTTCCGGCGCCAGTCGGAAGCGCTCGACAGCCAGACGGTCGTCGACCATCTCTCCAGAAGCTATCAGGACAGCCCCGTTGGGCCCTGGATTCGATGGATTGCCACCCTCGCCATCGTCGTCTTCATGAGCTCGTACGTGAGCGCCCAAATCATTGCCGTCGGGGAAGCCATGGACACGGGTCTCGGGATCGACTATGCTGTGGCGGTCGGAGTCGGCGGGGTCGCCGTGGCCATTTACACCACTCTCGGAGGGTTTAACGCCTCGGTCTGGACGGACTTCGTGCAGGGCCTGCTCGTCATCCTGGCGGCCGTGGCCCTGCCGATCGTCGCCATTGGTGAGGTTGGCGGATGGGGCCCCTTCATTGCCGAAGTGCAAGCCATCGACTCTTCACTTCTAGCCCTGGATGGAGGACTTCAGGGTTCGGCGCTCCTTGTCTCCGTCCTGTCCTGGATTGCGTTTGCCCTCGGGGCCATCGGGCAGCCACACGGTCTCATGCGCTTCCAGGCCATTCGCTCCGAGCGCATTCTGAGTCGAGCGTCGGTCATCGCCATGAGCTTCCAGGCGCTCCGGCTGACCGTCCCCCTCTTCATCGGAATTGCGGGCCGGGTGCTCTACGCCTCGGCCGAGGATCCAGAATCCGTAGCGATGCTGATGATGGTCGACCTTTTCCCGGACTGGTTTGCGGGCCTGCTGCTGGCAGGAATCATCGGGGCCATCCTGTCGACCTCCGACTCGATGATGATCGTGACGTCCGCCGACCTCACGCAACTCTATCGGTCCCGCATCGCTCCGGACGCCAGTGAACGGACGATCGTCATCCTGGGTCGGGTCATCGTGGCCGTCATGGCGGCCCTCGGCATTGGGCTGGCCTACTGGCGCCCCGGGACGATTTTCGACATCATCGAGTTCGCCTTCGTCGGGCTGGGCGTCACGCTGGGACTCCCGCTCGCCTTCCTGGTCCTGTGGCCCCGTACCACCGGGACGGGGGTACTCGCTGCCGTCGTGGTGGGGCTGGCCAGCTCTATCGGCAACCTGTACCTGTGGCCGGACACGTTTCCGATCCTCGTCTGGCCCGTCACGCTCGCGGCATTCCTCGTCGTCTCGTATCTCTCGTCCTCCCCACAGCCGGTGGATCCCAAGGGGGTGAGCTGACTCGTACGTATAGCGATTACGTGCCGCCGTACACCTCCTCTGGATCGAAGACCTGCTCTCCGTCCTCTACGAGCCGATCGTTCTCCTTCCGACGGAAGAAGCAGGATCGATAGCCGGTGTGGCAGGCTCCGCCCTTCTGGTGAACCTTGAACAGGAGCGTATCTCCGTCACAGTCCACGCGGGCCTCCTCGACCTGCTGGGTATGGCCGCTGGTCGCCCCCTTGACCCACCGTTCCCCGCGGGATCGACTCCAGTAGACCATCTGCCCCGTCTCGAGGGTCTCTCGGAGCGTATCCTCCGTCATATACGCGAGCATAAGCACTTTTTGGGAGCCCGCCTCCTGCACAATGGCGGGCACGAGGCCTTCCTCGTCGAAGGTGACAGCTTCGATAAAGCCATTTTCACTGGCCATGGTCCGTGTGAAATCTGTATATCAGTCTGAGATCAGGAGTATGGATTCATCGTCCGACCGCCCGTCGAACTTGCTCGCGGCCCCTTCGTTCATAGAGACCGCGCCCTCTTCGTCCTGATCGTTGTCTCATGCGCCGAGTGATCTCCACGCTGGGCCGGCTCCCCCGGTACCTCTGTATCGGACTCGTACGGGCGTACCAGCTCCTTCTATCGCCCCACATGCCACGCTCGTGCCGGTACCACCCGACGTGCTCGACCTATGCCCTCCAGGCGTTCCGGCAGTACGGCGCCCTGAAAGGACTCGTCCTGACCGTCTATCGCCTTCTGCGCTGCCATCCGTGGGGCGGACACGGGTACGATCCCCCGCAGTGGTTTGGGGAGAAATCACCGACAGAGGATTCCCACGAGGAAGGTCCCGCCTTGGAACGGTCGACGGTGCCTGCGGAGACGTCGTGAGTTCCATTTCGTATTGCGTATTTCGTCGCAAGCATGATCAAGCAGTACGCAATACGCAACACGCATCACACATCATACAAGTAATACGCAATCGCCTACTCCCATGCCCGCAGAGGAGCACCGCGAGCACGCCGAAGGCACCCCCGTCCACTGCGCCGTCATTACCGTGAGTGACACCCGTAGCACAGACACTGACGAGAGCGGTCAGCTGGCGATTAACCGCCTCGAGGCCCACGACTTCGAGGTGACCGAGTACGCCCTCGTCCCCGATGATCCCGAACGTATCGAATCGTTGATCGAAGAGCTGGCCGGTTCGGTCGAGGCAGTCCTGATCAACGGGGGGACGGGCGTGAGTGCACGAGATCGAACCTTCGACGTCCTCTCCGGCAAGCTGGAAAAGGAGCTCTCCGGCTTCGGCGAACTCTTTCGCATGCTCTCCTACGACGAAATCGGGGCGGCCGCGATGCTTTCACGCGCCACGGCCGGCGTGTATCAGGAGACCCTCTTCTTTTCGACCCCCGGGTCGCCGAATGCCGTCGAGCTGGCCCTGGACGAACTGATCGTGCCTGAGCTGGAGCACCTCGTGTGGGAGGTCGTGCGCCAGTCTGGCGCGTCCTAACCCTTCTCCCCCTTCTCCTTTCATCGCAGACAGGACGGAGGAGAACGGCACTTGAGCTCCCTTCGGCAATGGTGCTGGTACATCCCATCGCCCCTGCACCGAGAAGTCACGGCACAATCCCTGGGGAACAAGGTACAGTGGGACGGTTCACGCATCCCGCCGTCATTCGCCGTGATTCCAAATCCATCGTCTGCGCCGCATGTCGTCTGCCCCCACGTTTCGTCTCTACAACACACTGACGCATGAGACTGAAGCCGTCGAGCCGATTGAAGACGAACACCTTCAGTTTTACAGCTGTGGCCCGACGGTATACACCTACGCGCACATCGGCAACTTTCGCTCCTTTCTCACGGCCGATCTCATCCGCCGCACCGCCGAAGCCATTGGCTGGGACGTCACCTACGTGAGCAACATCACGGACGTGGGCCACCTGACGCAGGACGACCTCGTCGATCCCGGCGGGGAAGACAAAATGCAGCAGGCGCTGGAGCGGGAGGGTGCTCGCTTTGCCAACATCTATGACCTGGCCCGCTACTACACGGAGGCCTTCCTGGAGGACTGGCGCGCCCTCAACCTGCGCGAACCGGACGTTCGCCCTCGCGCCACCGAGCACGTGACCGACCAGCTCCACGCCGTCATCGAGCTAATGGAGCAGGGCCACGCCTACGCGACGGATCAGGGCGTGTACTTTTCGGTCGAGAGCTTCCCGGACTACGGCCGCCTCAGTGGAAATACGCAGGCCCAGCAACTCCAGGCCGCCGAGCGTGAGACGGTCGAAGACCCGGACAAGCGCGACCCGCGCGACTTCGCGCTCTGGAAGCTCGACCCCGACCACCTGATGCACTGGCACAGCCCCTGGGGCTGGGGCTTCCCGGGTTGGCACATCGAATGCTCGGTCATGGGCATGCAGTACCTCGGAGAGCGCTTCGACCTCCACACCGGCGGGGAGGACCTCATCTTTCCCCACCACGAGTGTGAGATTGCACAAAACCAGTCGCTCGCCGGACATCCCGTCGTCAACTACTGGGTCCACACGCGCTTCCTGCAGGTGGAGGGCGAAAAGATGTCGAAGTCCAAAGGCAACTTCTACACCGTCCGCGACCTCATCGCCCCGGATCCGGACGACGAGCACGTGCCCGAGCCGATCCGACAGCAAGGCGGGGTCGATCCGCTGGCGCTCCGCTACGCCCTGATGCAGGGACAGTACCGCAAGCCCTTTAACTTCACCCACGACACCCTGCGCACGGCCGCCCGGCACGTGCAGCGCTATCAGGAAGCAGCGGAGCGGGTCGACGAGGCCCTCGATGCGAATGCCTCCGGAGAAGATCGTCTCGGCGACACGCTCGACGACGTTTACGCGCAGACCCTCGAGGCCATGTGCGACGACCTCAACACCCCTGCTGCCACCGCCGCGGCCCTCGAAGGGGTGAAGGCCATCGAGCAGTCCGATTCTTTAAGTGGGGCCTCGGCCCGGAGCGCACGCGAGTGGCTGGACGAGACGAACGCCCTCTTGGGCATCATCTCCTCGGACCACGAGGAGGACCCGCCCCTCACATCGCGCGACGAGGTCGACGCCTCGGCCGATCACTTTGCCGAGTCCGTGGACGAGCTCCTCGACGAACGATCGGCCGCTCGAGAAGCCGGCGAATACGCCCGCGCCGACGCCATCCGGGATACCCTCGAAGCCCTCGGCATTGAGGTCATGGACTCGCCGGACGGCACGACGTGGCGGCGGAAGGTGGAAATTTGATACGTGAATCGTGATGCGTAATGCGTGAGACGTGACGAATATTGCGTAGTGCGTATTGCGTGAGTTGGGCATGCCTCCTTCCGCCGGTTATGTTGTCGCCACTTGCGGCTCCGCCTCTGCCACGATACGAAATACGGAATACGCAATCCGAAGCATAATCATTCGATCATGCCTTCTTCTCCCGACTACCACATCCCCCTCCGCCCTCGTCGCCTCCGCAAAACTGAAAACATCCGCCGGATGGCGCGGGAGACGCGGCTGTCGACGGACAACCTGATTGCCCCGCAGTTCGTGATGGAGGGCGAGAACGACCGGGTCGAGGTGCCATCGATGCCCGACGCCTACCGGTACACCGTGGATCGCCTCGTGGAGAATGCCAGGGAGCTGCACGACCTCGGAATCCCTGCCGTCGCTCTCTTCCCCGCCATTCCTGATTCGCTCAAAACCCCGGACGCCGAGCACGCCCTCGATCCAGATCACCTGTACCCCAAGGCGGTGCGGGCCTTGAAAGAGGCCGTCCCGGAGCTCATGGTCATCACGGACACGGCGCTCGATCCCTACAACTCCGACGGGCACGACGGCATCGTCCGCGACGGAGAAATCGACAACGACGCGACGCTCGACGTCATGCGTGAGATGGCGGTGCTCCACGCCGAGGCCGGCGCCGACATCGTTGCCCCCTCGGACATGATGGACGGGCGCATCCGCGTCCTCCGAGAGGCTCTGGACGAGGCCGGACATACGGACGTCGCCCTTCTCTCCTACACGGCCAAGTACGCCTCCGCCTACTACGGCCCGTTCCGGGACGCGCTCGACTCGGCCCCTCGCCCCCGCGAAGAGGTGCCCGACGACAAGAGCACCTACCAGATGGATCCGGCCAACGGCGAGGAAGCGGTGCGTGAGGTGATGCTCGACCTCGAAGAAGGCGCCGACATGGTGATGGTGAAGCCGGCTCTTCCGTACCTCGACGTGATCCAGCGCGTCAAGGCCCACAGTGATGTGCCCGTGGCCGCGTACAACGTGAGCGGCGAATACGCCATGATCAAGGCCGCGGCCCAAAAGGGGTGGCTCGAGGAAAAACCCTGTGCGATGGAAGCCCTCACCGGCATTCGACGGGCCGGTGCCGACCTCATTCTGACGTATTTCGCCAAACAGGCTGCCCAATGGCTGGGACACTGACAAATTTCGAATTTCGATCGTCGAATTTTCAAGGGACGGCAGTTACATTCTACACGACCGTTCCAGAGGTGAGGACCTGTCTTCAGGGTCGACCTTCTCTAACTCCTAATTCTACCTGAACGAACCCCAGTCTTCCCAGTGAGCACGCTTCCGATACGGGCTGGCTCCACTCTCCTGGCTCTCGTCCTCTTCGCTGGACTTCCGCTCTCGGCCTCGGCCCAGATGCCCTGGACGCATCAGCTTTCACTGACGGCGGGGGCACAGTCTCCTGTGGCGGACCCCCTCCAGAATGGCTACCAAACCGGGGTCGGGTTTAAGGGCACGTACTACTACCGCACCTCTCGTCACTTCTTTTTCGGAGTCAGTGGGGGATACCACTGGTTCCAGGCCCTCGGAACGGATACCGTTCTGGACGTCATTCCGCTGCAGTTCGCCTTCAAGTTCAATTTCCGCCTTACGGGCCTTCAACCGTACATCGGGAGCGACGGGGGCCCAGTGTTGCTTCGAGACAACACTTCTTCCGAGGTTCGAAACGAGATGGGCGTGGCTCCCAAGTTCGGCTTTCGTCTCCCTATTGCACGAGGCGCGGATCTCGATTTGAATCTTACGTACGAAGTTATCTTTACCGAGCCCGAACCCACTACCTACCTCGGTGCGAATGCCGGCCTGGCGTACATCTTTGGCCGATAACTTCAGCGCATTCGCGAATTTCGAGTTGCGAATTTCGAATTGCTCGTCCTCCCCCATATTTTTGGTCTGCTTCCCTTACACCCTCGCTCATTCGTACTTCGACATTCGAACATCGCAATTCGACCATGGCTATCGAGGTTTCTCACATCGACTACAGTGACATGTCCGGCGGCCTCGTCCGCATGATGGACCGGTTTAAGGAGGAAGGCACCCTCACCGGCGACATCGA
>CAYXAD010000034.1:0-20473 GCA_964462965.1 uncultured Salinivenus sp.
CATTGGTTTCCACCTTGTAGGGAAGGTCATTTAAGCTTGGGTCTCGGCACAGCTCGTCCCAATGCTCCTGGTGCTGCTCTGCAGCTTCGGCCCGCGCTTCGTCAGCTCTTTTTCGGACCTGCCGATACAAATGTGGGTCGATCATCCGGAAGACATCGACGATGGCTTCGGCCTGTTCGTCGGTAAAACCGCCTTCCTGAAGGCGGCGGTAGGCCTGTAGGGTATTAATGATGACCGACATGACAATTGTGGATCTACTCGGAGCACGTGCGGAGAACGAGGAAGTTTACCCACCCGGCAAGCTCTCGCATGCCTCCCGATTCCCCAAGATATACGGGCCCTTGAGGATGTAATTCAAGCCCTCCTGCCACACCTTTTACTAGGAAAGCTCGGGGACCGGACGAGAAAAGCGCGGTCCAGAAAGGGAATGCCATTAATGTCGAGCGAGAGCTCGTGCATAGAATAGGGAGCTCGGGATGCCACATAGTTACCTCAGTAGTTTCTTACCTACCTATTCAGACATATATCCAAGGACTCCGCGGCGATCTCCCGCATCTCGCCAGCGGTCTCAATGCTCTCGATCTTGAGCCGGTTGTGGGGGCTCTCAGGGAAATTCACGTTGAGCTGAGCGCCCCCCTCACTTCCCTCCTTTCCCCGCCTTGGGTCGTCTTGCTGGCCTCAAGGAGACGATCATCGACGGCATTTGGTCCCGTAGTCCTTCTCCGTTTATCCTCTCGCCTCCGCTTACATCTGGGTGAGGCTCTCTGTCAGCCTGTCGCCGTAGTCCCTACTCTCATTCAGCGACCGAGAAATCTCGTGCCCCCCCGGTCATGATGGTAGACTGACTCCAACCGCCGGTGTCTGTCGTGGCGATCATCGTGCTTGAGTGGGGCGTCGAGCACACTCATCGATATTCGAGTGCCTAGGCTTCTGTGCATGCGTCATCCTGTGCTATCGCTCGTCGACGGTCCGTTCTCGTGCCTCGACCGCTTTCCAGACTGGTACTCGGTCGCGTCTCCATGACTGGTGCGGGCCTGCTCGGTGGCTCGTGAAATTATACGGGGGCGGCTGGAGCGCATCTCTTCGTATTCCTCTTTGGTCAACTGCGGAATTTCTCGCTCCGCGTGGTAGCGGGCGCTGCGGTCAAAGGGCGTCTCTTCCTCCTTCGACTCTTCTGAGCCGTAGATTTCCTCGATCTCCTCCTCATCGGCGTGGGGCTTCTCGACGAGTTCTGCGCGGTAGAAACCGCTCATATGGCGCGCGATCTCGACCACCTCGGAGCACCCCTCTTCATGGATGCCCGGTATCTGCCCGTCCGCAATAAGCCCATCGTGCTCATTGGCCACGACACTAAAGTCATCAGTTTCATCCGACAGTATAGTGACGCTGTGGACGAAGGCTGCTTCCAGACCCTGGAGCATCCAGGCCATGACCTTCGTCTCTCGCACATGGCCTTTGGCAAAATCGTCGGGACGGAAGGTTACCCCGCAGGCATTTTTCATGCAGTAGCCGTTGGGACCACACGGCTGCCTATGGGCCTTCCAGTACTCATTTAGTAGTGCCTTGGAGATCCTTTTAACAACCCGGCGCATATCTGCGAACACGTTATGGAGCTTCCCAAGGGCTACGTCCGGCTCCTCGGTGTACTTCTTGGCGGCCTTGACGAGTTGCAGATCCTTCTCCGGATCGAGACTGCTTTCCTCAAAGACTTTCTGAGCCTGGTCGATTGATGCGGGGAGGTAGGCGCCGTACTTGATGGCGTGCTCGGCGATTTTCACAAGGATGACCGGTAGGCCGATCTCATCAGCCGCGTCGTATTTGCCGGGATACTCCTCCCACGGACTTACGTCGATCTCTACTCCGACCCCCGATAGTTTACTTGCCACCTCCTTCAGGCCTGTGGTGTGGCACGACTTGATGTCGTAGTTGACCAGTCCTTCGATGTCGAAGGCACGGGCCTTTACGGCGCCGAGCATGCCCTGAGCGCCGCCCTTTTTGAAAAGGACCCTACCACCGAACACTGGCGTGTAGGCATTCTTGACGTACGCTATGCCGTTCTGACGTCGGGCGGTCTGACGCTCGATTGTCTCCAGTGCGAGCTGGAGACCGGTCTTCTTTGCCCACGCAGTTCTCCCTTCCATTTCGGCAAGATTCTCAATGGCTTGCTCAACTTCACCGATCCGGATGGGCTGCGTGTTATCTGAGAGGACCCGCAGAGCCCTGTCCATGAGGAACGGATACTCATTGTTGTTGTCGGTAGAGAAGTCCGTTTTCAGCGGCGATGGTGGTGAAGTCCGCTGACGCTCTTCCGTGTGAAGGTAGTACCGCCTCGAACCTTTACCGAGGCTTGTGAACTGCTCAAAGGCATCCTGGTAGATCCGAAACTGGCGAGCCTTCCCTTGATCACCGTTTGTGGGACGAACGTAGTCGCCCCCCCGCTTCGGCTCAATCAAGTCCGAGCCTTGCCACACGTCTGTCGTTGAGTGGTACGGCGCGCCCATCTCCTGCTCCATTTTCTCGGCGGGGACCGTGACCCACTCCATGTACTCGCCCTCCCCGGCTCCGTAGGTCCCTCTCCGGGCGTGTGCTAGGAGATGGAGAAAGAGCAGCCGCTCGGCGGGCCCCTCCACACAATCATCGAGGAAGTTGCGCTGCTGCAGGGTCCCTCGCGTTTTCCACTGTTCCCGATTCGGTTTATAGCGAGGCCTTTTACTACGCTCAGATCCACGCCCCGCATGCGGGTCCGTATAACCCCGATTCACCTCACAACCATTGGGGGCCAAATCTGTCGAACAATTTCGCTCGTGTCCGGCCTCCGGTTCCCCCGGTCGTTCTCGGCCAAATCCGTCCGGTTCTTCCCGGCGGGTTGGGCCGTCGGCTTTACAAGCGCGCGTAGATTTTTCCTCAGACGAATCGTCCGCGGCGGTCTCGGCATCCCCGGCCCGCTCAAGCAGTTCGCCGGTAACGGCTGGTTCGTAAATCTCATCTTCCTCCCAGGGGGTCCCAGGCGGCGGCCCCTCCGCCTTGACCACGGCGTCTGCGGCTTCGTCGTAGCCGATGCCCAGCTCGTCGCAGAGCTCAACGGCGCGGACCGGAACAGGGCCAGTCTCAAACTCCCAGTGGTAACTCCCTGGAGCGACCTGTTCACATCGGTAAACCCCCGCTACAGTGTCGATCCTTGTCAGCGACACTTCTTCCGCAAGCTCCTGGTGTAGCGCCCGCTCAATATTTGCCGTCCGGCACTGCTCGGGGCCCCACCCCACCACACTCGCGGCACCGAGGGCTACCTCCAAAAACTTGCGAGGCGACCAAGAAGCGGCCTCATATATCTGCACCAGCAGGTCAGTCAGCTCTTCAGCGATGTTCTTGAGGCTTCTATCCTTCCGGCTATCGGGAGGATCATCGCCGCTCCTGTTCGATTTCATGTTCTGCTGACCGCCAGCGCTACGGCGGCCATCGTTACGATGGTTGTCCATAGAACTACTTCTTGTCTTGTTCAAAGGCGTTAGGTTGTAGTCGGCGTTGGCAAGGAGGCCGGCTGTCCTAAGCAGCCGACCTCCAGATTGTCTATTTCCCAGATAGGTCATCAGCCCCCGGTCTCCAGGTGGAGGCCGGGGCTTTCTGTTTGGAGGCCCTCGTGGATCTCCGTTTGTGGCCGAATCAGCATGTAGATAAAGCTTCCTAATCATTCAATTCCTAAATACTCGTTCTCGAAACTCGTGCGCTGGAGGACACCAGGCGAGCCCTTTCAACCGTCGCCTGTTGGAGGACGTCTCCGCGCCCGTGAGAGGCACCAGGGCCGACCCTAGCACCCCCACGTATCTCCCCGTCAACGGCTTAGGGAGTGCCTGTCGGCGTTGTGCGGCAAGCTTTTCTAACCGTCCTGCTCCCTTCGTCGAGGCCGGCACGGGCGGAAGCTTCCACGAGTCGCTGGCTTTCGATCGGGGCGGTTTGCTCCCTCTTTGGGACGGTTCTTGAGACGGTCTGTACGGCCCTGTGTGGGATTATCGGAGGCAGGCACCTCCACCCAACCCAACCGGCGAAGCGCCCGCTGAGCCTCCTCTGTTGGGGCCTGCACAAGCCAGTACGGTGTCCCGTCGTGCCGGATGCAGGCGGCCTCCGTCCGGCCTTCAGGAAGGCTGTTGAGGAAGGCATTTTTCCGCCCGGCATCGGTGGTAATGAGCGTGACAGTACCCGGAGGCTGGCTGCGGACGAGGCGCGTCTCATCCGGATCTGTGGCGCGGAGAGCGTCGTGGATAATGCGATTATGAATCATATTCAGCGTTGAGTGTTGATTGCTTCGAACGCAATGAAAAGTCGTGAGAGGGGGGGAGTTATCCGAGTTCGGGCTGATCATCGAGGATATCCGGCTGCTCGCGGATGCGAAGGTCTTCGGGCCATTCGGACGGATCCCCGGCCTTACCGCGTAGCCCGTTCTGGCGGGCCCATACGGTGCCCATCTGCTTGACGAAGACGGCTGTGTCTTGCGCGCGGCACTGCGCGATGATGTCCCGGACCCAGCCGAGCTTCATCTCGCGGATGTCGTCGATCGGGCCCGATTCTCCGCCGATCACGACCCAGTCAATACTGCCGAGATTCAGGTTCGGGAGGGGGCCGATAAGCGGCTCTGCCGACACCCATTTCGTGTCGGCACCACACCGGCGCAGATCGTCGATGCGGTCGGTGGGGCGGTAGCCGCTGCTGTCGATCGGCTCGTCGTTTTCGACAGAAACCCCCGCCCACATGTGATCGGCCCATGGGAGTGTGGGACCCAACTCCGCAAGCCGGGTCGCCCGCTTGGTCAAGAGCTGGTAGACGTGTCGATCGACGTCTATCATCACCCGAAAAGCCCTTCGGATCAGGCCCTCTGGCGCCTTCGGGTGAAAAAGGTCGCTCATCGAATTGACGAAGATCTGGCGCGGCTTCTTCCAAGATTTCGGCTTGTCGAGCTTGTCCTCGTGGATCGTGAACTCGAATCCATTTTGGTAACGCGGATTGCCCATTGCCCCCAGCCGCTCGGCCATCCGCTCTGCGTAGCAGTTGGCACAACCGGGTGAAACCGGCTGGCAGCCGGTCAGGAAGTTCCAGGTTTCCGATGTCCATTCGATTCCAGTACTCATGGTGTTTGAGATCCTTAATTAGACGGTAGTAGGTGAAAAGTGGGGAGGACTTACCGCGGGGCGCCTCCCCGGGAGACCGCTTGCGGCTTTGGGCGTCAGACGGCCGCATTTTCGCCGCTCGGGCCGTCGCCTGGCCCTGAGCCTTCGTCCCCGTCCTCCGCTGAGCGCTCCTCAGCATAGGGATATGGGCAATCGGCATTCATATCCGATGTTAGATTCCACTCCGCGGTAGTCCATTCCACGTTTGGTGTAGCCATGATATCGCGCTTGATGTTAGGGGTAGTTACAAGTGAGAACCCTCCCTGAGAGGAGGGAGGGGTCGCCTTCTGCTTACTAGTCGGTGTCGTCATCAGCGTCTTCTTGGGATGGGCCGGAATCTCCGCACGTCTTGAAGGCCGAGCGGAAGGACCAGTCGACGCCGGACTCCTCGGCTGCCTCGACCAAGGACTGCGTTTCGGCCACGGTCAGGCTGATACCAGCACCTCCCGGGGGATCGTAGACGACCCAGTCCGTTTTGCCCGAGAAGGAGGGGGGAGATTCCGAATCCTCCTCCTTATCGACGTCATAGAGAAGCCATTGCATGGCCGCGTCCGGAGCTGAGTCGCTGAGGGCCTGTGCTTTATCGTCATAGCACGAGTGATCCGCCGGCGTCCCGACCCACAGGTCCGACAGGTCGAACTCTGAGACCCGGCCGAGGTGACGGGTGAAGACAACCGGTTGGTGGTCGGTCTTTCGACAGCGGTCCAGAATGGCCTCAATGACGCCGTCGGGCACAACCTCGGCGAAGAGGTCAACGCCGGGACACACCAACACACGCTCCCCGTCGTGGCCTTGAGCGGGGGCTGTGGTCTGGTCGAGACGCCCCGGTTTCAGGACCGCTCCGACTGGACCCTCGTCCGGGGAGGCCTCTTCTGGAAGCCCTGCTCCAACTCCGAAAGGGGTGGGGACCAATGCCTTCCAGACTTTGGAGGCGACCATCTCGTCGGCGCTGCTGCCGGAAAACCCTTCATTTGTCTGCTCATACTTCTCGGCGAGGTCTTCCACTTCAGTTTGGGTCGGCGGTGAGGAGAGTGCCACACCCTGCGCCTCGTCAGGAACGTCCACCGAGAAGCTCCCTGTATCGTCATCTCCGCTTCCTTCCGTACCGTTGGTGGAGGAATCGTCGCGAGAGGAACCACCAGAGGTGTCGGTATCAGCGGAGTCCTGCTCTCTCTTCTTTCCATTGTCGGTGTCCCCTCCTGCGGCATCGCCGTCTCCGTCTGAGGACGCGTCGTCACAGCCAGGATGCCCACTGTCTTCTTCCGGGTTTTCGTCTTCCGTGACGCCACCGTTTTCAGAACCTTCCTCAGAGTCCTTGTCCTCCTCGAAGAGTTCTTCATACACCTCTTTCACCTTTTTCCCGGTGATCGAGGAGCCGTGTCGGTGCACGACGGCCACCCACGTCTCGATGACCTCCTCCACGAGGCCCTTGTTGGCCTTCTTGTGAAGTGGACGGGCCCAGCTTTTTATCTGGGGGAGGGGAACGTCTCTTACATTTGTAAGACTGCGCTCCGCGATTTCCTCTCGGTGCTCTTCGATGATGTCATAGACCTCGGCGTAGTATCCATACTTGCGAAACTGATTGGGGCCCACACCGAACGTCGCCTTCGTGTACTCGCCAAGGCTCTCGAAGTCCTTTTCCGTGTAGAGGCGATCGTTGATGATCTCTCGGGCAAGCCTCGAGAGCTCGATCTCACTGCGTAGACGCTCATGGATCTTCTTCTCATAGCGCTCAAGCTTCGATTCGGATGCTTTCTCTGCGCGACCGTCCGGGGGAACGGCCCCGCGATCTTTACGCTTAGGCGACTCTTCGCCTTCAGTGGTCTCGGAAGTTGGTCTCGACTGGCCGAAGTCTTCCGGCAGCCTCGCCGAGCGCGTGCCCGGCGTC
This sequence comes from uncultured Salinivenus sp., assembly GCA_964462965.1. GTDB lineage: Bacteria > Bacteroidota > Rhodothermia > Rhodothermales > Salinibacteraceae > Salinibacter. Next base: position 7,048 of record CAYXAD010000034.1, read on the forward strand.
GACGGTTGTGCTTCGTCACTCATATCGAAAAGTGGTTTTGATGCGGTAAAAGTGTTGAGGTCCGGACGCAGCTGGAGCCAGCCCCACCCGGGGTCTCCGGGGCGTAATTAAGTGCGAGCGCGCACGCCCACGGGGACGCGCAGTGTATAGTATAGAATGTCATCGGAACTTAACTGACTGTGCGAAACGACCCGACGGTGCATGCTTTCCAGAATCTGCAGTAATCTGGTTGCGGACGCCCTCCCCTCCGTCAGTATCGGGCTTTCTTGTGATGATGTAACTGCACTGACGTTTCGCGGTGAACTCGATCTTCAAGGAAATGTCCTTCCCGGCGCTTAAACGAGGGTGAAACCCTTCCATCCACTACAGACCAAACCCGCAATGAGTCCCTCCTCCCCTTCTCAAGACCGCACAGACGATCAGCAGACATCTGCCGACGACACCGAACCCGATCTCGAGGAGCCCGGAACCGAGCTTTCCCCGTCGACCCAGCGGGTTTACAAGGCAAGCTGGAGAGACTTTGTCGGCTGGTGCCGGGACCGGGACGAAATCGTCCTGCCGGCGGACGCGGAAACAGTTGCCACGTATTTGGAGGAGCGTCGCCACCTGGCTCTCTCGACGATCCGAAACCGTCTGTCGGCGATCACGCACTACCATAAAGTTTCCGGCCTGGAAGACCCGACCGACTCGCTGGTCGTGTCAGATCTCTGGCACAAGATCAGCCAGCAGAAGCGCAGTGAGGAAGGCCGCCGTTCCGGTTCAGAGTCTCGGGAGATGTCCTTTCCACCTCGCAAGATTCTTCGAGAAGGCCCCGTGCTGCTTCCGGAGCATTTCGGCCGCCTAGCCGAAGAGAACGAGGCGTTCGGACAGAAGCTTGAGAAGGCCGAAGGGACCTGGCATGACGAGTTTATCGAAACGGCCTACGCCACTCCTGATCACCTCACTGACGATCAGCGGCGCCTCATCCCCGAGGTTAGCTACGACCTCGTTGCCCTCCGGGACCGCGCGCTTCTTCTTCTCATGGCGGCCGGTGGCGCCAGAAGGGCAGAAGTCGTTCGCCTCGACGTAACCGACGTAGTGCCTTCGGGGGAGGGGATTCTGGTGGGCATCCGCAAGAAGAACGGGATGCCAAAACGAGTCATTCAGGCTGAGCCCGTGGAGGAGCTTCGGTTCTGTACGGCTCGTGCAGTGGCCGCGTGGATCCTCGCGGGCGGACTAGGGGAAGGACCGCTCTTCCGCTCGTTCGATCCTCACGAGAACCCGAAGCAGACGCGCATTTCGCTCTCCTCGGTCAACTATCTGCTGAAGGAGTGCGCCGAGGAGGCAGGATTTGCTGACGCCGACAAATGGAAGCCGAGCAAACTTGAAGAGGAGCCGACCCCTTGACCTCGCGTCAGAAAAGGCGCGACTTGAGGGTAAGACCGGCATATTCACAGAATGGCTTTCGCCTCGGCCTTGGCGGTATCGGTTGCTGTGTTGCGAAGCTGACAAGAGGTGGGACCCGTAAGTGGAAGGCCGATAACTCTTCGCAAGCCCCACTCTTCGTGAGCCCCAGCCCCACTGGTGGAAAGATTATCTCCTTCATCCCCACTCTTTGATGGCGAGGTCGGTGGAGGCGAGTACATCTGGCATGCCGGGGCCTGCACAGACCCACCATGGGTGTCAAGCGTGCCGTCTGGCGCGGAAAGAGGGGCACGATGGGCATACAGAGACCAACCATACCCCCAAACATTTCCACAGAGGCAATACCTCGGAATACCCGCCAATCCCTGGTGATATTCCCCGGCCTATCACTTGTTGGGCAATTGTAGTCCTCAGCCTCCAAGCTTGAGGGACTTCACGTTTCCTGAGGTGACATTTGCCAGGTGGTAGCGGTCTTTATATCCTCCATCACTGTGTACTAATGAAGAAAGCTCGTTCTCTTCACTCCATATTCCTTTGCACTACCACTCGACGCCTACCGTGACCAACCCTACCTGGGACATCGAGACGTGCCCCGTCTGCCCCCTCCCCCTTGAAACGTACCCGAATGCGAAACAGGAGCGATCAACTAGCGAGGTCTCACGGCTGTGAGAACGGTCACCGGACGTGAGTGAGGAGGCCTTCCATCGGCAAGCCGGCAGCCTTCCTTCCCATCTCGGCTGGATCTGTTGCATCAGTGCGGTGCGGGGCGGCTCCTTTGGGATGGAGGAACCTAAGAGTTGGACGACCGCTTCTCCGAATGAGGAAGAGGCTCTGCTGGACCAGTTCTGGGCGGACATCCATGCGATCGGCCGCCACCACGACCGGAATCGGGAGGATCTCCGGTGGGTGACGTCCAACAGAAAGGACTTCGACGTGCCCTTCCTGACCGCCCGGACGGTCGCCAACGGACTCGCTCCGACGTGGATGGACATTATCCATACGTATCCTTATGACCACGAACCGCATGCGGACCTTTGGCTGGCCCACCTCCAACTACTCGCTAGAGGGCCTCTCAAGCTTCCTGAGCGTCGACTCCCCCAAGGATGCGGTCGAACGGCTCAATGGTCGCTCAACTTACGCAAAACGGGCACGTCGGAGAGGTCGCGGAGTACTGCGAGGGAGATGCAGTCGCTACACTTCGGTGCACACGGGAGGTTTTGGTGCTGCTCTGACAGGAGTCTTTGTATCTGAGATACTAATGACTGAAAACCAGTAGTTGCGCTAAACCTGCCCCTCGATTTCGATGAGACAGTGGCCCGACTTGCCGCTCCAGGCTGCTTCCTTGGTCTTCTTCGATTTGGAGACAACTGCCCTGCGTCCTGATCGTGGAGGTCGAATCTGTGAAATGGCCGTTATCGGGCCGGATGGCATTCTGTTTGACTGGACAAGCAGCCAGAATCGCCCTGAGGATCAGATTCTCGGACATCAGATTTCTTCCCTATCCGATGTTCTGCGGGATAGCGTTGTTGTCGGGCATAACCTCCAGTTCGACTTCCAATTCCTTTCGTACGAGGCCCAGCGTTTGGAACGCGACGGTTTCGATATCAGGTTCATTGATACGTTGGGGCTCGCCCGCAAACTGATACCCGACCACGACGACTACCAACTCGGCCACCTTTTGTCTACGTTTGATGCGAATCCTGATGAGGAACTGCATACAGCTATTGGCGACGCCCTCGCCACGCGTACTCTTTTCTGGAGATTGGTGAACGAGAGCGACTTGAAAACGCTCTCGGACGCGGGAATGAAGCGGGTCAGCTGGAATGTGCGGTAACTCTCTACTATCGTCTCCGCGAGACCTCCTTCTTTCATTAGAGTCGAGATTTTCGTGCCTTAAATACTCCAAAACGGCCGAACATCACTTAGAGAACGCGCCTGAAATTTGGAGGATGGCTTCGCTGTTTTTGAATCCCGCGCACTTACTTTCAGCATGGATTGCGCCCTCACTCCGTCGGACTTTTGGGCAAAGCTCGACACTACCGAAGACGGTGAAATCGTTGATTGGCACCCGCTTCTGGCCCACTCGGCAGATGTAGCAGCCATTACGGAGGCCCTCTTGCAACGGACCGTCTTGCGCGACCGCCTAGCATCGCTCCTCGATTGGGACGACCTGTCTGAAGTACATGTGGCACGTCTGTCGGCCCTCGCCGCGCTACACGACGCGGGGAAGGTGAATCATGGGTTTCAGAACCGTGCCTTCGATGTGAAGCCGACGTGCGATCATTTAACGCCGGTCGTGGCCTTATTCAAGATGGAGGATCGTCTCGACTACTTCGAGGCGCTCGGGGTACTCGACATGCTCGACTGGTTCCCACGGAAAAACGTAGAGGAACTCGTCTACCACGTACTGCTGGCGACATGGGGGCACCACGGCGAACCCGTGCTTCCGAGTCGCCCCAAGCCGATGCTCTGGGAAGCAACAGAGACCCGGACGCCGAAAGAAGGGTTGGTCTCATTGTCCGACGCTGTGCACCGCTGGTTCCCAGAGGCGTTCACCGAGGATGCTCGTCCTTTCCCCGCTGACCCCGTACTCCAGCACACCTTCAACGGCCTCCTCACGCTGGCCGACTGGATTGGGTCGGACGAGACGTTCTTCCCATTCGCCGACACGCTCGACGCCCCGATGGATCGGGCCCAATCACGTGCCACGGATGCGGTGGAGGCCCTCTTCCTGGACGCGGACGGGCCGCGTGCCTCACTCGGGACCCACGCGGGCTTTGACCAGATTTTGGAGCATCCGGACTGGAACCCGTATCCCATTCAGGAAGCGGTCCGCGACGTGCCGCTGCACGAGGATGGTGGCCTCGCAATTCTCGAATCGGACACCGGCTCGGGAAAGACCGAGGCGGCCCTTGCGCGGTTCGTCCGGCTCTACCAAGAGGGTTTGGTCGATGGCCTGTACTTTGCCGTGCCCACCCGCACCGCCGCCACCCAGTTGCACGACCGCGTCACCGCTGCGGTCAAGCGGCTTTTCCCGGACGGGCAGCGCCCCCCGGTCGTGCAGGCCGTGCCGGGCTACATCAAGGCCGACGACGTGGAGGCCACGCGCCTGCCCGACAGCTACGCAGTGCGCTGGGACGAGTCGATCCAGCACCGCGGCTGGGCCGCCGAGAGCTCGAAGCGCTACCTCGCCGGGCCCATCTCTGTGGGCACGGTCGACCAGGCACTGCTGTCCACCCTGCAGGCGAGTCACGCTCATATGCGCGGGACCGCCTTGCTCCGGCACTTCCTTGTGGTCGACGAGGTGCATGCCTCCGATGCCTACATGACGCAACTGCTGGACCGCGTGCTCGAACAGCACCTCGCCGCCGGGGGCCACGCGCTGCTCATGTCGGCCACGCTGGGCGCTTCAGCCCGCACGCACCTTACGACGGACGACGACGCGGTGCCTTCGCAGGAGGACGCGGAGGTGAAGGACTATCCGCTCGTGACACACGTCGACGCGAGCCGCACCGATCCCGAATCGGTCCACGCTGCCTCGTCGGACGCGAGCAAGACGGTAGAGCCTCAGCTCTGCAACGAGGCAGACGCCCCGGAAGCCGTCGCTCGACGGGCCCTCGATCATGCCAAGAGCGGCGCCCGCGTGCTCGTCATTCGCAACCTTGTAGACGACTGTGTTGCCACGCAGCGCGCCGTAGAAGACCTGGTGGACCACGAGGCGTTGCTTTTCGGCGTCGACGGCACCCCAGCGCCGCATCACTCCCGATTCGCGCCGGACGACCGGCAGCGGCTCGACGACGCCATCGAGAACGTCTTCGGGCCCGACACGCCCAACCGCGGGATCGTGGCCGTTGCCACGCAAACGGTGGAGCAGAGCCTGGACCTCGACGCTGACCTGATGATTACCGACCTCTGCCCAATGGACGTGCTCCTGCAACGGATCGGGCGGCTGCACCGGCATAGTCGCAATCGACCCAAGGGCTACGAGATGGCACAGTGCATCGTCCTCACGCCGGAGGAGCGAGACCTTGCTCCGCATATTTCGAACGACGGGCAGGCGTTCGGGCCGCACGGGCTGGGCACCGTCTACGGCGACCTGCGCGCCATCGAGGCTACGTGGGGCGTGCTGGAAAATGACAACCTCGCGCCGTGGCAGATTCCCGAGGTCAACCGCCCACTCGTCGAGCGTGCCACGCACCCAGATCGGCTACAGGCCATCGTGCAGGAAGGCGAAGAAGCCTGGCACCAGCACGAAGAGTGGGTGCTGGGATCGCGGCAGGCCGACCGCCAGGCCGCCGGGTACGTCACCATCGACCGCACCGAACCCTTCGGAAACGAGCCGTTCCCCGACGACCTGGAAACGGCAAAGACGCGATTGGGACAGGAGGACTATCGGGTCGAGTTGCCGGAACCGGCGGACGGGCCGTTCGGCGAAATCATCGAGGAATTGTCCGTGAGCGACTGGCAGCTCGACGAGCCGCCGGAGACGGAGGAGCCGACGGACGTGTTTCCCGAAGACGGAGGGTTCTCATTTCGGTTTAGCGGGCACTCCTTCCGGTACGATCGGTTTGGCCTCGAATCGATGTCTTCGTGACGGCACGAATGCACGCTCTGTACGTTATCTTAATACTCGTATGCCTACGGTTCTTCGAATCGGTCCATACAAGTTTTACTTCTACCCGTACGATGTCCTGCACGAGCCGCCGCATATACACGTAGGCCGGGACCGGGACGAAGCGAAGTTCTGGCTCGATCCCGTCGAGTTGGAGCGAAATCGAGGATTCGCGGGCCACGAGCTCCGAAAAATCGAAGAGCTCCTTCACGATCATGAATCTGAACTTATTGACGCCTGGAACGATGTCGCAGACCAAGCAACGTAAATCGCGCCTCACCCGACAGATGCTGGAAGATGAGCTCGACCGCGCCCGCATCCGGCGGGTGAACGTGACGGAAGATATGCTCACACTCTACCTGGAAGACGGCCGCGTCGTGGGCATGCCCACCGTGTGGTCGTCTCGTCTTTCAAAGGCAAGCGAGGCCGAGCGCCAGAACTACGAGATCATCGGCCACGGCGCCGGACTGCACTGGCCCGACCTCGACGAGTACGTGAGCGTGCGCTCGATTCTGCTTGGGCGTCGCTCCGCCGAGCACACGTCTGAATCTGAGGTTGGCGACCACTGACCCGCACGTTCTGCTCTAATCCGGACACGAGATGTCCGCTCGGGTGCAGCGGCATTGTATCTTGGTGCGCCCCGCTGTAGCACGTCGATGCAAACGCCTCCACGCATTGCCTTTCGGACTGCGACCCTCCCCTCCATGACGCACTCGCTCCTCGACAACCCGCTCCTCCGGATTCGGCTGCCGGACGGACACGTGCAGGGGCAGTCCCTGCCACAAATTCTCCACCGGCTGACGCAGAACAACATCCTCAGCTTCGAAGCGCTGCAGGCCCACCAGCAGCAGGCATGGCACAGCTTCCTGGTGCAGCTCGCCGCGATGGCGGTGTCCCGGGAGGCCGATGGCACGGTGCCCTCGAACACCGCGGAGTGGCACGACGCGCTGATGGGACTGGCCGACGGGAAAGTAGCGGCGTGGCACCTAGTTGTGCCAGACGTGTCGCAGCCCGCGTTTCTGCAGTCGCCGGTGCCCGAAGGGTCGCTCGACAACGCCGGCTACAAGGCCGACGTGCCCACGCCCGACCAGCTCGACGTGCTCATCACATCGAAGAGCCACGACGTGAAGGCCCGCCGCATCCGGCACCCGCGGCCCGAGCACTGGATCTACGCGCTCGTGACACTCCAGACGATGGAGGGCTTCTTGGGCCGCGGCAACTACGGGATCGTGAGAATGAACGGTGGTTTTGGCAACCGACCGATGCTGGGCCTTGCGAATGATCTATCGTGGGGCGAGCGCTTCCGGCGCGACGTGGACGTGCTTCGCTCCGAGCGCAAGGCCCTGGCCGATCGCTACACGCTCGACGGCCCCGCGCTGCTGTGGACCGAGCCGTGGGACGGTGCCAAGGAGAGTGCCATTCCGCTGGACGACTGCGATCCGTACTTCCTCGAAATCTGTCGCCGCATCCGGTTTCGGGAAAAGAACGGTGATCTCGTGTGCTGGCGGGCCAACACGAAGGGGAAGCGCGTCGACGCGCCCGATTCGCTCAACGGCGACACGGGAGATCCCTGGACGCCCATCGAAAAGAGCGGCGGCAAAGCCCTGACGCTGCCGGGGGAGGGCTTTACCTACGACCGCCTGCAGGACATCGTCTTCGAGGGGGAGTACGCCCGCCCACCGGCCCTCCAGTTTCGCGATTCGGACGAGGGACACGTCTACCTCGTGGCCCGGGCACTGGTGCGAGGGCAGGGGAAGACCGAAGGGCTCCACCACCGCATCGTCCCCGTTCCGGCCTCGACCTCCAGTTGGCTGCGCGAGAAGTCCCGCCGCGAGCATCTGGCCCAGCGTGCCCGAGACCGCGTCGAACTGGTTCGGGACGTGGAGCGCTCGGTGCTGTACCCTGCCATCGGCACGCTTCTGGGCGGGGGCGACACCGACGCGATCGAGTTCGACGACGTGGGGCCCTGGCTCGACGCCTTCGACCGCGCCGTCGACGCGCGCTTCTTCGAGTCACTCTGGGCATCAGTCGAGATGAGCGACACCGAGGCCCTGGAGCAGTGGCAGTCGTTGCTCTGGGAGGAGGCCCAAACCCAGTTCGAGGACGCCGAGGATCACACGCCTGCTTCGTCCACCCGCTACTGGCGCGCCCGTAGCAGCGCCCGCTCCATCTTCCACGGCGCCGCTCGCAACACCCTTCCGCACGCCTCTTCAGAACACGAATCTTCCCCTCATGCCCCAACCCCCTGACACCGAGACCTCCAACCTCGACTCGTCCACGAAGGACGAAGACATTCCCCCCTGGGAGGCCGTCGGCCGGACCGCCGGCATGCTCGACCCCGAAAACGAGCAGGGATTGTCGAACGCCGATCAGGCCGCCCTTCGCCGCATCGATCCGGACACCCCCGTTACGCCCACGCTCTGGAAGGTGCTGTTCGACCTGGATCAGGACGAGGCACCCGACGGCTTCGACCAGACGACGTGGGAGCAGCGCTGGGCGACGCTCCTGATGGGGATGGCCCACTGCGCAGGGCTGCACGACTACGACGTGCCACTCGGGCAGGCCCTCGCCGAGGCCGGCTGGTCGGAGACCCGGTTCGTGCGGCTCCTGGAGGCCGACGACGAAACGCTGCCGGTCCTCCTCCGCCGCATGGCCCAGTACCTCGCCAGCAAACAGCAGCCGGCCAACTGGGAGGACGTGCGTCGGCTGCTGTTCGTGCAGTCCGGCGAGGCGGCCGAGGACGTACGCCTCCGCATCGCCCGCCCCTACTACCGCACCCTCCATGCCCAGGAGCAAGACGAATAACCAAACGTCGTCCGCTCTTATCTCCTCACGCCTCACGTATCACACATCACTTAACCCATGTTCATCCAACTCCACACCCTCACCTCCTACCCGAGCACGCTGCTGAATAGAGATGATGCTGGGTTCGCCAAGCAACTCCCCTTCGGCGGGGCCACCCGGACTCGCGTCTCGTCGCAGTGTCTGAAATACCACTGGAGGAATTTTGACGGCAAGCACGCCCTCTACGACATGGACGTGCCCGAGTCGCTGCGCTCGCGGGAGACGTTCTGGCGCCGCCTCGCCCAGCCTCTCATCGACGATGGCCATCCGGCACCGCTCGTGCGGGCCGCCACCTTCGCGCTCAAAGAGCGGCTTCTGTCCGACGACAAGGCCGGGAAACGCGACCTCAAGACGCTCATCGATCCGGACGAAGACGACAATCCACGGGAGATGATCGACACCAACCAGGTGACGATCTTCGGTGTGCCGGAGATGCGGTACCTGCGCGAGCTGGCCGCCGAGAAGATTGACGCGGCGCGGGACGACTTCCCGGTCTTCTGGGACGAAAATGGAGAGCCGGATAGCGACACGGTCTCCGACGCGGCGGACGCGATGCGCGACTTTTCGAAGCGAGAGCTCAAGAAGAACCTGAAGGGACTAGAGCTTGCCAGTGGGCTCGACGCTGCGATGTTCGGCCGCATGGCCACGAGCGACGTGCTGGCGCGAGGCGATGCGGCGGTACACGTGGCGCACGCCTTCACGACCCACGCGCAGGAGAGCGAGAGCGACTACTTCTCGGCCGTCGACGAGTTACGGCGGGACGAGCCGGAGGAAAGCGGCGAGCTGGGCGCCGGGCACATTAACACGCAGGAGCTCACGAGCGGCCTCTTCTATAGCTACGTCGTGGTGGACGTGCCGCTGCTCGTCTCCAACCTCTCCGGCGTGGAGCGTGACGACTGGCAAGACGGCAATACCGACCTCGCCGCAGAGGTGATGCGCCGGTTCACGCACCTGATGGCCACGGTCTCCCCGGGGGCCAAGCTCGGCTCCACCGCCCCGTACTCCTACGCGCAGTGCCTCTTCGCCGAGAGCGGCACCGCTCAGCCCCGCACGCTGGCGAATGCCTTTCAGTCGCCCGCCTCGACTCAAAACGTGCTGAAAAACAGCTACGAGAAGCTGGGACAGTACGTGGACGAGATCGACCAGATGTATGGCGTACAGACCGACCGCCGCCTCGCCGCGATGGGACCGACGGACGGCCTCACGGATCGCCTGAAGGTCGACGACACGACGCCGGTGCCCAACATTGCCGACTGGACCACGAACCAGATCCAGGGAGGCCGATGATGGACGTACTGATTCTCCGGTTCGACGCGCCGCTGATGAGCTTCGGCGCCCCGATCGTCGACAACCAGGGGGAGATCCAACCCTACCCGGCCCTGTCGATGATGACGGGCCTGCTGGGCAACGCGCTGGGATTCGACCACAGCGAGTTTGACCGCCTGGAACGGCTCCAGGAACGGCTCCGCTACGGCTCGCGACAGGACCGCTATGGCCGACAGATCCAGGACTATCAGACGGTGGACCTGTCCAAGCCGTACATGGATGACGACCGTGCGTGGACGACCTACGGCCATCTCGAATCGCGCGCTGGGGGCTCCGCCAGCGACGGCACACACATCCGCTACCGCGATTACTGGGCTGACGCCGTCCACACCGTCGCCGTCACCCTGGAGCCGCAGGACGAGGCCCCGACGCTCGACGACGTGGAGGCAGCGGTCAAACATCCGGCGCGTCCCCTCTTCCTCGGCCGCAAGCCGTGCCTTCCCGCCGAGTCCCTGTTCGTGGATCGGCTCCAGGTCGACACGCTGCCCGACGCCCTTGTTCACGCGCCCCTTCACGACCGGGCGGACGACGGCCCCACGTTTTCCGCCTGGTGGCCGACCCACCCGGATGCGGCCGATCCGGCCGACAAAGAGCCGCTGGACGAGGACATGCGCCAGCCCGTCACCGACCGGCGCGACTGGCAAAACCAGATCCATGTTGGCGAACGGTGGATTGTGAACGGCACCGTGCGCCCGCAGACGTAACCTCTTTTCACGCTTGCATATCTTCCCATGTCCGATCCGGACCTCCACATGGTGCAGCTCGGCCTCGATGCCAAGGGCCTCACCACACTCGGCAAGATGCTGCACCTTCCCCTCGCCAAGACCGACACTGGCTATCTCGTCCACTGCGCGTTGAAGGAGCTCTTTCAGAGCGACGCCCCGCAGCCGTACTCGGTCGAAAATGAATCCCAGAACGGCCGCCATGTGCGCGTCCTGGGCTACACCGAGGCGGACGGTGAGACGCTGCAGACCCACGCCCAGCTCGACGCCAGCCCCAAAGTCTACGAGATCTGCGACTGGAACCGGCTCGCCGCCAAGCCGATGCCCGACACCTTTCCCGAGGGCATGGCCCTCCACTTCGAACTCCGCGCCTGCCCGGTCGTCCGCAAGGCGTCGGCGGGTGAAGGCCGCAACCAGAACGGCAAGAAAAGAAGCTGGGACAAAGGGGACGAGCTCGACGCCTTTCTCGCCGAAGCCTGGACACGACCCGAAGACGAGGACCTGAGCCGCGAGCAGGTCTACCGCGAATGGCTGGGCGATCAGTTTGACAACCGGGGCGGGGCGGAGGTTGACGCGGAATCGATCGCCATGACCCGCTTCTCCATCGAACGCATGACGCGCCGCAACGGCCCGGACCGCACGCCCGACACGATCAAGCGCCCCGACGTGACGCTCACCGGCACCCTGCGGGTCACGGACGGTGACGCATTCCTCGACCTCCTCCGCTCCGGGATTGGGCGGCACAAGAGCTTTGGGTACGGAATGTTGAAGGTTCGCCGGGCGTGAGGGAATGGAAGTGAGAGAGAATGGGAGATCTCAGGGGAGAGCGTCATTCGAAACTCGAACCTCGCAATTCGTCACTGACCAATGCCTCTGAAGGGACGCCTCGGCCTCGAAACTGCTCGTGTGCCCCACGCCGACCGCCACGGCCTCATCTGGCTCGAGCGCGGGCGTCTCGCCGTTGAAGACGGCAACCTCGTGTTTACGACTGCGGGCTTCGACGACATGGAAGCCGGGGCCTACGACATCCCCTACCAGCAGGTCTCAAACATCCTACTCGGCCCCGGCGGTGTGGTGAGCCACGATGCCCTCCGCATCCTGGCCCGCCGCGATACCGGACTGCTGGCCGTTGGCTCTAAGGGAGTGCGGCTCTATGCAACGAGCATGCCCTTCGGCCCCGACAACGCGGACCGTGCCCGCCGTCACGCGGAGCTGTGGGCCGACGAGGAGGCGCGTGTCGGCGTGGCCCGCGAGATGTACCGAGTGCGTCTCGGAGGCGAGCTGCCCGCTCACCAACGCGATCTCGACTCCCTCCGCGGCATTGAGGGCCGACGCGTGAAGAAGGTCTATCAGAATCTGGCCGACCAGCACGGAGTGGAGTGGAACGGGCGGCGTTACGACCGCAACGATCCTGACTCGAACGACACCGTCAACCACGCGATCAACCACGCCGTCACCGCGGTCTACGCAGCAGCCCGCATCGCCGTAGCCGTCACCGGCACCGTGCCTGAACTTGGATTTATCCACGAGTCGTCAGGACGTGCTTTTGCGTTAGACATTGCTGACCTTTTCCGCAGCTCTACAACGCTCCCCATCGCGTTCCGTGCCGCCAAGAAGGTTCAGCGGCAGCCCGGCCGCGACATCGAGCCAACGGCCCGCAAGATGGCTGGGACCACACTCCGGGACGACGATGTCATACCCGACATGATCGATCAAATCAAGGAGGTCCTCGATGTCGATGACAATCGCAGTGACACGTAACACACCCGGCCGGTTCAACGGCTTTCTCGCCTCCTGTATGCAGGAAATTGCGCCGGGGGTGTACGTTGCGCCGGTGATGAAGAAGTCCGTGCGCGAGCGGGTCTGGAGCGTGTTGATGGAGTGGAACGAGTTGCTGCCTGACGACGCGGGCGTGGTTCTCTTCTGGCGCAACCCCGACGCGCCCTCCAAACTTAGTATTCGTCTCTTGGGCTGGCCGAAGAAGGACTTTGTAGAGCACGAAGGTCTCTGGCTTACCCACCGCGACCTCACCGAGGCACATGACGTGGAGGAGCTGTTGGAACAGGCAGAGGTGAACGAGCCTCCCATCGACGAAAAAGACCCCGTGCTACCTGTTCAGAACGCTGAAGGCCTCGTGTAACTAAGAAGGCCCACGCGACCTCAAACGCCAGGATTGGTCCTCCGACCCGTTCCTTGACATTTTAACTCCACCGAACGACCATCTTCGTCCGTGGCGGGCGAGTAAGTAGCGCGCCACGCTGTAGCACCCTGCGACAAAGTGGCGCAGTTTCTGACTATAAAAGGGTAGAATCCTCTTGAGCCCCTAGAACAGCGACATTTTGTAGCAGGGGTAGCCCCGCACTCGCGGGGATAGGCCCGTGTCGACCTGGAGCCCGGTGACGAGGTGATGGGTAGCCCCGCACTCGCGGGGATAGGCCCCGACAGAGCAAGCGGCGGTATCGGGCGTGTAGGGTAGCCCCGCACTCGCGGGGATAGGCCCACGGCGTGCAATCCAGAG
>CAYXAD010000035.1:0-10152 GCA_964462965.1 uncultured Salinivenus sp.
GTGGCCAGCACGTCGGCCCCGAGCCGATCGTTGACGAAGGCGCAAACCCCCTCGTGCCCCTCGGCCAGGGGCGCTGTATTTGGAGTGAGCTGTGCCTCGAAGTACGTCAACTCGTGCTGTCCCTCGTTGGCCGCGTCCAGGGACGATCGGTCGTACGGCTTCGTGCTAAAGACGGCAACGCGCATGACTTCGGTTTACTTGTGGAGCTGCTTCTGATTGTTACAGCGCCCCTCATTCCTGAGGTGCCACTCTTTCCTCGCTGTGTGTAAATCGTAATGCGTATCGCATGATGCGTGAGGGGCTGTCTGACCTTTGCATTCACGGAGCACCAGGGCGGTTCACTCCTCGGGGGTGGCGCTTTGCTTTCGCACGATCTCTCCCACGATCGAGACCGCTCCTGTCTCCTGCAGAGTCGAAGCGTCTTCGTCGGAAAGGCGCCACTGGCGATTGAACCGACCTTCGACGCGAACACTGTCCCTTCCGCCAAAGAGCATGTAGTCCGGCCGGTCCTGGAGCTGAAGCGCCGGGACCTGTTGCCCGAACAGAGCCTCCCCCGATCCCTGGGGAGCGAGCTCCCACCACGGCCGCCCCGAACTCACGAGGGCGTACTGGTCGCCGTTGCCGGTCGGAAAAATATAGGTGAGTCCGTAGTCATCAGAAGAGACCTCGAAGCGGAACGGAAGGCGGTCGCCAAACCGGTCGATGAGTCGGTTGCTCGTCCGCGTGCCGAAGAGGACCAGGTTCGACGCCTCGAGGTCACTCTCCCGGACGGCCGTGTCGGCCACCACTCGCGGAAACACCTTGACCCGTCCCCAGAAGGAGCCGCGGTACACCGACCACGTGGCGGCCGTGACGGCTTGCTCCTCGCGGCGCTGAAGCTCCTCCTCCGAGGAAGCATCCTGCGTTCCATACACGTAGATGTGCCGGCCCGCAAACGCTTCACTCATGGGCCCCTCCAACCCAGGACGCTTGACGAGAGTCGGGGAGTCGGACGAAGCCGCGGCCCAGGTGTCCCCGTCTCGGTCAAATGAGAGCGTATCGGCCGCCGCTACCTGGAGCGTCTGCTCGTCGACGCGGAGCGTCACCGGGTCGTCGAGCGTCACCTGCGGGTGCTCGCTCAGGAAAAGGGTAAAGCCATCCAGGGCCTCGGTCGTCACCTCCAGGCGGTTCTCCCCTGTAAACTGGGCATCGATGCGGGCCTCCGTGCCGGGCGTCAAGCCATCGAGGCGGACCCAGTAAGCCTCATTGTACTTGTATCGGCTCGTGGCGAAGCGCACGCGGTCTGGGTGCGGATCCTTCCGAATCCCCGAGAACCAGTCGAAAATCTGGCCGTCGGCGTAGGCGTTTTCCCAGCTGTTGTGGCCGACATCAGGGTATTCGGTGTACGAGACCTCCGTCCCCAGCGAGTCGAGGCGGTCGCTCCATGCGCGTACGCTCTCGGGGTCGACGACGGGATCGGCCCCGCCCTGAAAAAAGTGGACAGGGACATTGAGCGCATTGGGAGCATACGTGTCCGTTCCAGGCGGCGGCGCGGGACACACAGGGGCGATGGCCGCCCAGAGATCGGGCCGCGTCAGCCCAATCCAAAGCGCCCCGCCGCCCCCCATGGAGAGACCGGTCAAGTACATGCGGGTGTCGTCGATCGAGAACCGGCGCTTGACGTCGGCAAGCACATCCATCACGTCCTCCTCCGCCACATTTCGATAGCCCATGGTTCCCCGGGCATAGGGGGCCGCCACGATGTAGTTTACGTCCTCCCAATCCGGGAAGTAGCGGCTCGCCTCCACGTCGCTTTCGCCCGACCGATTGCTCTCACCAAACACCCGACGAAGGTTCAGCCGGTGGTTCGACCCCGCCCCATGAAGGCTCATCACGAGAGGGTATTCATCCGACGGATCGTAGTCGGGCGGAAGGTAGAGCGCGTAGGGTTGATCCGTATCATCGACCTCGGAGTAAAACGTCAGGACCTGGGGCCCCTCGTCGAGCCCCTGAGCGAAAACGTCACCGCGAGGACACGTGAGAAGAAGGAGCCCCGCAATGAGTGCAACGAACTGACGCCGCAACGTCATAAACGAAGAATGGCAACCATCGAGAGAAACGATTGAAGAATGGGCCCTGCACTAGCTTCCTTTCTACGATTCATCCCCCTTTTCAGCTCCGGACGCCTGTGAACACTCCATCGGTCCATCGGGCACGAGTGAGAAATGTCGAATGAGTGCACACGACACCAGTGCCCCGTCGAGGACAGCCTCTGAACACCCCCCGTCCAGCCCGGCTACGCAAACTGCGCAATGAGGGCAAAGGCCGCAAAAATACCGACGAGAATGGTCAGTGCAATAATGATTTGACGCTTCACACGACGATTCATAAGGACCGACAGCTCATAGTTTTGAAAACCAACGCCCCAAAGTCGACGCATTCCGTCCCCTGGCAGGAAGAAGCCGCCATCTCCTGGGATCCTCGTTAATACATCCATTGCTTGTTGGAGTAGTCCCTGGGAAGACCGTCCGAACAGTACTGCCCAGGATGTTAAGATTGCGCAAACCAACTGTTATTGTCAACCCCTGCCCCCCGTTCGTGCTCTCAGACAAACCGCTCGATCAGGAAATACCCCATCTTGTTCGCCGTTTTTCCTCGATCCAAAGAGAAGAAGCACAATCCGATTCCATATATGCGTGCTCAACCCATTAAACTCCTCCGCGTTGAATTTCTCGTAGGGCCATTTGGATCGAAGAGGACGATCCGAAGCTCCCTACAGAGGTCAAGGGAGCTCCTTTTATGGCTTCTCAGAGGTCCTGAGGCACGATAGCGAACCGTTCCGTTCGCCTGGATCGGACACAAGAGACCTTCTCGTTTACTGCTCGACGGAAAGATTCGCGACTGTTATGGAAATCCACGAACCCATTCGCTTTCACGTCACCGGTATGCACTGCGACGGATGTGCCAAACGCGTAACCAAGGTGCTCGAGCGTCTCAGCGACGTACGGGCGGCCGACGTGTCCCTCGAACACGAGACTGCGACGGTCGAGACCGACGAACCGTCCCCGAACGTTCGAGCCATGATCAGCGCCATCGAGTCGGCGGGCTACGAGGCCAAACGGATGTAGCTCGAAGAAGCCTTGTGACTCGACGCCCCCTCGGCTTCCTGCTTGCGGGACAAGGTCGCCGATCATCTCAATGGTGACGGGAATTCCCCCTCGAAGGCATACGCGTCCCTCCTCTTCGACGCTGAAACTGGCCTTCGGCTCCGACCGGAGTTTCTATACGTGTCTTCTCGAAACGAACGTCCCCCGTACATGCCCCCCACCGAAGATTCCGTCACAGTTATTTGCCAGCGGCGATCGCCCAAAGCGCACCGAATAAAAGACTTTTTGGCCCGAAGTGGAACCTCTTATCACTTCGTGAACCTCGAGACCGATCCGGAGGCCGATCGGCTCATGGAGGACTGGGAGATCGAGAATCCCGACTTCCCTCTCGTGCTTTTTCCGGATGGAACCCACCTCGGTCAGCCCACCGACGAGGAGATTGCCGAGCACATCGGCTTCGAAACCGAGCCCTCCTTCCCGTTTTATGACCTCGTCATTGTCGGAGCAGGACCCGCTGGGCTCGCCGCCGCCGTGTATGGCTCCTCGGAAGGCCTACGCACCATTGCCCTCGACAAAGACAGTCCGGGAGGACAAGCCGCTGCAAGCCCGAAGCTGGAAAATTATCCGGGGTTTCCCGAGGGAATCAGTGGAGGGGAGCTCGGGCGGCGGATGGTCCAACAAGTAAAGGGGTTTGGAACGGACATCCTCGCCACGGAAGAGGCAGAGGAGATTCACCAAGGGGATCCGTACCACGAAGTGGAGCTGGAGGACGGAAAACGACTTCAGTGTTACAGCGTCTTAATCGCGACGGGTGCCGATTATCGAACGCTCGACGTCCCCGGGGCGGAGCGATTGACGGGATCGGGCATCTACTACGGTGCAGCCACCGCCGAGGCCGCCAGCTGCCAGGGGGAGGAGGTGTATTTGCTCGGAGGGGGAAACTCTGCGGGTCAGACGGCCCTCCTGCTGGCCCGATTTGCGCGGAAGGTCTCGGTCATCACGAACAGGGACACGCTCGAAGAGAGCATGTCCAAGTATCTGGCTGAGCGGATTAAGGCGGAGGAGAATGTCGAGGTGCGTCCTCACAGCACGGTCGTCGAGGTGCGGGGAGATCAATCGCTGGAGGAGATCTGCATTCAAGACGTCAATACCGAGGCGACCGATTCGATGGCCACGAGAAATTTATTCGTGTGGATTGGAGCCACTCCCCACACCGAATGGCTGGGGGAACTGCTCGACCGGGACGAAGACGGATACCTCATCACAGGCGGAGATTTATTCTCCGATGGGCGTTCTTCGCCCGAGTGGAAACCGGATCGAGGTCCCTTTATGTTGGAAAGCAGCGTGCCTGGCGTTTTTGTGGCGGGAGATGCCCGAGCGGGGTCCGTCAAACGAGTCACTTCCGCCATTGGCGAAGGGTCGATGGCCATCCAGTCCGTCCATCAATACTTGCACGAGCAGTAATCCCGCAGTAAGCAGGATCTACTTCTCAAAGGAAAAGGGGCTTGCCCCTTCGCGGATGCAGAGAGCTGGCTCCTTGCGGGTCGCCTTCCCAAGACCGAATTTTGCTCTCCGTCTCCGTCCATGGCATCAGTGCGGTTTCGCGTGTGCCCTTCCAGTGAACTGGTTCCGAAGCCCCCTCTTCGGGGTCGGGGCCTGCACGAGAACAGGAACGGACTGAGGCTCCACAAAAAAGGCCCGGTTCCCCCGCCAAGAGGACCGGGCCTGGCAGAAACGAACCGCCTGAGAAGTGCGCGATTACAAAAAGACGATCCAGAAGTCTCGGGAGTGTCATCTTCTGGAGAAGGATATGTCATCTTTATCAGCCTAACGTCCAATGTGGGCCCGGCCTCCACTACCCCCGCTGTCGCCTGGAGGAGGTTGATTTTTTCGACAGAGAGCGATCGCCCACTCCAGCTGTCTTCTGTCTGACGAATCGCCTATAGCGCAACCGCGATGCAGAGATCACGATAGATGTACGCCCCCTTACAGCGGTCTGCTCTTTTTTCTTACAAGGAGCCGAGGGAATTCCGATAACGACCAGGAGCCTAATCAAATACATTGCCGGGCTGTAGGGAGAAGGCTCACTCCTCCTTGGACCAAGAGGCGGACCTTCCTGAGGACCATGTACCCGGTCGACGGTCTCGACGAGCTGTCGTCCGTACCGCCGTCTGCTTTCGTACTGGTTCAAGCTGCCCCGTCCCCTACCTCCTGAAGAATGCTTATCTCTTTAGAGGAATGGTTGACGTCGCCCGCCGGTGCCATCCGCTCCTCCGCCCTCTGTACCATGCTTTGAGGAGATCTGGGGCAATGAGAACGTTACCAGTCATAATCCCCTTCGACGCATCCCTTGGCTCACTCAACTGTGTCGACCATCAGCACTGAACATCCCCTTCCCTTTCGGCATCTCTGGCCGTTGGAAGCCATTCCGGCCCCCTCCCTCCATCGGGCGGCACGCATTGCCCTCTCGTCGAGCCACGCCGACGCCGCAGTCATCCGTCTTCTCGACGACGGAAATCCGTGGTACACCACCGGGATGCACGCCGACCAACTATCGCCCACCTCCACCTCATCCCTTACCTCCCTCCTCACGCAGCGTCGGGAAACGGCTGTCTTCACCCAGTCCGACCTCTTCGAGTGTCTCGATGAGGTCCCTACGCTCGACAACGGTGAACGCGCGGGGTACGTGGTCGGAACTCCTCTTACGATAGATTTGCCGTCTGCAGGCAAGGAGACCTCCCCCATCGGCCTCCTGTTTGTTGTCGGGTCAGCGTCGTCGCCCGGGCCGCACGTCAAAGAGTGTATCGACCATCTGGGAGGGCTTCTGGAGGAGCAGATCTGGGGATGGATCACTCGACACGGGGCCGCACAACTTTTTGAAAACCTATCGGAGGCCCTCTTGACCCTCGACGGCGATTCGTGCATCACCTTTGTAAACCGTCAGGCCGAAACCCTTCTGGAGTGTCCCCGAAATCACCTCCTCGGCCAAAAGGTCTGGTCGGTCCTGCCGGAAACCATCGGGACCTCGACGAAAGAACAGCTCCGAACTGCGATCGCGGATCACCAGTCCGTCACCTTTCGATTGCATCATCCCGAGCTGCAATTGTGGTTGCAGGTACAAAGCATCCCGTTCGATGGCGGCCATCTCGTCCAGCTCGACGACGTTACGAAGGAGGTCAAGCGAAAAGAGCGGCTCTCGCTCGCTCAACAGAGAGCGGAGCAGGCCGATCGACTCAAATCGACCTTTCTTGCAAACATGAGCCACGAAATTCGAACGCCCCTCACGTCGATCCTCGGGTTTGCCGAGGCCTTGCAGGATCAGATCGCCACCCTAGAGACCAAGCCAGACACCACAGACCTCGGTCCGCTCAGCCAGTTTACGAGCCTGATTGAAAAGGGGGGGCACCGGCTGCTGAACACACTGAACTCTCTAATCAACCTCTCGAAGCTCGAGGCGGAAGAAATGGGGGTCTCATTACAGGCCATCGACCTCGACACAGTAGTTCGAGAGACGGTGAACATGTACGACGCCGAGGCCGAAGAGAAGGACATTGAGCTCCGCCTCGATCTCCAGGATGCACCGGTCCGAGGGATTGCCGACCGCCGGGGCGTCCGAATTGCCTTGCAAAACGTACTGAGCAATGCCGTCAAGTACACCGAAGAGGGGGGATGGATAGAGGTACGCCTTCGGGAACAGCATGAATGCGCCCTCCTGGAAATTGAGGACTGTGGGATTGGGATGGACCCCGACCGCGTCCCGGAACTCTTTGAGGCCTTCAGGCAGGAATCGACGGGAACCAGCCGGACCTACGAAGGAGCAGGGCTGGGACTTACAGTAACCAAGCGCCTCGTGGACCTGATGGAGGGCACCATTGAGGTCGATTCTGAAAAGGGAAAAGGAACACAATTCGTCGTCCGATTCCCCCGTCCCGCGGGGTCCGTCGACTCCTGACACAAAAGAGAGGCCTCCCGATCGATCCCGCCCCTTCTCCTGCCTATTGATCCTGCACAATCCGCCACGCCGTTCGTGCCTCCGGGAGGGAGAGGGCCAAAACCCCGAGGCTCGCCGCAGCACCAGTGATGCAGTAGCCGCACCAGGCGTTTTCCTTTGCGGGCATCTGGTAGAAGTACCAGCTGGACCCCACCGCTTCAACGGCCGCCTTGCCGGCGGCCAAGAGCGGCACCCACGGAACCGATTCTGCTCGATCGGCCCCGCCCATCGCCGCGAGGGGCACATTCACTGCCATGCTGGCCAACGCCACCGTCCCGTCGGGAAGGCCAAACTGGTAGGCTTCATCCGACAAATTCACCTTGTCGGAGTCGAATCCTTTAATAGGAGGATCCGGAAGGTGGGAGACGAGGCCGCTCTGTAGTAGGGAGACCGCTCCCATACTTGCCATTCCCATCAGAGAAAGGCCAATGATTGTTCGTCTGCGCTGCAGGCCCTCGCTCCGGTCCTGCTGCAGGTCGCGACGAAGCGAATCCGCCGAAGCACGGAGACGATCCAACAGTTGTCGCATGTCTCGTGGGAGCGCTCTTCGTTCACGTAGAATCGAAAGTGGCTTCCCCGAAGGGAAGAGGGCACCAGACATCGGTGATCAATCCAGTCGCTTCCCCCGAAGGCATTCAGGATAATGATCCGCGTCTCGATCTTCGTTGGGTTAAGAGAGATCGACGGTCCGCTTTCACTGCCCTTCCTCCGACACCTCTTTTCCCGGCTGTTTGTCCGGGAGCCCCCTCGAAGGGACAGGTGCTCATCGGCCGTCCAATTCAGAGAATCCGACCATTGTCTCGAAGTAGCCTCTGTTCTAGGTTCCTCGGATGGCTTCTAAAAACGTGAGCGAAGGACTCTAGGAGGAAATGCGTTCTCTAAGACTGCGCTCCCCAGTCTGAACCGACTCGTCCCCTCTCAATCTCCGCTCCTTCTTTGGAGAGACCGATAGAGACATCTCGTCCAAGACCGCGCAACTATGACGCGTCGCCAACTCCTCACTCGCATAATTGCAGGGACCGGCTTGGCCACGGCCGGCATTGTAGGGATCCCGGCTCTCCTTAACGCCTTTTCGCCGCTTCTCGATCGAGAGGAGGAGGAACAGTGGCAAGCCCTCGGCCCTGTGGAGGAGTTTCCCGTCGGGGAGGTTCGGGAAGCAACCATTTCCAGGCCCGGACAAGAGAACTCCTCTGCGTCATTAAGCGAGCAGCTGGTCTACGTATGGCGTGAATCGGCCCAGGAGATTGCCGTCTTTTCCCGCCGCTGCACCGACCTAGGGTGTGGATTGATCTGGGACCCCGGAAGCGAATGGTTCTTCTGCCCCTGCCACGGCGGCATCTTTGCCAAAAATGGAGAACGGAAAGCGGGCCCCCCTCAACAACCGATGTACCAATATGAGACCCGCCTCCAAGACGGCGTGTTGGAAATCGACCTGAACTCCCTTCCTCCGATGACCTAATCCCATCTTTGCTCAGCCGCACGACGGTTTCTCTCCTTCTCCGTTTCTTTTTTCTCTGGAAGGCGACTGATCCCCCATCTACAAAGCCTGAGCGACGAGGACGCGCTTCAGCCGGAGGTCCACGGAGCGCTTCCGTCTTCAAGTTTCCCCCCAGTCAAGGTCCTCTTTTCAATGCTCTCGAACTGGCGCGAATGGATCACCGATCGGTTCAAGCTGGACGTCCTCCGACGAAACATTCTTGATCGCCTCGTTGCGAAGACGCCCTGGTATTTTGAAGACGGGGCCACCCTTTTGTTTTTGCTGGCCGTTCTTGTGGTGACCGGCCTCACCATGACGCTGACGTATTCGCCGACGCCCGATACGGCCTACGCGAGTGTTCAGTACATCACGAATGAGCAACGAATGGGGTGGTTCGTCCGGGGCCTTCACTACTGGTCGGCCGGCCTGTTCATGGTGATGATTTTCGTCCACCTCTTCCGCCAGATCCTCCTGGGCGGATATAAACCCCCGCGGGAGGGCACCTGGCTGGTGGGCGTGATGCTGCTCATCGCCGTGTTCATCATGGCCTTCGTCGGCTATCTCCTGCGCTGGGACGAGCGCGCGATCAACGCGATCTTTGTGGTGCTGCACATGTTTTCCCGGATTCCGGTGATCGGAGAAGACCTCGTCGTCTTCATTCAGGGGGGCGAGGAGCTGGGAGAGTCGACCTTGCTCCGGCTTTATGCCGTTCATGTACTTTTTGTCCCCCTCCTCCTCCTGGGCCTCGCCGGCTATCACCTTTACCTCGTCATTCAGCACGGGGTCATGTCTCGAATCGAGCAGGAACTGCCGGTCGAGAGCGCCGAGGCGCAAAAGAAGCTCTACAAAGAGGAGGCGGAGTCCGAGGAACGAGGTGAAATGTTCTACCCGGACACGGTCGAAGAGTCTGGGCTCATGGCGTTTTTCATCTTCCTGATCGCCGCAGGGCTTACTGTGCTTCACGGTCCCCCCGACCTCTTTCCCGAGGCGAGTCTCACCACGCCGTCCCGCCCCCAGGCAGAATGGTGGTACTGGTGGTACGATGCCCTCATTGCCGTCGTGCCGCCCCCCGTCGCTCCAATTCTGGTCGTGGTCTTCCCCATCCTGTTGATCGGCGTCCTGGTGTCCCTCCCGTTTCTCGACCGGGGTCCCAACCGGGGGTTTCGCAAGCGCCCGTTTGCGGTCGGTGCCGTCGCTGTCTGTGTCGTCGGGCTGGTGACCCTTTCCGTGCTGCGTGCGCAGGCGCCCTGGGAGGGCGGCCCACAGGAAGAGCTCCCCCCGATTCCCGATGGGATCGAACTTAGCGACCGAGCCAAAGAGGGATACCGTCTCTTCGGCGAGTACGGCTGTACCAGCTGTCACCCCGTGGGAGGAATTGGCCCCAAAATTGGGGTTGACCTGGCAGAGAGAGAGCGTCGTCTGTCGCAAGAAGAGATCCGAAAAACCATCCTCAACCCCTCCATCCTTCTCCAGGACGATGTCCCAATGCCGAGCTACGAGGGGCGAATGACAGAGGAAGAGCTCGATCGACTCGTGGCGTTCGTCATGAACCTCCAAGCGGGCCAGCTGGAGCCGTAACTGCGGGGCGCGTGATTCGT
>CAYXAD010000035.1:10252-20458 GCA_964462965.1 uncultured Salinivenus sp.
TCACGTATTACGCCTCACGTCTCACGCACTACTGTTCCTCCCCGGTGACGGCATAGAGGTATGCGGCCATGTCCTGGGCGGTGGCCTCTGAGACGTTCAAATCGGGCATGGCCGTCCCAGGGGTGACAGCCTGCGGATCTCGAATCCACCGCACCAGATTCTCTGGGGTATTGGACAGCTTTCCGGCGATAAAGCTCTGCTCCACGATCCCATGTAGCCGCGGCCCCACGCGGGCGTTGGCGCCTTGAATGCCAGGAATCGAGTGGCAGGCCCCGCAGCCGTACTCTTGGAGAGCGGCCCGCCCCTGTTGCGGGTCGCCCTCGGGGGGCGCCCATGACGGCTCCGTCGAAACTCGATTCGGTCCGCGAACGGCAAACGTCACCACGACGGCAACCAGAAAAAGAACCCCGAGGCTTCCCATGATGACCCCGGGACGGACGACGAGTCGGACGTTCATGGCTCAGCCCTTGTCAATTCGAGAAGAAGGAGAACGAGACGGACGGGGGGATACGCGCTGCTCGGACCGACGCACTTCCAGCTGGACATCTTTTATCCACAAGACAAACAGGACGGCCGCAACCCCGGCATAGGCCATCCCAACTGGAATCCACATGATCAGTCCTGCCAGTTGCTGATCCTGGAGCGGGGACAATCCCCAGACCGGGGCAGTGTCGACGTAATGCGCAAACCAGGGACTCGGGGCAAAGGCAATCAATACACCGAGAAGGCTTCCATGCGCCGAGGTCGTAAAGAGGTAGAGGATGCCGACTCCCCGGCTGAGGCGGCGCCGACCCATCGGTCGGAGCAGGACCCAGCAATACGCCATCGCCGCAAACAGAAAGCTGAGGTGCTCGACTTCATGGATGACGTCATTATGCAGCGCAGCATTGAACAGCGGAGGGGCATGCCATCCCCACATCGTGGCGGCGTAGAGTCCCCAGACTGCAAGGGGGTGTGAGAGTCCGTGCCAGAGGGAGCGTAGGGGTGGGGCGTCGACCCAGCCCGCAAGGGACGTCCGCCAGCGCAACGGAAGGCCCCACAGACAAACGTACAGGGGCGCCCCGAGCACCAGCAGCGGCGCGGCCCCGAGAATCAAGATCAGGTGCTGCACCATGTGCGCCGAAAAGAGCGCCCCGGCGACGGCTTCGAGGGGAGACACCAGCGCGACGACCAGTGCGCCTACCCCCCCGCCGAAGGCCGCGACCTGCCAGCGACGCACGCCGCTCCCAACCCCCGCTCGCCGCCACACCTGGTACACCCCGCGGGCGTACAGCCCGGCAGCCCCTAGCAATCCCAGGAGGAGCAGCGGGTCGCCGTTCCAGGCGCCCCAGACCGTCTCGGGCGTCACCGGCGCGTCCCCGTGCGCCCGGGCCATGGAAGGACCCGTTGCCCAGAAGGCACCGAGGACACCCGCTCCCCATCTGCCCAGGACCCGCACAGGAATGCCGAAACCATTCGAAAAATGGGACACCAGTGTTAAAAGGCTTTTCGACTCGTAATTACGAAGTCTCAGCTGGTTAGGAAGAGCCCCTTCCCGCTCATAACACGTAACTCGTCAATTCATGACTGCGCCCCAAAAGCCTCCTCGGTCTCTCAGAGCGTTTTCCAGCCTCTGAGCGCGAGCCGAGGCCGAGGGCTATGAACACGGCTGCAGGTAAAAAAAGACCGGGATCGTCTCGACCCCGATGATAAACACGAAGAGCACAGCCAGGTGCACCCCCCACCGGGCCATCTGCCCGCCGACCCCGCGTTCCGCCGAAACCTCCTGCTTTCGGACGTGGCGTTCCATCTTGCGCATACTGACGAACGCCACAGCGCCCGCGGCAACAGCCAGCACGAGCGTAAGAAGGGACACCGCCAGGATGAGAACGACTCCTCCGTGGAGATCCAACACCTCGAACGCCGGAAAGTCTGCGACACAGACCACCTCTGCCAGTGTGTATGCGATCACCAGATGAAGCAGCCAAGCAATCGGGCTCCCGAGGAACCCAAACCACAGGGCCTTTTCGGAGACCGGTACGTTCGAAGCAACAGGATCGGGCATGTGCATCTTTCATCGCGTTCGTTCGCCGCATTTCGGCCGGGGGGACCCTGCGGAGTCTCCTGCACACTTGCAGCCGGCCGACGGTCGACCGCTGTCCGCAGTCTTTATCTCGCAACGGTCGTCACATATACGGGGAAATGTACAGCGTCACGTACACTCCGAGCCCGACCACGACCACGAAAAACCAGATCATGCTGGTGACCTGGATCTGGACGGGTAGATAGTTCTCTTCACGGTACTCTCTCCGGTACATCCGGTAGAGGGTGACGCCTCCTAGCGTGAGCCCCACCAGTACAAACACCCCCAACAGGCCTTCAATGACCCAGAAGAGCGACCCGTATGCATTGACCTGAGGTGAAAAGTCCAGTCGCCTCAGCCCCACACCTTTGAGGGCGACAAACAGGAGACCCAGGAGCCAGCTTGCGGTGAGGCCATAGGTGAATCCTTCGGGACGTGCCCGACGAAGCTGCCACCGTCCCCACCCGAGGGGCAGGGCACTCCCAAAAAGCACGGCCAGAGCGGCCGTCGACCAGGTCAACTCAGGGACCGGAAGATTCCCCTGCGGCCACTCCGCCGAATACAACCGGATGTAGAAGTAGGAGAAAAAGAGGACGACGAACACCGTAGCTGCAATAGTAACGAAGAGGAGCCCCCCCCACCAGACCGGGGCGTCGCTACCCGTCGTAAAGAGGGGAAGTTGGGCCCGATCGTCGACCCGGCTCGCCCGCAACGTGTCCAGGCGGTGCCCCCGGGGCCAGAGCCAGTAGAGAGCCACGGCAGCCCCGAACCCGAGACCGAGGACCAACAGCAGATAGACGTCGAAGAGCACCCCTAGAAAGCCGACGAGGAGCCCGAACGCAAGAAAAAACGGCGCATAGTCCGGCCCCGGCAGGGCGTGGACGGCCTGCGGCTCGGCGGTCAGTACATCCGTAAGCAACGTCGCCCGCCAGTCGGTTGGCTTCCCGGAGAGGGCCTCCGTCGCTCGCCGGACCGCGCCCGTTTCACGATCCGCTTCCTTCTCCCGCTCATCCGGTTCATCGGTCATGTCCTGTTCCCACACGGGGTGCCGGCTGCGAATCACCGGTGGGGTGTGAAAACTGTAGACCGGAGGCGGCGAGGCAATCGACCATTCGAGCGTATCCCCGTTCCAGGGATTGGCAGAGGCCTCCGTTCTGCTCCGCCGGCTCCACCAGAGGTTCACCGGATAGAGCACAAACCCGATTCCCATGACGAAGGCCCCGACCGTCGAGATCAGATTGTGGAGGCCGACCCCCATCTCGCTCGGAAAGGTGTAGACGCGCCGCGGCATGCCCTCCATGCCCGTCAGGTGCATAGTAAAGAAGGTAACGTTGAGCCCGATGAACACCAGCCAGAAGTTCCACTGTCCGATCGTCTCGTCGAGCATGTGCCCCGTAAACTTCGGCGTCCAGTAGTAGAGGGCGGCAAAGATGGGAAAGACGACCCCGCCGACGAGCACGTAGTGAAAGTGAGCGACCAGAAAGTACGAGTCGTGCACCTGCCAGTCGAAGGGCACGACGGCCACCATGACGCCCGTGATGCCGCCCATCACGAAGATCGCAATGAAGCCGATGACGAAAAGAAAGGACGTACTCCACCGAATCCGCTGTCGCCACATCGTCGCGATCCAGGCAAAGATCTGGGTTCCACTCGCCAGCCCGATCATAAAGCTTGCCGCGGTGAAGAAGGCGAGGGAGAGCTCCGGGAGACCGGTGGTGTACATGTGATGCACCCACAGGCCAAACCCGACGAACCCGGTGACCACGAGCGAGAGCACAATCAGCACGTATCCCACAATGCGCCGCTGCACGAACACTGGCACCACCATGGAGACGATGCCCGCCGCCGGAAGAAACATGATGTAGACCTCCGGATGGCCGAAAATCCAGAAGAGGTGCTGCCACAACAACGAGCTCCCGCCGCGGTCGGGGTCGAAAAATCGGGTGCCGAGGCTGAAGTCCAGCTCCAGCATGACCGTGGCTGTAAGGAGAACGGTAAAGGCAAACACGGTCGACACAGCCGCGATGAGGGTCGCCCACACGAACAGGGGCATCCGGTTTAGGGACAGGCCGGGGGCGCGAAGCTTGAAAATTGATACGGCGAGGTCAGCAGCAGCCGTAATGCCGGCCAATTCGACCATGCTGAGCCCCAGCAGCCAAAACTCCATCTCGGTCCCTGAAAATTCGGGCCCCGAGAGCGGTGTATACGCAAACCACCCCGCCTTCGGAACCGCATCGAAGAGGAAGCTCAGATAAAAGACGAGACCCCCAAAGAGGTACACCCAGTAGCTAAAGGCCGTCAGGCGAGGAAAGGCCAAATCCCGGGATCCACACATCAGAGGCACCAAGTAGATGGCGAGCCCCTCCAAAAACGGGACGACGAACAGAAACATCATCGTCGACCCATGCATCGTGAACAGCTGGTTGTAGACCTCCGGCCCAAGAAATGTATTTTCGGGGACGGCAAGCTGGGTGCGCATCAACAGCGCCATGAGTCCCCCAACCACGAAAAAGGCAAACGCCGTGATCATGAAGCGCATCCCGAGCGGCCGGTTGTTCACGACCGAAAACCAGCCGTCCAGGCCCGTGGGAGATTCCCACTCCTCCCGGAACGAATCAAACGTATCTGAGGAAGTAGCCAAGAGTGAGGAGAGTTGTTACTCCAAACGTTCCAGATAGGACACCAGAGCGTGTAGCTCGTCCGCCTCCAGATAGGTGGGCGGCATCTGATTGCCGGGCTTGATGTGCTGCGAGTTGACGACCCAACCGTAGAGATTCCCTCGCGTGTTCTCGACCGTCCCCGCCCCGAGGGTTTCCCGGCTTCCGATATGTGTGAGATCCGGTCCCAGGTCTCCCTGCGCCTCCGTGCCTTCGATCCGATGGCAATCGATACAGGCAGACTCCATAAAGACCTCCCGTCCCCGTTCTACGACCTCACCGGTGGGATCCGGTGGGGACTGCTTGTCTTCCACCCAGGCCGCAAACTCGTCGGGCGGAAGGGCTTCTACCCGAAGGGCCATGTTTGCATGCTGAAGGCCGCAGTACTCGGCACACTGACCCCTGTACGTCCCCGGCTTCTCGGCTTCAATCCGATGGACAATGTCCTTATCGGGCAACATGTCGCGCTTTCCCCCCAGGCGGGGCACCCAGAAGCTGTGAATCACGTCGGCCGATCTCAGCTCCAGACGCACTGGCTCTCCGGCCGGAATGTGAATCTCATTAGCGGTCACGATGTCGTACTCCGGGTACTCCACCTCCCACCACCACTGGTACCCGACCACTCGAATGGTGAGGTCGGGCTCGGGACCGTTCATCTCGACCTGCGTGTCGAGGGCAAAAAAGAGCAGCGTGGTGAGAATGAGGGCCGGAAGCACCGCCCCACTCAACAGAATGAAGGGCGTATGCCCCAGCGGGGGCTCAGCCTCAGCGGGTTCCTCACCGTCCTCGACCGCCCACCACTGCTGGAAAACGGGAACCAGCAGAACCCCCATCACCACCACATAGACCACGAGACCCATGAAGAACATGAGCCACCACAGGTCGACCACTTCGGCCCCGCCCGGACTCGCCGGATCCAGCATCGACTGTGTCCCCCCCTGGTTGCACCCGGTAAGAAGAAGTAGTGTGAGGAGTCCTGTCTCCCTCAGTAGCACGCGAAACGGACGCGGCCAATAACCATTCGTAGCTGCGATCAACGTTTCTTTCCGTACCAATCGTAGAGAGGCAAAGCGACGAAAACGCGGCTGCTCGGGCCCAGGGCGGTTCCTTCAATATCAGTTGAGACTGGCGAGAACACCCCGAACGAGGACCATCCACCCTCTAAGTTGACGGTGAGTCGACCATCCAATCGTGGGGGATGCACCCGTTGAGACGTGCTCCAATTCAGGGCCGCTCTCTCTGCCTCCGGCTCATACGGGAAGTAAAGAGAGAAGAGCTTACAGGCCCCGCGTGCTGTGATACTCTTCGAGCCTGATCGAGGGGAAGGAATCGGTGGTGTGCCAGCGGAGCGCTGCTTTCCGGTGGAAGTTGACCGTGTCGGGGCGAAGCACGCTTGCTCCACCGGATCCCCCTGTTATAGGCCCCCAAAGGGGCGTAGGAGCCTGCGGTCTATCCTTACCGCTCATATTGGGTCGACCGGCCGGTCGGCCCTTCGGCTTCGTTCGCAAATTAGGCCCTGCAGATGATGCAAGGCCCTACGCCTCGGTCTAGAGGAACGCGGGAACTTTGTTTGGCCGAGGGAGCCCCTCCACGATCGTCACCTCACTTCACGACCCTCTTGATACGATCCCTCAGAGCCCCCAGTGAAGCGTGGAGCACTTGCTTTGAAACAGGAACGAGGGGAGAAGCAAGCGTTCCTACTCTCGTGATGACACGACGGCCCCGCCGAGGAAGGGGAGGAGCGAAAGCTACACCAAAACAGACCGCCGGATCAGGAGAATTGCCCCCTTCATCCCTCCTGCCGAAACCCGCTCTCGATCTCGCCGAGCCGCTCCTCTATGTCGTCGGCTGAGAGCCACTGCCCGCGCACGACCACACCGTCGATCTCCGATGCATTTGCTACGTCCTCCAGGGGATTTTCACGGGTCAAGATGAGGTCTGCACGCTGCCCAGACTCGACGGTACCAAAGGCATCCTCCGCATCGTAAAACGCAGCGACGGCGCGTGTGCCGCTCACGAGCACCTCGTACGGCGACATGCCGACCTCATTCTGCATGTACTGCATCTCCTCGTGTACAGAGAAGCCGGGAACGTTAAAAATCTGAGGCGCATCACTTCCCAGCAACACAGGCACACCTTCCTCGTGGAGGGCCGACAGAATCTCACGGCGAAGCTCGATGACCTCTTGTCCCTGCTCCGGATCTACCTGCTCTCGCATATTGCTGACTCCTTCCGCCCAATTATCCACCATGGACGAAGGGAGGTACCGGAGTTCGGACTGCTCCTCTCGGTACGCCTCGGCGGGCCGATCATCAAAGAACGTCTCCCAAAGCTCCATGGTCGGTGCAACAGCAGTGCCTGCCTCAGCCGTGGCGTCGACAATGTCTGAGAGCTGACTCCGATCGAGGTAGGGAACGAGCTCGGGCGGGCCAAAGATTGCGGGGAAATCTTCGGGGGCTTCGGAGGTACGGAGGGCCTCGACGTAATTGTCGAGATGATCGACGGTCCGTTGTCCCGCCTCCAGGGAGCGCGTGAGCCCCACCTCATCAGAGACGTGACCGGCAAAGGGAATATCCTGCTCCTGTGCTTCCTCGACAATTGCATCGTAGACCTCTGGACTCAGCCCCTCTCCGATCTTCAGTAGGTCGTAGCCCTGCTCCTTGTACGCCTCGACGCTGTCGCGAGCCGCCTCGGGCGACTCAAACATATCTCCCGACATAAACGGGCCCGCCACCCGAAGCGTAGGCCCGAGGAGCTGCCCCTCCTCGATCGAGTCGCGCAGCACCGGGTGACTGGGTCCCCCCGCCATTCCTCGGGCAAACGTCACCCCCTGAGTGACAAAAAGGGCTAATACGGCATTCCGCCTCTCTTCCGATTGATTCGCCGTGGGAAGATGGGCGTGCATTTCGGCAAGCCCCGGCATCAAATACCGGCCCGACGCATCGACCCGCTGGGCACCTTCAGGTACATCTACCTCCCCTGCGTCCCCTACGTCGGCGATGGTTTCTCCTTCAATGACGACCGTTTGATCAGAGAGGGTGCGCTCTTCATCGAGAGGAACCACCGTTACGTTCTCAAAGACGATGCCCTCCGCAGGAGAATCGTCCCCTTCCACCCCGCATGCGGCCAGTAGTAGACTTGCGAAAAGGACGACCACAAACGATTGGACGGTAGACATTGGAGTCAGAAAAGGAATAAAAGTAGAAATCCGTGGCTGTATAGAATGTAGGTAGAAATCAACTTAGTGTAAAGAGAACGTCTCTGATTTCATAGTTGATATCTCACACCAATCCAGACTCTCCCTCTATCATCTCCTAAAAATTTATTGGTGTCACGAGTACGTCCATAGGGGACAGGCCCCCTGAAAAGCCCCTACTTTAGCGGTCCATGTCCATGTGATGCAGGAGGCTTCACGGCTCGGTTGGACGCCCTCATACCTCGTTCCTCGTCCACTCGTCAACTCATTATTCGTGACTGGTGACTCGCTCACTCGTGACTCCAAGTACGCATTCCCCCTTCCGTTTTCATCCCCTTCCAGCGGTGACAGTCAGAAAAAGGACCATTTAGAATTCCCGGGATCATTCCCGCCCCCCCGAAGTGGATCGAGTGCCACCTTGGAGCCATCTCGTCATCGAGAGACCTCTTGCCCGGACGGGTCCCTGGGATCCGCATACAGCCCCACTTCAGCCAGCAGGGGATGAGCCCGAGCGTCCTCGATCACGATTCGCACCCGCTGGGCCGTGACCGACTCCGAGAAGCGATCCAGCTTTTTGTGTCCAATGGTCGTCCCCCGATGAAGCATCTGCCAGCCCTCGTCGGTCCACGCCTCCACCCGATACGACGCCACCCGCTGTCCCATTTGAACGGGCTCCTGTAACTCGATCACGTCGAACGTACGTGGCTCCCCCAGGTCCAAGGTCAAAGAGGCGGTCTGAACTGTATCGTCCGTGGCCCAGTACGTATCGAGGGTTTCGTCGA
This sequence comes from uncultured Salinivenus sp., assembly GCA_964462965.1. Taxonomy (GTDB): domain Bacteria; phylum Bacteroidota; class Rhodothermia; order Rhodothermales; family Salinibacteraceae; genus Salinibacter. Next base: position 18,950 of record CAYXAD010000035.1, read on the forward strand.
GCACCTGCATTCCGTCGTAGCGCTCGGCATCCCCTCGTACGTTGCTGGCCGTCACAGTCCCCCCAGCAGCCAGATTGACATCAAAAATGGCGTTTAGCGCCGAACGGAAGGCATACAGCCGGCGCACGTCCTCCTCTGCCAAACGCCCCTCGGGCGACGGCGGGACATTCAGCAGCAGAGTACAATTGCGCCCCACCGACTTGAAGTAAATCTCCAGGAGTTTCTGCACGGACTTCGGCTCTTCGTCGGGGTGCCAGAACCAGCCCGGACGCAGGGAGGTGTCGCATTCGCCCGGGACCCAGTGGGGGCCTCCGCGCTCTCCACTGCCCAAATACGGTCCCTGGCCCGGCTGACCGATGTCCACCCTGGAACGGTCGAAGGTCGACCAGTTCGTGGAATCTGCAAATCCGTGTTCGTTGCCAATCCAACGCACGTCCGGACCTTCATCCGAAAAAATCACGGCCCCGGGCTGAAGCTGTCGAACCAGCGCCCAATAGGCATCGAAGTGGTAGTCCATCTCTTCGGCGTCCTCTCCCTTGGCACCATCGAACCACACCTCTGCGAGAGGGCCATACTGGGTAAGCAATTCACGCAGCTGGCCCATGTAGAATTGATTGTAGGCAGTTTCGTCGCCGTAGCTGGGAGCATGACGGTCCCAGGGGGACAGATAGACTCCCACTTTGCGACCTTCCGCCCGGGCTGCCTCGACGAAGTCCGCCACCAGGTCTCCCTTGCCTCCTTTCCATGGACTCTGTGCCACCGAGTGCTCCGTGTAGCGGCTCGGCCAAAGAGCAAAGCCGTCGTGGTGCTTGGCCGTAAGGATCATCGTCTGGAACCCCGTCTCCCGCGCCACGCGTGCCCATTGACGGGGGGCCAGTCGCGTCGGGGCAAACAGCGCGGGGTCTTCGTCGCCCGTTCCCCATTCGCGATCTGTAAACGTGTTCATCCCGAAATGGAGAAACATGTGCAGCTCCCCCCGCTGCCACTCGAGCTGCCGATCCGTGGGGAGAGGAAGAACCGGCTCCGGTGCACGAACCGTCGTCTCCCCCGTCGGCTGTGCAGCGGAAGGAAGAGCCCCACCGACAAACACACACAGCAAGACGATCACAATCCACCGTCCCCTTTTGTGCCCGAATGGTTCTCTACAATGGAAGAACATATACCCTCCGTATATTCAGCAAACAACAGTTCGGCTGATGAAACCGCTTCAACCTACGCACCCTGCTGCCCCGCAGTCAACCATCATCGAGAACTGATAGCGGACACGCCCGCAGGAGCCGGACATTATTCCAAATGCTAAGGATTGCTGTGCACTTTCAGGGCCCTTTGCTGAAACGACCCGCGCTATCGTCAGCTTGAGCCGACCTCGCTCGGCTCATGCCCGAGAATCGGGCCCCTCAAGAACGTTTTCCGCCCGCCGGAGATCGAGAGCGTTCTGCTTCTTCCGTTCCGTCGGCACTTTGGCCGAAGGTCCACTGCACCGCGTACTGCAGAAGCTCGGAGACCGAG
>CAYXAD010000036.1:0-4408 GCA_964462965.1 uncultured Salinivenus sp.
GAACCTGTAGAAGCCAACATAGCCCTGCACATTCCTGGAAGCGGAGCAGCTCTCCACGCTCAAATAACGTCTCTCCCAGCACGATGCGCCGAGGCCTCTACCAGGCCTCGGCGTTTTCGTTTTAAAAGGGGAGCCGGAAGGCCCTCAAAAAAGATCCTCTGCACTCTAGAGCCGCATTCTCAGCGCGAAATTCTCACTCTTGGACCACGGTCTGAAGGGCCCGCTGAATACACGCCACACCGTCATCGACCTCTTCCTCGGTGATGGTGAGGGGGGAACGGAACCGAATGGAACGCTCCCCACAGCCAAGAATAATGGCTCCCTCTTCGTACGTCGCCCGTTTGAGCTGATCCCGATACTCAGCCGTCGGGAGGTCGAACGCACACATCAGTCCACGGCCTCGTACGTTGGTCACCGCGGGGAACGTCTCGGCGAGCTCCTGGAGACGCTCCTTCAGGTGCCCCCCTACCTGTCCGGCGTGCTCGACGAGATCGTCTTCCTCGATCACCTCGAGAATGCGATCGAAGCGGACCATGTCGACGAGATTACCGCCCCAGGTCGAGTTAATGCGACTGGGAACCTCGAAGACGTGGTCGTCGACCTCATCGAGCTTCGTGCCTGCCAGAACGCCACAGACCTGTGATTTTTTGCCAAATGCGAGGAGATCGGGCTCTACTCCGAGGGTCTGGTGGGCCCAAAAGTCTCCCGTGATCCCGACGCCGCTCTGCACCTCGTCGTAGACGAGCAGGGCGTCGTTCTCGTGGGCGAGATCCCGGAGGCGACGGAGAAACGCCGGCCGAAAGTGATTGTCCCCCCCTTCTCCCTGGATGGGCTCAAGAATCACACACGCAATGTCGTCGCGCCGCTCGTGGAAATGTTGCTTGGCCTGCCGTAGGGCCTGTTCCTCGTGCTCCCGCACACGTTCTTTCTCGTCGGCATCGAGCGGAAAATGAATTTTGGGGTTGGTCATCCGGGGCCAGTCGAACGTCGGAAAATGCTTCGTCTTCCGCGGATCGGCCGTATTCGTGAGCGACATGGTATATCCGGTGCGGCCGTGAAAGGCCTGATCCAGATGAAGCACTTGGTGGCCAACCTCTCGTCGGTACCCCTTTTGAAAATTCTTGCGCACCTTCCAGTCAAACGCAGCCTTCAGGGCATTCTCTACGGCGAGGGCTCCGCCGGAGATGAAAAAGGTGTAGGGCAGGGAGTCGGGAATGCCGACGCGGCTAAAGGTATCGACAAATCGTGCCATGTGCTCGGTCATGATGTCGGAGTTCGTCACCTTGTTGACCGCCGCATCCATCAGCCGATCCATGAAGGCTTCGTCCTCGGTGAGCTTCGGGTGGTTCATGCCGAGGGGACTGGAGGCGTAAAACCCAAACAGATCAACGAAGCGACGTCCGGTGATCTCGTCGCGAAGCCGCACTCCCTGACTCGCCTCCATGTCGAGAACGAGCGGCATCATGCCCTTGGTGAGCAGGTGCTGAGACAGAACGTCCCGAACGCGGTCGGGCTGAAGGGAATTCGGGGAGACAGCTTCCATGGGTGAATCAGCGTGTAGATGTCAAAAACAAAATCGGCCGTGGGGGGAAACCACGGAAAAGCGTATTCGCTCACTGGATCAAGGGTTTCCCTTCCCCCGACCTAATGCCTACTGATCCCTGGCGTACACGATTTGTCCGTCGACGATGGTGTAGCGCACGTTGACGTCCTTAATCTGCGTCCCGGGAATGGCTGTGATGTCCTCTGAAAGGACCGTGATGTCGGCCAACATTCCAGGCTGGAGCGTCCCTTTGCGATCTTCCTCTCCGGCCGCGTAGGCATTGTTGACTGTATATGCTCTCAGGGCCGTCTCTACGTCGATTCGCTCCTCCGGCACCCAGCCGCCCTCGGGCGTGCCCTCACGGGTTTGCCGCGTGACCGCCGCGTAAATACCGAGCACCGGATCGGCCGGATACCACGAGGCATTGGTCCCGGGCCAATCGCTGCCGAAGCTCAGGCGCACGCCGGCCTCCCGGAGCGTATTGAACGCAAAGCTCCACCGCGCACGGTCTTCTCCCACCCGTTCCTCGAGCCATCGCATGTCGTCGATGGCGTGAAACGGCTGCACCTCGGCAATCACGTCGAGATCGGCCATTCGCTCCGCCACCTCCGGACCTCGCAGGTGCTGCGCGTGAATCACGCGCCAGCGCTGGTCGGAGGCGTCGATGTCCGACCGGACATTTTCGTACATGGTGAGCAAGGTATCGATGGCCTGATCTCCAATGGCGTGGATTTGAGGCCAGTGTCCGGCCTCGGCGGCTCCCTTAATGAGTCCCTGCATCCCGTCGGGATGATCCATCATGTCCCGCCATTGCCCCCGGCTATCGGTGTGTTCGTAGGACTCGTAAAAGCGGGCGGAGGAGTTGCCCAGAATGCCATCTACAAATCCCTTCAGGCCCCCAATGCGCAGCCAGTCGCCTTCGAACCCGTGCTGAATCCCCACATCGTCGAGGTCGCGCCACTTGTCCAGTGTGGGCCGAGCGTACACGCGCACCGTGAGGTCTCCCTGATCGTGAACCGTCTGAAACGCCTTCATCTGCTCGGGGGTCGTAATGTCGTGGATGCCCGTCACCCCGTTTGCTCGGAGGCGGGCCAGGGCCGTATCCGTCTCGGCGAGGTGACGGGCCATCGACGTCTCCGGAATGACGGCTCGTACCTGCTGGGCGGCCTCAGGGGTGAGTCGGCCCGTAGGTCGTCCGTCTTCACACTCGACGCCGGCATCCGCACAGGTCAGCTCCGCCTTTTGCAGCGCCAGCGCATTGGCCAGGAACTGCTCTCCGTCGAAGCGCGAGAGCAAGACCGGGGTCTCAGGCGTAGTGTCGTCGATAAGGTCTCGGTGGGGCTCGAAGATGGGTTCGCCCGCCGCATCGGTATCTCCGTCCTGCTCCCATTGCGCGTAGGCGCCCCAATCCCCACCCTGGATCCAGGCCCCCTCGGGGAGGCGGTCCCGTGCGGCCCTCACTTCCCGAACGAGTCCGTCGGCGTCGTTCACCGCAAGGAGGTTGATGCCGAGCAACAGCGCCCCCGCCCGATTAAAGTGGGTGTGGTTATCGATGAATCCGGGAATGATGAGCCCCTCGCTCACCTCGATCACGTCCGTGTCAGGCCCTTGATAGTCACGGATGGACGCCGCATCGCCCACCGCCAGGATCCGCCCTTCCCGCACGGCCACCCCTTCGGCGCGAGGCTGATCCGGGTCGCCCGTCCATGCCTCTCCCTTCAACACGAGATCAGCGGTCGGTTTTTGGGCAAACGCCGAATCGGCACCGGCCCGCACGAGGAGAACCGCAAGTCCCAGTACTGCAAGAATCCGAAGAAATGAGAGGTTCATTGCGTCGAAGATCGATGAGCGAACAGCGAGCTTGGAAAAATGGCCGTCTACGCTCCTCGGCTAGTCTCGGGAACGCTCGTACACGACCTCCCCATCGACAATGGTCAGATCGACCTCAGCGTCTCGAATCTCGTCCTCGGGGACCGACATGATGTCTTTGGAGAGAACGGCAATATCCGCCAGCTTCCCAGACGTCAGAGAGCCCTTCTCGTCTTCCTCGAAGGCGGCATACGCATTGTTCAGGGTGTACGAGCGGAGGGCCTCTTCTCGGGACAGAGCCTCGTCCGACGTAAAGGTCGTGTCGGCCCCGGCGACCTGACGCGTGACCGTGCAGTGAAAACTGTCAATCGGATCGACCTCCTCCACTGGGGCATCGGTGCCGTTCGTGACGACGGCTCCACTCTCCCACAGCGTGTTCCACACGTACGCTCCCTCTTGCACCCGTTCCTTTCCGAGGCGAGCGTAATTGTACGGCGCATCGGAGCACGCGTGGATGGCCTGCATGGAAGCGATGACGCCCTGCTCGGAAAAGCGCGGAATATCGTCCGGATGGAGATGCTGGGCGTGTTCGATGCGCCAGCGCAGGGCTTCTCCATCTTCGTCGGCCTGGGCAAAAAGATCCGCGAACAGATCCAGGCTTTCGCGATTGGCTCGATCCCCAATGGCGTGAACCGCCACCTGATAGTCCTCTTCCAGGGCAATCTCAGCAATCTCACGGATGCGGTCCATGGAGGTGACGTTCAGACCCGCATCGTCGGGAGCATCCTCGTAGGGCTCGAGCATCCAGGCACTGCGGGAGCCCAGCGCCCCGTCGGCCGTGACCTCCCCGATCGATCGGACGGTCAAGAACTGATCTGCGGCCCCGACCGTCCGGTAGTCAGCGAGAGCGTCCTGATTCTCGGGCGTTACTTCGCTCTGAGAGACGAGAGCATACATCCGCACCCCCAACTCTCCCGCTTCGGCCATCTCGCGATAGAGGTCGATGGTCTCGAAGGAGGCTCCCTGATCCTGAAAACTGGTCACGCCGTGAGCGAG
>CAYXAD010000036.1:4508-20392 GCA_964462965.1 uncultured Salinivenus sp.
CGGCCCTCGATCCACGTGCCGGGGTCCACGGCGTCGGCCGCCGAGTCGACCTTGGCGACAATGCTCTCCCAAGAGGAGGTGTTCAACAGATCGAGCTGCATCTGGGCCTCCCCCACTCCCATAAAGTGTCCATGGCCTTCGATGAAGCCGGGAACGGCCAGACGCCCGTCGAGATCGATCACTTGCGTATCGCCTCCCACGTAGGCCTCCATCTCCTCCGTACTGCCGACCGCCAGGATGCGCCCGTCCGCGACAGCAAGTGCCTCGGCCTCCGGCTGGTCCTCGTCGACCGTCACGAGGGTTCCATCCTGAAGGACCAGATCTGCGGTGGAGGACGATGAACAGCCGAGCAAAGAGGCGACGAGCGCAACGGTCAAAAACGTGGTAGCGAAGCGAAGAACCATGACAGGAAAGATCAGAAGACAGAGACACGAGGGTGGGCCGAACGCCGACGAGGGTACAGTCTCCCGAAAAGTCTGCTTCTTATCAACAAATGTGACTGGAGCCTGTACTTGTACCGGCTCCACACGGGGAACGGCCCCTTAGGCCCCCTCGTACGCAGTCACACTCGCTCGCATGCCGACATCTTGGAGCGTCACGGATGTCGGCTGGCTGTACGATGACTGACCAAAACCCGCATGTCCACACTTCCTCCCGACTCGAAATCTGCCGAGGACGCTCCTGCCCAGCCCGAGGAGGTTGACCTTCAGACTGTCGAACCCGAGCCCCTAGACCCGTCGGGCGACGGCGATCCCGGCTTCGTTGAACTCCCCGTGGTGGAAAACACGAACGTCAACAAACGTGGTCAGCGTCCGGACTGGCTCCGCGTCCCCCTTCCCCAGGGCGAGTCCTACAAGAATGTCCGACAGACCGTCGAGGATCACGATCTCCACACTGTCTGTGAGAGTGCAAATTGCCCGAACATGGGCGAGTGCTGGAGCCGCGGCACCGCCACGTTTATGATTCTGGGCGACGTCTGTACTCGCTCCTGTGGCTTCTGTGCCGTAAAGACCGGACGCCCCCCGGAAGACCTCGACTGGGACGAGCCCCGCCGCGTCGCTGAGGCCGTCGAGAAGATGGATCTTGACCACGCCGTGATTACCAGCGTCAACCGGGACGAGCGAGAAGACGGTGGAGCCCCCATCTTTGCCGAAGTCATCCGCCGCGTGCACGACCTGGGCGCTACCTGCGAGGTACTCACGCCTGACTTCCGCGGCATCCGGGAGGCCTGCCAGATCGTCTTCGACGCCGAACCGGACATCTTCAATCACAACGTCGAGACCGTACCGAGCCTCTATCGGCGGGTCCGCCCCCAGGCCGATTACCAGCGCTCGCTCGACGTCCTGCGTTGGGCCAAAGAAGAAGGCCTTCGCACCAAGAGCGGCATCATGGTGGGCCTCGGGGAGACCCAAGAAGAGGTCGTGGAGATTATGGACGACTTCGTGGAGATCGATCTCGACGTGATGACGATCGGCCAGTATATGCAGCCGACCGAGCACCATCTGCCCGTCGAGGAGTGGGTGGAGCCCGAAGTCTTCGACTGGTACAAGGAGGTCGGCGAAGCAAAAGGCATCGAACACGTCGAAAGCAGCCCGCTCACACGGTCCTCCTATCACGCCGAAGAGCACGTGTAACGACCAACGTTTCGACCTCCTATTCCCTTCAAACGGCTATGCCGACTGCCGCCACAAAAACAGCATCTCCTCAGCGCCGTCGGTTTACTGTCGAGGAGTACCATCGAATGGCGCAGGCGGACATCATCGACTCCGAAGATCGCGTCGAACTTCTCGACGGCCACATCTATACCATGTCGCCAATTGGAAGCCAGCATGCCGCCTGCGTACGTCGACTCACTCGCCTCTTCGTTCAACGAGTCGAGTCGCAGGCCCTTGTGAGTGTGCAGAATCCGATTCGACTCACCTCCAACTCCGAACCAGAGCCCGACATTTCCCTGCTGTCCCCAAGGAACGACGAGTATGGTACGCGACACCCCCACCCCGAAGAGGCTCTCTTCCTCGTAGAGGTATCCGGGGAAACGCTTTCCTTTGACCGGAACGTAAAACTTCCCCTCTACGCCCAAGCACAGATCCCAGAGGTTTGGATCGTTGCACTCGATGAGGAACAAATCCACGTCTATCGGCAGCCGAAGGAGAACCACTACGCCGAACACACGACGCGGGAGCGAGGCGAGAAACTAACAGTAAGCGCTCTCCCCGACATCGATTCCATTCAAGGAGCCGCTGTCCTCGGAGAGTAACGTCCGCCTCGGCTTTCTCTTCTTTCGGGGAACTGCAACCGAATCGCGGATCCCCCTGTCTACTCTGTCGAGATCGGAGTCTACGCCTCCCTCATTCGCGATTGTACTTTGATCACAGCTCCAACGTCATGTCTTTTCCTGTTCGTCCCATTCGGCTGTGCGTCGCCCTCGTTCTGGCTGGCGTCTGCATCGTGTCCACAGCACCGGCCCAAGAGGCGGCTCGCACCGTCAGCGACACGGTTCCCCTTGCCGAAAACGGAACCGTATCAATTGAAAATCACGAAGGAAGCATCACCGTGACCTCCTGGGATCAGGATCGCGTGCAGTATGAAGCGCGAATCATGCCCACCGACGAGGACCCGAAGGCCGAGAAAACGAGCATTGAGGTCGACCAGCAGACCGACCGGCTTGCCCTTTCCACCGAGCACGCCGAGGGGGACGACGAGTCGAAAGTCTTCGGCTTCAGCTTTGAGTCGGGCTGGCAATGGGGCGGCATTGACATTCCTCCCGTCCACTACACGCTCAAGGTCCCCCCGTCGGCGCAGCTCACGGTCGACGACCACGAGTCGACCATTGACGTAACGGGCCTCCAGGCCCCCTTAACCATCGACACGCACGAAGGTCCTCTCTCCGTCACCGATCACTCGGGCGACGTACGGATCGACACGCACGAAAGTCACATGGAGCTTCGATCGGTCGCCGGCCGATCGAACATCGACACCCACGACGGGCCCATCACCGTCGTTGATCAGCAGGGCCCCGTGACCCTTTCAACCCACGACGGACGAGTAGACCTTCGGTCCGTCCGGGGGCGCGTATCGATTGATGCACATGACAGTGAGATCACCGTCGAGGACCTGCGAGGAGGATTTGGACTCGACATGCACGACGGCGATGTCACTGTCGGGCTTGCTGAGGTTACCGAGAATGTCCGCATCGATACGCACGAAGCATCCGTTGCCTTCACTCTCCCCACGGGCGCCGGATTCGACCTAGACACCGACTTCGACGACGACGTCTCTCTGAATTCGGACACCGACCTCAGCTCCATTCGACAGGTGGATGACGACGAGGTCAACTATCGAGGCCCGGTGAACGGCGGAGGCCCAGAGATCTATCTCGAGGCCGACGACGGCAGATTCACGCTGCGCTCCCCCTGACCGCCCTCTGAGTGAACACAATTAAAAGGTGAGCTCTCGTTCGTCGACCGTGTCCTCCTCTCCGTCTGACAAGCGGAGCAACGTCCAGGGCTCGTCGAACTGGTCGGGATAGCAGAGCACCGTATGACCGAGAGCCTCGTGGGCCGCACGTGCACAGGCCTCCGTCGATTCCCACGGGAGGGTAGGGGCATTGAACCAGAGGCTCGTGAAGCCCCCGCCCTGAACGTGCTCTGCAATCTGTACCGGCACCGTCGTCTCTCGATAGCCCCCTTCGTAGGTCACAATCGGAGAGTCCTGGACCCGTTCGGGAGAGTCCAGCACCTCTTCCAACCAGTCCAGCGCCTCTTCCTCGGAGAGGCTTCGCACGTAGATTTCAATGGTATCGTAGGCCATACAACGCGAGCACAGGGGTAATTTTGGTCGAGAGAGTGGCGGGCTCTACTGCCTCTGAGTATACGTGCCGCCCGGAACGCGCGGGCGAGAGGGCACACGGGAGAATCTCGTCGTCGAATACGTCACAAAGGATAATCACCGATGATCCTCAATGCGAAGCTGGTGGTCGTGTCGTTCGGCTTCGTCGGCCCGATTGGTCGCCACGACGAGGAGCCGCCCACGATCCGTCTGGGCCTCCACGATTGACGTGACCATCTCCCGCCCCGCAGGATCGAGGTTGGCAGAGGGCTCATCGAGCAAGAGGAGCGGGGGATCGGCGAGCAGAGCCGCCGCAAACTTCACCCGTTGCTGCATCCCGGACGAGTAGGTGATCACCCGTTCATCGGCCCGCCCCAGAAGGCCCACCCGATCGAGGACCGCATCGATGCGGGAGTCTCCACGGGCCAACCGACGAGCACGCACCAAAAACTCCAGGTTTTCGCGCGCCGTGAGTTGCTGGTAGAGACCGAGGGCCGGGGCCACCAGTCCAGCGTGAAGAGGATGCTGTTCGGCCGACACAACTTCCCCCTCTATCGAAAGCGAAACCGTTCCGGCCCGAGGAGTGAGCACACCGGCGAGAATCCGAAGGAGCGTCGACTTGCCGGCCCCATTGGCCCCTCGAATCGCCAGGGTCTCTCCTCCTTCCAGTGTGAAGGACAACCGTCGAAAGAGGAGAAGACGCCCATAGTGATGTCCGACCCCGTCTACGGCAAGTGTCGGCATGTACCCGTAAAAAAGAGATTCGACCGCGTGGCTGTTGTCTGAAAATCTACGAGATGCGGCGGACAACCCCAATGCGGGAGCACCGCCCGGTTCGAAGAATGAAGGAAACGTGGGACCCTCAGTCGTTCGGGTCCACTGCCTTCCACGTCACGAAGGACCCGGAGGAGCTCCGGGCGTGGGGAGGATGGAGCGAATCTACGAGGTCATAAACGATCTCCGCTTTCGCCCCTCGACCCCCGTCTTCATCGGCACATCCCCCTCATCAATACGTTGAGCCAGTACGACTCAGTCGTCCACCCCGTCGCCCTTTTTCTATGGCTTCCTCTCCAACGACAGCCGCTGAAACGTCGCCCGCCGCCCCCTCTGAATCGTCAGCGGACGTGGCTCTCTTCGGAAAGGATCCGATGCCTCGCCTGGTGGATGTACAGCCCTTGATGGACAGTCCTTCCGGAGAGCCCGCTCGGGTACGGCTCTATCAGCGGACCGAAGATTTTTCCTCCATCGTGGAGCACGAGGACACCTTCTACCCCTTCTTCTTCCTTTCCGACGCCTCCCTCCTGCAAGGGATGCGAGATCGGTTCTGGCTCCAGAAGCTCAACGGGGACAACTTCTACCGCTACCTCGTGGTCTTCGAAACCTGGAACGACTACTGGGACGGCATCCGACAGGTCGAGCGGCGAACCGACAGCGACGAAGGATGGCCCGAGGAACTCTTCCGGGTGGGCTCCCCCACCCAGCAGTACCTGATGCAAACGGGACGCACGGGCCTGCTCGACATGACCCTCGACGATTTGCATCGCCTGCAACTCGACATCGAGGTGTATACCGAGAGCGGCTTTCCGAATGCCGAACGTCCGGAGGACAAAATCATTATCGTCGCTCTCTCCGACAATCGCGGCTGGACGGAGCTCCTGCACCTCCGGGAGGGAATGTCCGAGAAAACGTTGCTGGAAGACCTGGTGCATACCCTCCGGGAGCAGGACCCGGACGTCATCGAAGGCCACAATATTTTTAGCTTCGACCTCTCCTATCTCCTCGACCGCTGCGAGCTCCACGGGGTCGATTTTTCCATTGGGCGGGACGGCTCGGTCCCGCGGACGTACGATTCGAGCATGCGCTTCGCCGAGCGTACAGTCGATTATCCAGCGGTCGACATCGTGGGCCGGCACGTCATCGATACGTACTTCCAGGTGATGTCCTTCGACGTGTTCTCCCGGGACCTTCCCGATTACAGCCTGAAAACCGCCGCGCAGTACTTTGACCTCGCCCCCGAGGAGCGGACCTACATCGAAGGGACCGACATTGCACACGCCTGGCGGGAAAACCGAGAGCAGTTGCTGGACTACGCCCTCGACGACGTCATCGAGACGAAACGGCTTGCGGGCCACCTCTCGGGCTCCACCTTTTACCTCGCCCAGATGCTTCCGATGTCGTACGGCGCGTCGGCCCGCCGCGGCCCGGCCTCCAAGATCGAGAGCCTCTTCGTGCGGGAGTACCTCCGCCAGCGCCACGCCCTTCCTCGCAGCGAGTGGGGCAGCCAGTCGATGGGCGGCTACACCGACATCTTCATCACCGGTGTGATGGGCCCCATCGTCTACGCCGACGTGGAGAGCCTGTATCCCTCCATCATGCTGAACTACAACGTGCAGCCGTCGGGAGATACGCTGGATCTCTTCCCCCGGTTGCTACAACGCCTGACGGACCTGCGTCTGGACACCAAAGAGAAGATGCAGAACGCCACGACCGAGGAAGAGCGGAGCGAGCTGGACGCGCGGCAGAATTCCTACAAGGTGCTCATCAACTCTTTCTACGGCGTTCTCGGCTTCAGCCTCTCGGCGTTCAACGATTTCGAAGAGGCCGATCGCGTCGCCCGAACGGGCCAGAAGCTCCTTCGACAGTTGATCCAGGAAATTCGGGAGTGCGGCGGGACCGTGATCGAAGTCGATACGGACGGCGTCTTGTTCGTGCCGCCCGACGAGATTCGCGGTGAGCAGGCCGAGATCGACTTCACCGTCGGCCTCACCGAGGCCATGCCCGAGGGCATCCGGGTCGGGTTCGACGGTCGCTATCGGAAAATGCTCTCCTACAAGAAAAAGAACTACGCCCTCCTCACGTACGACGGCAATCTGAAGTTTAAGGGCTCCTCTCTCATCTCCCGGTCGAATGAAGCGTTCGGACGTGGGTTCGTGCGGCAGGCCATCCGCCGGCTTCTCGATTACGACGTAGAAGGCCTTCACGACCTGTACGTCGACACCCGGGACAAAATCATCGCCCACGACTGGGAGGGGGTCGACAGCTTTGCCCGTACCGAAAGCCTCAAGGATACGATCGCGGAGTACGAGCGAGACGTGGAAGAGGGCAACCGCCCGCGTGCCGCCGCCTACGAGCTTGCGAAGGAGAAGGCCGAAAAAACGGGAAAGCCTGTCCGGAAAGGCGATCGGATCTCGTATTACATCACGGGAGAGGGCGCCGACGTTACGGCCTTCAAGCACTGCAAGCTTGCCGCTGACTGGGATCCACACGATCCCGACGAAAACACGGCGTACTATTTAAAACGACTCGACGAGTTTGCCCGCAAGTTTGAGCCGTTCTTTACCGAACACGACTTCCGGCTCGTGTTCTCTCCCGAGGACCTGTTTGGCTTCTCGGCGGAAGGCATTGAAATTCAAACGATTGAGCACGAATCTGATTTTCCTGAGGAACAGGACGAGGTGCCGTTCTAACCGGCCGCCTTTTCCGCTCATTGCCCTTTCCGCAGGACCCTTTCACCAACGCCCTCCGACCTCTATGCTTCGTAACGTTCTCGCCGCCCTCATGGCTCTTCTTACAGGTGCGTTCGGATTGCTCCTCCTGGCCTCTATTGTCGTTTCGTGCCGGCAAAACTCGGACCCTCATCAGAAAGATCCGTCCGAGTTCGTCCATGCCCCTGTCACGTCCCCCTCCTCTCAGGAAACGCATGAAGCCGTACCCGTCTCCCTCCTTTTGAAGGCCGAAGCCCCCACGCCTCAGCCAGGGTCAAAACGACCACAGTTCCCCACGTAGGTACCCAAGTTGCCAGCCAGACAACCCTTTTGCACCGATGGCGGCCGAGCAAGACGGGTCTCGAGCGAACGGAGCACCGCTTGCATGATTGTTGCTTCTCTCAATCCTGGTTTGCGAGTGTAGGTTACGCCGGATAGGTTTACGCTGCCATTTACTGTCGCTTCCTTCCTTCATTGATCCGCGAGATACCATGCGTGATCGTTTTTGCATCTCCCTCTGCGCAATTGTTCTGGGCCTTCTCCTTTCTCCCCCTCTCTCCCATGCTCAGAACCTCGGTGGTGAACTGAGTCAAATCGGTGAGATGTACGCCGATGGCTACGTGGCTCCCTTAACGGATGCGCTCGGGGCCGACCTCAATGGCGGCCTCTTCCGCTCAGCCGACGTAGGAGACGGATTCATTCCCGGGCTCCCCGTCAACGTATACCTCGGTGTGAGTGCCTCCGGTGCGCTGATTCCTGCGTCGAAAAAGGAGTTTACGTTCGATCAGGAAACTTTTGAAGCCCAATTTACCACTCAAGGCGGACAAACGGTCGAACGGTCGGTTGTTGTATCAGCAGAAAACACACGGAACGGTCAGGTACCAACTATTTTTGGGGACACAGATCCAGCAGGCAGGTTGATATTTACTGATGAGTCTACTGGAAACCAAATCCAAGAATATGACGTCCCCCCCGGTCTCGTCGACACGCCTATCGCCCCGCTCCCCGTCCCGCAGGTAGGCATCGGGGCAGTCATGGGCACGGACGTACAGGTCCGATACCTGCCCAAAATCTCTTATTCGAACTACGGAAACGTAGGACTCAAGGGTCTTGCCGTTCGCCACGACATCGATCAGTACCTTCCCGGTCCTACTCCCCTGAGTCTCGCCGTGCAGGGCGCCTGGAATGAACTGGCCATCGAAAGCGACGGCTCGGAAGTGCTCAATGCCTCCGGGTGGGCCGTCAACGTGCAGGCCAGCAAGAGCCTACCGGTGGCCCCAATTACCTTTTATGGGGGCCTTCAATACGAAGACTTTAGTACAGATTATACATATACCTTCCAGGTTTCAGGGAATGGAAGTGGTGAGAGGGAGTTTTCTATTAGCCAGGACGCCTCGAACAGTGTGAGAGGACTCGCCGGCGTCACGTTGACGCTTGCTATTATCCAGATCAACGTCGACTACGCCCTGAGTCAAACCAACACCCTTACGGCCGGGGTCGGTCTCCAACTGTAGCTCTCGGCTCCCTTTCTAAGAAACCCATCCGTGGGCTCGCCGGGACCGGCGGGCCCATTTTTATTGTGCCGAGGTCGCCCACCTTTCAAGAAGATTGCAAGGCGACGGGGGTCGAAGAGCAGCCCCGAGAAAGACACGAAGTGCTACGACAGTTCGGAGGCTTGACGCTTGGGGAGAATAATTTCTCTGTAGCGTTCAACGGCACCCTCTACCACTTCTTTGGCCCGATCCGGCCCAAAGAAATCCTGGACGCGAACGGTCTTGTCCTCCAGCGCCTTATAGTCCTGAAAGAACCGGCGGAGCTCCCGAAGGCGATGGTCGGGGAGCTCTTTGATATGCCAGTAGGCATTAAAGGCCGGGTCATCCATGTGGATACAAATGACCTTCGCGTCCTCCTGCTCGTCATCGAGCATGCTCATCATGCCGATGGGACGAGCTCGCAAAATGCAGAGCGGATCGACCGGCTCTTGGGCCAACACCAGTACGTCGAGGGGATCCCCGTCGGCGGCGTAGGAACGGGGAATAAAGCCGTAGTTGGCAGGATAGACGACCGACGAGTAGAGCATGCGATCCACTCGAAGCATGCCGGTGTCTTTGTCAAGCTCATACTTGACCTTCCCTCCCTGCGGGATCTCGATGATCGCCTGAAAGACGTCAGGGGCATCCGACCCGACATCTACGTCGTGCCACGCATGTGCCATGATTACCTCCGCAAAAAATCAGAAAGATCAGTGGATGTAGCCAACTCCCGGAGGGGACCAAGGAGTTCTTGTTTCGGCGCACTCAACTCATTTGTGAGCCCAGCAGTCACGAACAGTGAGAAATGAGGGGCCCCTCGGTCCCCCGGGACAAATAGCGTGACGCTGGCAAAGAGGCAGCCAGAAAACCCTGAGCGAACTCAAGGTCCTCCGCCCCTACCTCTCTTCCAATGCCAGTTGCCCCGGACTGGTCCACGAATACCTTCCGAAGGATCGTAGGGAATCGGGGAGAACGGGCCCCGAACGACGAGGTCCGGAGGCCCTAGATGAAAAAGGCCCGCTGCACGCAGAAAGCGCACAGCGGGCCGAAATCCTTTCCACGCAGAGAGAACCGCTAGGGGCCCGTCTGATCCGCAGGGGGAGACTGCGTTTGTGGGTCCTCCTTCAGGTGCTGCGACGGATCAAACGATCGTTCTCGCCCCAACCAAGCAGCCAACGCTGCGCTCTTGAGGTGAAGATCAACCCCGTCAAACGAGAGGGCGGCACTCGAGGCCCCGGGCGTTTCCGCATCGCCGTCGGCCTCATCGAGGTCCTCGGAAATATTCTGCACCTCTCGAGCGAGGCGGGAGGCAGTATCGGTCGTGTGTCCCTCGAGCACAAGTCGTTCGTCGCGATACAGGTTCACCAAGGCCCGCACCGCATCCGAGACGCCCAGGTGAACCCCTACCTCGTCGGGATCACCGGCCGTTGCCCCCGTCCCGGAGGTGAGGGTCGCAGCAACCGGAGCCAGCCCTCGATCTTCGAGGGCTTCAAGCAGCCCCTGGCCAAAGTCATCTGACCGATTCACGATAATATTCGTCCGCCCGAGATACGGACGATCCGCGACGAAGCCCTGCAGATAATCCGCAAACTCCTCGGCAGAGGATACGTCCGAACGTTTGTGAATGTGATTCAGCCGAAAGGTGGACTCGCCATCAGCCGGCTCCTTCGACTTCTCGAAAACCGTGATCATGACGTCGCTCGAGGAGCCCTCCTCGGAAGGAGTCCCGTCTACACCAAGAAAGAACGCGTGAGCCATAGGCAAGGGGAAGCTGAGTTCGTACAGAAAACGGCTACGGGTATACGCATGGAAGCACGCCCCTGCTCGTTCCGCCTTGCGGTTTCTCCCTTGTCAGAGGACGTCCCTTAGCAACGGGGCTACCGCTGGGCTGTACAGTACTGTACACTGAAGAACCCCCGATCGTCGGTCCAGAGATGATCCACCTCGAACCCTGTCTCTTCCGCCAGCTCAGCAAATTCGTCGAGGGTGTACTTGTGGGAATCCTCAGTGTGAATGGTCTCCCCCTCTTCGAAAGAAAATTCTTGACCTGCCACGGTTACCGTTTGGGCCGTCGTACTCCGAAGGTGCATCTCGATGCATCCGCGCTCCGGGTTCCAGACGGCCTGATGTTCGAAGCGATCGAGGTCGAAGGTGGCATTCAGCTCCCGGTTCATTCGGCGGAGTAGATTTTTATTGAACGCCGCAGTCACGCCCGCAGCATCGTTGTAGGCCGCCTCGAGGATTCCCACGTCCTTCTTGAGATCCACCCCTAAGAGAAGCCCCCCGTCGGGACGCACCAGATTGGCAATGCGCTGCAGAAAGTCCTGGGCCTCTTCGGGGCGGAAATTGCCAATCGTAGAGCCGGGATAATAGCCCACGGTTCGCGCAGCCAACGGCGGCGGATCGGGCAACGTGAAGGGCTCCGTGTAGTCGGCACAGACGGGTTGAATGGGCACGGAGGGATACTCCTCAGCGAGTGCCTCGGCGCTCTCCAGGAGAAACTCGCGGGAGATATCAACGGGCACGTACGAGGCAAGATCGGTCAGACGATCGAGCAGGAGACGCGTCTTCAGACTACTCCCGCTTCCAAGCTCTACGAGGCGTGCCTTCGGCCCAATGGCATGCGCCATGGCCTCCCCGTGGCGCCGCATGATGCCGATTTCGGTCCGCGTCGGGTAATATTCCTCCTGCTCACAGATTTTGCTGAAGAGCTTTGAACCCCGTTCATCATACAAAAACTTCGAAGGCACCTGCTTCTGCGAACGTTGGAGCCCCCGCAATACTGCCTCTCGGAACGACTCAGTGGCCGGGGCCTGATCAATCAGATCCTGCACTTGAGGATTCGACGACATGTCATCCATTCACTGGCAGAAAGAGATAACGAAGCAAGAAAAGTCAGCCCCGAAAGCACACGTGAACGCTTCTTTCCCTCTCCCGAGGGCCGCCCCCATTCCCGATGCCGAAGAAGGGGGGAAACCGCTTCTTTGTTCCTCTCTTCCAGCCCGAGCACTCCCGAGGCGCATCGAAGGGGGGAAGAAAGGGCCGACACGAACCCCTGGAAATCACTCCGGGTAGAAGCCCCCGATTGGCATCTACTCCACGTCCCGGGCCAGGCGCACGCCCATAAACTGCCAGGCTTCGTCGGGATGGAAAAAGTTGCGGTAGGTGGGACGCATGTGCGACTGGGACGTCGCACAGGATCCGCCGCGGAGAACGAACTGCTCGCACATAAACTTCCCGTTGTACTCCCCGATGGCCCCCGGAAGCGGCTCATACCCCGGATACGGCGAATAATGGCTGCGCGTCCACTCCCAGACGTCCCCATACATCTGGTAGAGCGGACCGTCCCCCGCCTCGGGGGCATGTCCCACGGCCTCGGGGGAGACCGGAACCGGGTGAAAGGTCTCGCTCCCTACAAAATTGCCCTGCAGGGGGAGATCTCGGGCCGCCACCTCCCACTCTGCTTCGGTCGGCAGGCGTGCGTCGGCCCAGCGCGCAAAGGCGTCGGCCTCATAATAGCTGAGGTGACAGACCGGCTCGGCGGGATTTACCTCTCGAAGCCCCCCCAGGGTGTAAAGATACCACTGGCCCTCGTGCTTTTCCCAGTAGAAGGGCTCGCTCCACTCCTCCTCTTGAACCTTTGACCAGCCGGCCGAAAGCCAGAGCTCAGGTCGCTCGTATCCCCCATCGGCCATAAACTCGAGATACTCGCCGTTGGTGACCAGCCGATTGGCCAGCTGGAACGGCTCGAGGTATTCGTTGTGGCGGGGCGTCTCGTTGTCGTAGCAAAACCCGTCGCCGTCGTATCCAATTTCGTAGAGCCCTCCCTCAAAGCTCACCCAATCGAGGGGGTTCGCCACTTCCTGAGCAGACGGCGTCAAGTCCTCGCGATAGGACGGCCGAAGGGGATTGACCGAGAGCACATGCTTCAGATCAGTGACCATGAGCTCCTGGTGCTGCTGCTCGTGATGGATGCCGAGCTCCACCAGGGGGGCCAGGGCCCGCAGCACCGCCTCGCCCGCCGAGGTCATCAACTCGTGCATGTGTTCGTCGACGTAATGACGGTAGTCATAGACCTGCTGAACCGTCGGCCGAGAAATGTATCCGCGCCGGTCCCGACAGTGCCGCTCTCCGGCCTGAATGTAATAAGAGTTGAAAAGATACGGATACGTCTCATCGAGCAGTTCGTAGTCGTCGACGTGCTCACGGAGAAGAAACGTCTCGAAGAACCAGGTCGTGTGAGCCAGGTGCCACTTCGTCGGACTCACGTTTTCGACCGTCTGCACCACATAGTCTTCCGTGTTCAACGGTTCGCAGAACGATTCGGAAACGTCCCGCACCGCATGGTAGCGTTCAATGAGGGTCGTCACGTCGTCGGTACGCAACCCATCCGGGGCCAACGACGGAGAAGAGGCCCCATTCTGGGCTGCATTCTCCAGGGAGGGCGCGACGACAGGCGTCGTAAGGGACTCAGAGGAGGACATGACGCGTCAGGTAAGCTCGTTGAAAGAGGATGCAAACCAATGGAGCGACGAGGTGCGGACCCTCATGTCAGGGGCTCGTTTTCTCGCTCCAATCGGGGCTAGAACGCAGACAGCTTTAATTAACCCATGTTGCGAGGTACTAACAGTCGAGGGTGATGACGGCCGACCGCGGACCACCGACCGCCTTGTACACTTCCATTCGGCGGTCTGCCGCCTGGCCCGACTTCTATCGGGATCCGTCGTCTTTTCACTAAAGAGCAAGTAAGTCGCAACTTGCGTTAATTAACGGTGTGTGCACGGTTCTATTTCCAGATCTACCCTTTTGTACGTGGGTCGGGTGTGATTGAAGCCTCAGAAGGAGCACTTCCCGTCCCCTATCTGCATTACCCAGGACGCAGGGACGACCGGCCGGTCGTCCCTCCTGTATCGGGAGGGGAAGGAACGGAGGAGAGAAAGGGTCAGCGCGTGCCGTTTCCATGAGCAGGGGAGGAAAACCTGCACACCGCGTTAATTAACTACACAGGAGCCGTCCCCGAAGTCAAGGCCCACGATTCTTGTTGCTTGAGGGGGGTCGGTTACAGACCGCTGGTCTCCCTCTTTCCAGCGAGCGGGTCGTCGGACGAATCAGGAGGCTGGGCGCACTGGGGTCTGAGCAAAGGACGAATGTCTCTCCGTGGGCACACACGATCACAGAGACCGGAAGGCAATTTCCCCCTCCCTACCCCTTCACATCGGCAAGCGGATCCGGATGCAAAAACCGGTAGCCGCAGCAGTCTTTGATCTTTTGATTGCTTACTACCTTTCCCCTCGTCGGATCCTCCTCATCGAAGGACGGAGGCTCCAGCCCTAATTTCTTTGCGGCCTGGGTGTAAAGCTCGCGGCGCGTCGGATGAGCGTCGGCACAGGCGTTAAAGACGTCATTCCGGACATTCTGTTCGAGCAGGGTGGTCAGGATGCCGACGCAATCCTCACGATGAATGAGGTTGACGGGTGCCCGGGGTCGGCTCAGTCCCGTTCGGCCGGCGAGGAAACGGCCCGGATGCCGATCGCCTCCGTAGAGCCCGGAGAAACGGACCACGGTCGTGGCGAAGGCCGAATCGTCCAGGAGTCGAGCCTCGATCTCAAGCAGGGTTTTCCCCGTCGACCGGCGAGGACCCGGCAAGGCCTCAGGTTGTCCCGGCGGACAGTCCGCTTCTGTGACGGTGCGTTCGACGCGGGGATACACCCCGGTAGAGCTGGCAAAAAGGACCCATTCGACGTCGCCCTCTCGAGCCGCGGTACGAACAGCGTCCACCTGCTGAAGGTGAACGGACCGTGCATCGTCTCCTCGAGGGGGAGGAATGTTGAGGAAAAGAACAGAAGACTGGAAAAAGGAGTCGACGTCGTCTCCCGACAGCTCGGGTTCAAGGCTCAACAGAAACGGATCGATTCCATCCTCGGCCAGGACCTCGACCTTCCGGGGGGTCGTTGTGGATCCCCGCACAGAGACGCCTTCGTGACGGAGGTGACGGGCCAACGCCGCCCCCAGCCACCCACAGCCAAGAATGCTTATATCGTCGATCATAACGCAATCTTTCCGGTACCAAGACAAGAGAAAGGGCCGCTTTTCCCGGTGGCCTCGCAAACAAACCGGTAGCGCAGAGACAAACAATTGGACGTCGGTCGGCCCACCCCCGCCGGGATCTCAACAAATTGACCGTGAGCAGATAGAGGCGTCCCCCGAACCCTCGGGCGATTCCTCTGTTTCAACTAGGGCCATGGCTGACGCTGGAGCTTCCCCCCGTTTCCCACCTCATGAACACATCTGCAGCCAATGTTGCTCTCTCTGACGTGACGTCAGAGGAGGACATTCGGTCTCTCGATTCTTCCATCCGAACCATCTGGCGAATTAAGGGAGTTGGTCTCTCTGTGTTATTCTTTCTCCCGGTGTTCTTCTATGACCTGACCCATCTCTTCTCGGCTGGATCCTGGTTGCCCTTCGGCGTGGTGTCAGGAACCGTGCTGCTCCTGGCCGTCCTCTACTGCCTCTTTTGGCCTCAGCTTCGGTATCGGGCCTGGGGCTTTTCGCTTCGTCCCGAGGAGCTCTATCTAGAGCACGGGGTGCTGAACCACGTTCGTACCGTGGTGCCGCTCCGTCGCATTCAACACGTGGACGTGTCCCAGGATTTGATCGAGCGAGAATTTTCACTGGGGCGCCTCATTGTCCACACGGCCGGCTCTCGGAGCAGTGACGTCGTCATCCCCGGCCTTCCCTTGTCCGAGGCCGAACGCATCCGAGACGAGATCAAACGCTTTATCCTCGAGGATCCCCTCATCGAAGATCCGGTGTGATGTCGTTCTCTACCTCCTCGGAGGCGTCGGATTCCCAGCAAGACGTCTCCTCTTCGTCGGACCCGCCCCGCTCCTCCGCGTCTGCCGACTCGACGGACGCCCGGGAGAGCAACGCGCAGACGGACACGCTCGGGGCCCTCCAGGAGCCGCAGCGCCTTCACCCTCTGACCCTGCTTCTGCGCGTGGGAGCCAGCCTGCCGGCCCTGCTCGTCATTCTGTTTCCG
>CAYXAD010000037.1:0-19961 GCA_964462965.1 uncultured Salinivenus sp.
TTAGAACGGAAAATCCCTTCGCTGCCCCCTCTGACTAGAGGGCATAGAATGCATTCTCGTAGTGGTCAATTGTGGCATCGCCCTCGGTGAGCATCACGGCAACTACGTCAAATCGGGCAGGCACTCCATCGAGTTTTCGTTCATGAAGATAGGCCTGTGCCACCTCGACCAGGGCTTTCTTTTTGTCCTCGGTCACAGAGGCCTCCGGGACCCCAAAGCCCGTCCCGGTTCGGGTTTTTACCTCTACAAAGACAATTTCTCCGCCCTGCTTGGGATCCAGACACACGAGGTCAACCTCGTTGCGTTGAAAGTGATAGTTACGCTCGAGGACACGATACCCGGCCTCCTCCAAATACCCAGCCGCCAGTTCCTCACCGCGATCTCCAATGTCGTTCGTGGTAGTCATAGCAAAAACCAGCTAGCACCAGGAACTCACCACCGAATCAGTCGGAGGGTTCGGCCCGTTTCTCGTCGAGAGCCTGGGCAAAGCGCAAGAGACGTTTCAACGGAGTGACGTCTTTGTTCTTCACGAGCGGCAGTAACGCCTTGGAGAGCCCGTCAAAGACCTCCATGAGCTCGATCAGGTTCGCAAATCGCCGGTGGAGGACTTGCTCGTCGGGCGGTCGCTCCTCGAGATTCTCCGTTTCGTCCACCAGAAGCTGAGCACAGTTTTGGAGCCGATCCTTCACCGGGTGTATCTCTCGACGTTGCCGTTCCTCAATGATCCGAGCAGTGATCTGCCAGACGTCCTTCTCCGCAATGTAAAAGTCCTTTCGAGACCCCGGGCGCTCGGTTTTGGTCACCAAATTCCAATCAACCAGGGACCGAAGGTTCATATTTGCGTTGCCCCGGCTCACCTCCAATCGGTCCATGATCTGATCGGTATTGAGGGGCTCTTCGGCGCAGTACAACAAGGCGTGAATCTGCGCCATCGTACGATTGATGCCCCAGGTCGACGCCATTTCCCCCCAGAGAGTTACAAACCGATTGACGGCCCGACGAACCCTCGAACTTGAGGATCCCTCGGTGGACGGATCAGAAGTAATTGAGGAATTGGAGGCCTCCATGACAGGAGAAAAACCAGTCCTCGGTGGTGAGGGACAAGAGTGTGTCCAGGGACCAAGCCAACTCTCTTGCCCCCAGTCAATGTTTCTGTAGCGTGTGAAGCCCCCCTTTACACCTACACATCGAGCCCTTCGCTTTGTAGGTTGGAAGCGCCAGCAGTCACGATTCACAGGTATTGACGACGGATTTTTCAGGAGATTCCTTCCCTTATGATCACAATCACGACGGACTTCGGGACCCAAGATGCCTACGTTCCGGCAATGAAGGGGACCATGCTCAACATTTGCCCCGAAGCACGGCTCGTGGACGTGACACACGAGATCAGTCCACAGGACGTCATGGAGGCTGCCTTCGTCCTCCAGTCCGCCCTCCCGTACTTTCCGGAAGAGACCATTCATCTCGTGGTTGTCGATCCGGGCGTGGGGACCGAGCGACGAGCGATTGCCCTCCAGGCACAGGGACACTGGTTTGTGGGGCCCGACAACGGCCTGTTCCCCCTGGTGTTGGACGAGGACTCCCCGGACCGAGCGGTCGAGTTGGACAATCCTGATGCGTGGCGAACTCCCTCCCCCAGCACAACCTTCCATGGCCGCGACATCTTTGCCCCCGCTGCCGCCCATCTCGCAGCCGGACGATCGCTGACATCGATTGGTCGTCCAATTGAGTCGCTCGAGACCTTGCATTGGGCGCGTCCAACGACGACCGATCAAACGGTTCAGGGTTGGGTGGTGCACGTGGACCACTTTGGCAATTGCATCACAAACATCCGTCGCTCCACCCTCACAGAGGCAGCGGAGATCGACACCGACACCCCTACCGCCGAGGAACTCCCCTCCCTCAGCGGCTACGCGGGAAGTAGCGTTCTCGAGGACGTCCATACGACGTACGGGGACGTTGCCCAAGGAGAGCCCCTCCTCCTTTTCGGGAGCACAGGCTTCTTGGAAATCGGAGTCAATGGAGGAAACGCCTCTGAACTCCTGGACATTCGAAAGGGGGATTCTATAAAAATTGTCTTCGAGGAGTCCACGTAATTGATGGCGATCCTTTGCTCTTCATTCTAATGGGTCGCCCTGGCCCTCCTGTGGCCGCTCGCCCTTACAACCACCGTTCCCTCGCCCTACTGTGTCCTCGCTCCTTCAACACTTAGAGGTCTTGTATCCCTTGGCCCGCGTCCTTTCGGGCCCTGATGAAGCAGAGCGCCTTCTCCAGCGGGTGTACGAACGAGCCGCTCAGATTCCTCCCGAGGAACGTCCCGACGACCAGCACGCCTGGCTTTCTGGTCTCGTCATCGATACACTCGACGGGCCCTTGTTGCCGAGCCAATCCACCAGCGAGCGTCGAGACACGTCTTCGTTCAGTGACGACCCGTTTCGGCAGGAGGTGGCTCGCCAAACGGCCGAACGGGCAATGCCGGTTGCGTTTGCCGCCTGCTCGATCCACGAACGATTTCTCCTGGCGCTCGACGTGCTGGGAAGTCCTTCGGACGACGGTCTTGCGGCCGCGCTCAACACCTCTGTTGAAGACGCACGCGCAAAGCGAGACGAAGCCTGGGCAGCCCTTCGTGCGGCGCTGCGAGATGTATTGACCGGCCCTGAGCGCATGCTCGTCGATGTGGCCTTGCCGTCAAATGCCCTCGAGACGACGCTGCAAACGCTCCTTACCGATCGCTTTCAACCTGTTCCGCTGGCTCTTCGCTCGAAGGTGAATGCGACCCTCGAAGATGCGCGTCGTCGACGGAAGGCGGAAGGGTCACTGAGTGCCCCCCTGCGCATACTTCCCCGCTTTGTCTCCCGGATTTTTTCCAGTTCCTCCTTGCGACGTTCGCTCCTCGCTCTTCTCGTTCTTGCCGTGATCGCCGCAGGGGGGATGGGGCTGTTTTCTGTCCTTCAACCGACTGCGGAGTCGTCTCCAGACCTGATTGAGCTTTCGGTGGACCGGGCCAGCACCATTCGCCCCCAACTGACTTCCAGCGATCCCTCCGAAGCCGAAAGCTACGTACACAGCACGTGGGACCGTCGGATCTCAGCCCCTACGATCCAAGGCGCCGAGCTTCAAGGCGTCGGACACTTCCAGATCACCGACGAGGTGGACGTGCCCGTCTTCTTGTACGCTGACGCGACAGACAGTACGACCATCGCAGCCTTTGCCTACAGCTACGCCCTCCTGGATCGCCTCGGGGACCGGATCACCCTCGACGAAACGCTCCGAAATCAGCTTGCACAAAACGAGCAACTCCTCACCCGCCGACGTAACGAGCAGGGAGTCGTCCTTTGGCGCTATCGAGACGACATCTTTCTTGCCGTAGCCCCCTCGTACGAGCCGGAGCAGCTGCAGCGACGGATTCATCCCTGACGCCCTCGGCACTGCAAAGTAGACCAGTACACTTCTCTACGGAGTGGTCTCCAAGCCCCCGTCGGGCTATATCCCGAGTGGAATGCAGACAGGAGCCGATGCTCCTCGCCAACCCGATGTGCAGGTTTTTGGGTGCTGAGGGTATCAGCAACGTTGTCCTCCCTATCTCCTTTTTTCCCTCTCAGGACCTCCATCCAGTAGGGACGATCAGCCGGTCGTCCCTCCGTCACGGTGAAAGCGTGCACTGACCTAAACTTCTTCCTTCTGAAACCCCGATCTTACGCTTCAGAGAGGAAGAAAATAGATCTACAGACAGAAAACGAGCCCCCGTCGTCACCTAGGCTCTGTCTGAGAATTCCGAAAGCAAGTGAACGTTCGGACTCGGTGGGCTCCGCAAGGCGCGCGAAGCAGCCGTAGCCCCGCCTACGGCGATGCAGCGGAACGCAGCAGAGCGCAGCGAGGCCCACGTGCAGCCCTTGAGGGATTTGCCAGACAGAGCCTAGGAGGGAACCTCGATCCGGAACGTCGTTCCTTCGCCCACGGTGGAACTGACCAGCTCCAGGGTCCCCCCATGGTACGTCTCGATGACACGTCGGGCGAGGCTTAGCCCAAGCCCCCATCCCCGCTGCTTCGTACTGTAGCCGGGCCGAAAGATATTGCTCCACTCCCGGCGCTCGATGCCACTTCCCGTGTCGGACACCTCGAGGTATACCGTACCGTCGTCGTGCCCTCCGGTGATTGCAATCGTCCCCTCCTCGTCGTCAATGGCATCCAGGGCATTCTTGAGGAGATTCTCGAGGACCCAGGCAAAAAGTTCTTCGTTGACGTCCGCTTTCAGC
Organism: uncultured Salinivenus sp.; assembly: GCA_964462965.1. GTDB lineage: Bacteria > Bacteroidota > Rhodothermia > Rhodothermales > Salinibacteraceae > Salinibacter. The sequence goes on from CAYXAD010000037.1 coordinate 4,257, forward strand.
TCGGAGGGCAAATCCACTGTCAGTGAAATCTCTTGTCGGCGCTGGGGAATGCGCCGCTGAAGATACCCGGCCGTCTGATTGACGATCGGCACAATGTTGCGCCGCTCCAATTTTGGCTGAGAACCAATGTCAGAGAACCGGTTTGCCACCCGCTGAAGCCGCTCGACGTCGTTCTCAATCTCAGTCAGGGCCTGCTCTTGTCGCTTCGAATTGAGATCCGACGAGCGCAACATCTCGGTCCATCCCATCAGGCTCGAAAGAGGCGTCCCGAGCTGATGCGCTGCCTCGCGAGCCATCCCCATCCACAGATTGCTCCGCTCACTTCGCCGAATGTACGAGAATCCCACGTATCCGACGAGCACAAAGAGACCGACGAACAGCAGTTGTACCCAGGGATAAATTCTCAGCTCCGTAATGAGCCCAGATTCGTCGTAGAAGACGTACTGGGTCAGTTCACGATTCCCCTCAAAGCTCGGGCCTTGTCCTCCGATACGAATCGGAATGGGCTCGTAGGTGGCCTCCATGTCGTTCTGGAGACTCCGAAGACGTTCCATGGCTTCGGAGGAATCCTCCGGGGGAAGAGCACCGACGGTATCAGGCACGCCCACATTCCGCCAGAAGAGGGGACGCTGACGAAGCGAATCTGTAATAATGGCGGGGATGCCGAACTCGTTGGGCTCGAGGATTTCGTTCAGGATAAAGTTGAGCTCCCCCGTGGGAGGCATCGTCTGAGCCCACTCCACAGCCCGCCGAAAAGCCACAATGTCTTCGGGGGGCGGGGCCATGAGGGACGAACTGCCTTCGAGCGACCGGAGGTAGGTCTCCAATCCTCGAAGATCCTCCAGATAGGGGTTTTCGGCCCGCTGCTGGGCCTTTACGACCTGCTCCTGGGCGTCGGCCCAGAGCTGAATCACGGCCTGCTCGCGATCCCTTAATCGATCCACAAGCCGCTGCGTGTACGCCAGCGATGCAACCGCAATGACGACGGCAAAGATGATGAGCCCGAGCTTCAGGCGAACGGACCATCGATACGCTTTCATAAAACCATCGAGGCTAAGAGTGCGGATCCCCGGATCTCGGTCAGCGATACACGCGTGGCATTCTCCCTGACGCTTGACCCGCCCCCGCTGGCCTCTTTTTCCCTCAGTCGACGCGAGGGGTCTCAGCTACGCCGCAGGAGCTCGCTGAACATCGGTGATGATTTGGCTTCGTCGCGGGCCATTCGAGACCATTCCAATCTCGACACCGAGGTAATCCGCAATGAACGCAATGTAATCTTTCGCTTCAGAAGGCAACTCCTCAACGTGTCGCATTCCAGAAATGTCCTCCGACCAGCCGGGGAACGTCTCGTAAATGGGCTCAACCTTGTTCAACGTCTGGGCTTCGCTCGGGAAGCGACGCGTCGTTTTTCCATCATATCGGTACTGGGTGCACACCTTCAGTTCCTCCATGCCCGACAGAATGTCGAGCTTGGTCAGGGCAAGCTCGTTGAACCCGTTGATCATGCTGGTGTATCGAAGGGCCACGAGGTCAAGCCAACCACAACGACGGGGACGCCCTGTGGTGGCCCCAAATTCTGCTCCCTTCTGCCGGAGGCGTTCCCCGGCCTCGTTGTCGAGTTCAGTGGGAAAAGGGCCATTGCCCACCCGCGTGCAGTAGGCTTTCGCAATGCCGAGTACCCGGTCGATCGCAGTTGGGGGCACACCCAGCCCCGTGCACGTTCCTCCCGCCGTCGGATGGCTGGAGGTGACGTACGGATAGCTCCCAAAATCGACGTCGAGCAGAGACCCCTGGGCGCCTTCTGCCAATACCCGTGCACCGTCATCGAGTGCGTTGCACAAATACTTCGAGGTGTCGGTGACGTAGTCGTCGATTTTTTGGTCGAACTCGACGTATTCCTCGACGATGCGGTCGACGTCCAGAGCCTCGACGTCATAGACATCGCGAAGAATGGCGTTTTTCTCTTCGATAGACCGCCGCAGCTTACTCCGCAGCACGTCCCGATCGAGCAAGTCGACGACGCGAATGCCGGTCCGGGCAAACTTATCAGTGTAGGCAGGACCAATCCCCCGACCAGTCGTCCCGATGGCGTCATCATCGGAAGCGGACGCCCGCTCCTCCTCTTGTGCCGCCTCGATCGCCTTATGGTACGGCATGATCAGGTGGGCGTTGTGGGAGATCTTGAGGCGCCCCTCTACATCCACCCCCAGGGACTTAATTTTTTCAATCTCCTCCAGTACCGCCTTGGGGTCGAGCACCACCCCATTGCCTATGACACAGGTAACCCCTTCGTGGAAAATCCCACTGGGGACGAGGTGAAGAACGAACTCGTCCTCCTGTCCCTCCTCATTTTCCCACACGATGGTGTGTCCAGCGTTAGCACCTCCCTGATAGCGGGCTACGATGTCCGTCTCCGGACTCAGCAAGTCGACCACCTTTCCCTTGCCTTCGTCGCCCCACTGACTTCCAATGACGATGGATACCGGCATGATGCTACGGTGCGATTCGTGAATGAAGCAAAAACTGGATACAAGTTGTCTAGAAAGGACCCTCAGCAGCGCATCTGCGGGGCCATGCCCCTTTAACAGCGAGCTTCCGAGCGAACACTTTCCAGAAAGAGAGAAGCACACGTGACCGTCCCCGACGCGTCCGCATTTCCCCCGTTAGCACTCCTCCCTGCACCCACTGCGTCCGAAGGAGAGACACCCAGAGAGTCCCGGCCAGGCACCTGTCGGCCAAGCAACCAGCCCACTTGCCGTAGGCACCGCTTCTGCACAAAGACAGGCGTTCTCCCTTCCGGCAAAAGGGCGGCCGAAAGAACGCTCACTATCTCCTGCTTTTTCTGAACGAGCCACCCAGAAGAGAGCGAGGGGCCTACGCCGTATCTCAGGCAGAGGCCTGCTCGACGTGTCGTCTCAACTCAACGATGGTCGGGGACGCCACAAAGACGGACGAGTACGTTCCGATGACGACACCGATGATGAGAGCAAACGAGAACCCTCGCAGGACTTCGCCGCCGAAGATAAAGAGGATGACCACCACGATCAATGTCGTTACCGAGGTCACGACCGTACGGCTGAGGGTGGCGTTAATTGATCGGTTTACAATTTCGTCGAAGGACTCCGTTTTGAAAAGGTTGACGTACTCCCGCACCCGATCGAACACGACGACGGTATCATTCAACGAGTATCCGACGATCGTCAGAAACGCAGCAATGATCGCCTGATCGATCTGCAGGGAAAAGGGAAGGACCCCAGAAAATACTGAGAAAATACCGAGGGTGATGGTCACGTCATGAACGAGGGCCGCGACAGCCCCCATGCTATACCTCCACTCAAATCGCACGAGGATGTACAGGAAAATGACGAGAAGCGCCCCCAGGACTGCATAGATCGCCCCCTGTTTTAGGTCCTCAGCAAAGCGAGGGCCGACAATATCTGTCTTTTCGACCTGCGGCTCGGTCCCCGGGAACTCCTGCCGAATCGTACTTACAATCTGGTTTTGGACCTCATTGATGTCCCCGGTGGTCGACGTTCGAATGAGGAGGCCCGTATCCCCAAAGGTTTTCACCTCCGGGTCGTCTCCGAGAGGGCCGCTAAGAGCAGCCCGGACGTCCACGGTTTCGAGGTCCTGGGTGTCGGACAGAACAAACTCCATCCCCCCACGAAAGTCAATGCCCAGGGCAAGGCCCTTCCACAGGAGAGACACGATGCTTATGACGAGCAACGTCCCTGAAATGACGTACCCAATCCGACGATTGGGAATGAGGCTATAATTGGCGTTCTCAAAAAGACGCATGATAAACCGTCAGTGTTGAGGTCCCAAGTGTAATTGCAATCCCCGAAAGCGGGGCATCGGCCGTACTTACCCGTAACTCACCTGCATCCGCCGCTCTTCGACCATGTAGTCGAAGCAGAGGCGCGTCACGATGATCGCCGTGAAGAGCGACGATAGGATCCCGGCCATGAGAGTCACAGCAAACCCCTGAATGGGGCCGACCCCAAACGAGTAGAGGATAACTCCCACAAAGAACGTCGTGATGTTGGCGTCGAGAATGGCGCTCAGGGATTGTTCGTACCCCGCGTTAATTGCGGCCTTCAGGGTCTTGCCGGTGGCCTGCTCCTCCCGTATTCGATCAAAGATGAGCACATTGGCATCTACCGCCATACCAATCGTCAGGACGATACCGGCAATACCGGGGAGGGTGAGAGTGGCATTGAAGCCCGCGAGAATCCCCAGGATAAGGATCACATTGAGCAACAGGGCAACGTCAGCAATGACCCCGGCCGTGTGGTAGTACATGATCATGAAGAGGATCACCAGCAAGAGGCCCGTGACTACGGAAATAAACCCCGCCTGAATAGAAGCCTCTCCCAAACTGGGTCCGACCGTTCGTTCTTCCACGATGTCCACCGGAGCGGGAAGCGCCCCCGACCTCAGGATCGTGACAATGTCTTGCGCCTCTTGTCTGGATTCCAGGCCGGAGATTTGAGATTGCCCTCCCCGGATGGGCCCTTCAACTTCCGGATAGGAATACGCAACGCCATCAAGGACGATAGCAACCAGCTCTCCGACGTTCGCAGAGGTCACACGCCCCCAGATCCGAGCCCCTTCCGAGTTCATGGTCATCGACACTTTGGGCTCGTTGGTGTACTGATCAAACTGCACGGAGGCATCGGTGATGACGTCACCGAGGAGTTCGGGCTCGGCACGGATGGCAATCATTTCGTATACCCCCTGCCCATCCTCAGTGGTAAACCTTGGATTGGCCGACCACACGAGTTGAACCCCACTCGGGATCATTTCCTGCACCTCAGGCTCCGAAAGCAGCTCGTTGACGCGAGCCGTGTCGGGCCCAAAGACCCGCCCCACGATCGCAGTTCCCTCTCGGGGCAAAGGCTGCATGGCCTCGAGCAGCGGGTTCTGAGGACCGGCCTCCTGTCCCTCGTCGGGTTCAGTGAGGACTGTTCCTTCTTCAGAGGGACGCTCCTGACCACCGGCAATGTCAGTCCCCTGATCGGCCTCTAAGGAGTCGTCGGCTTGTGTTTCCGTTTCAGGAGTCTCAGCGTCTGCCAACTGAGTGGTGTCCTCCGCCGCTGGCTCGTAATACTCGATAATGCGTTGGACGGTGCCTTCAATTTGTTGCGCGTCCGCCATGAGGTGGAAGGTCAGTTGGGAGGCACTCTCCAGCAGGTTCCGAACTCGTTCTTCGTCTTCAACCCCCGGGAGCTCGACGGCAATCCGTCGGTCTCCCTTCCGCTGAATGGATGGCTCGGTGACTCCATACTGGTCTACACGACTCCGTATAATTTCAATGCCTGTCCCCACTGCCTCGTCGACCCGGGTCTGCAAATAGTCCTGCACGTCGCTGTTCGACGAGCGACGCGTAATGCCTTCTCGTTCATTCCGGAAGTAACGGGACAGACGCCCCTCGGGATTTTGGGCCTCAAACTCCTGGACGAATGCCTCAACCACTCCAATATCCTCCTGCTGGGCCCGCTGCCGAGCCGCCTGAAGAACCTCTTCGAAGGTTTCGTCCTTGTTGTTAGCCAACTGATCGAGGAGACTGGCGACCTGCACCTCAAGCGTCACATGCATGCCTCCCTGAAGGTCCAGGCCGAGATTGAGGGAGTTCTGCTGGATGCGATCCAGGCGCTCCCGATTCTCCTGCTCGTACTGTTGCCGCTCCGCCTCCTCCATATTCGACATCTGGTACGAGAGGTACATGTTCTGCACCGACGGGAAGAGGTAGTACCCGCACAGACCGACGAAGAAAATCGTAAGTCCAATCTTTAATCCGTTCCCCTGCATGGAAGTCACTCGCTCAATTCAAGATCAAAAAACATACTTCTGGGTGGAGATCACAGCCGTTCGAAACAACCAAGCGTACGATCACCCAAAAACCAGACGCTTCCGGCGAGGCGAGCCGAACAGTGGAACGCCTCGCTCACAATGATCCCCAAGAAGACAAAAAAGAGATGGAACGACTACGGACCCAAGGGCCGAGACGCCAGAAGAACCCGGGCGAGCCATCCTGCCTGGGGGGACAAGCCAAACTGAGCCGCCTCCGCCGGTGAATTTTCCAGAATCCGGCACTGCGGACGCAGTCCCTTCCACTGAGGAGCCTGTCTCTCACGCACCTCGGACACAGTACGTGCCGCCGCTCTTCGGAGGAGGGATCCGATGCCCAACGCCAAAAGGGCAAGAATCGCCTGGCAGGACCGAGTCGAGTGAACGAGACTCATAGAAAAGCGGAAAAAGCATCGTACCGCGTGACAACCAAGGGTCAGAAATAACGTACTCGTACAGAATGTTCCCCTCAACACCCGACATTTGATTTGGTGGGGGATTCACGCTCGCCAATTCCCGCGTTCTTGAAAAGTGTGGACTTCACACCCACTCTTTCACCTCTCCTGATCGGAGTCGGAAACTGCGGACTTCATCCCTTCCGCAGTCCGACAAACATCAATCTTCCACACAGTTCATGGATCAATCCTTCCCAGAACCTGCCGGCCGGAGTTCTTTTGAGACTGCTGATGGACTCACCCTTTACACCCAGCACTGGACCCCTTCCACCTCCCCGAAGGCCCTCGTCCTCCTGGTCCACGGGTACGGCGAACACTGCGGCCGCTACAGTCACGTCGCCGACACCATTGCTCGGCAGAAAGCATCAGTGTATGCCTACGACCAGCGGGGGCACGGTCGCTCGGAAGGCCCGTCGGCCTACGTCGATCGATTTGAGCAGTATTGCGACGACCTCGACAACTTTTACCACTACGTCCGACGCCAAACTCCGGAAGTCCCGCTCTTTCTTTTCGGACACAGCATGGGAGGACTCGTCGCCCTCCTCTACGTACTCAATCGTCGGCCCTCCCTTCGGGGGCTCCTCCTCAGTGCCCCAGCCATTTCGGTCAATCCAGACATCGCTCCCATCCTCCGCCGCATGGCCCGCGTCGTAGGATGGCTCTTCCCCACACTCCCGACGGTTCGGTCTCCAGAAGACAGCATCTCGCGGGACCCGGACGTCGTCGAGGACGCCGAAAACGATCCGTTGAACTACCACGGTCGCATTCCGGCTCGCACCGGTGCGGAACTCATCCGTGCGGGGGAAGAGGCGCAACAGCGCTTGGCCGAGCTTCAGGTCCCCTTTCTTGTCTTCCACGGCACGGCTGACCGCCTCACCCCTCCATCCTGGAGCAAACGCCTTTACGCCGAAGCACAGGCTGAAGATAAAACGCTTCACCTGTACGAAGGTCTCTATCACGAGACCTTCAACGAGCCCGAACAGGAGCAAGTGCTGGAGGACCTAGGCGCCTGGCTGGGCCAGCGAATTCCTTAGCGGTTTCCTCCCCCCCCGAGGTCAAACACAACCTGCACCTGGGCCGAGACTTCAATCTCGCCCGCCGCATATGCTTCGGGCTCCGGTTCAGCGTCCGCCTGAGCAGTCTCACTCATCTTCATCACGCGGGGCTGCTGACTCTCCGTTCTGAAATCGTAGCTCTGCTCGCTGATCCGGCGAACCTCCCCGAGCTGCGCATCGAGGCTCTCCGTTAACAGCTGGGCCTTCTGGCGGGCGGCCTGCGCCGCTTCGCGCAGGGCTTGGTTGCGCACTTCTTCGCGGTTGCTCAATTGATAATCGACCCCCTCAAGCCGGTTGGCGCCCCGCTGGACCACCTCTGTAATCAGTCTCGGAAGAACCTCCAGCGAATCCAGCTCGACGACCACCTGTCGGGTGGCTTCAAATCCCTTTTCCTCGTGGGTTTGCTTCTGAGGATTGTATTCGCGGCGAGGCTGAAGTCGAAGCCGTTCCATCTGCATGTCCTCCTCCGGAATGCCCAGCTCCCGTACAGCATTCATGGCATTCCGGGCCGCCGTTGCGTTCTTCGAGCGCGCGTCCTCCGCCGTCTCGGCCCGACTAACGACGCCAAACCGAACGACCGCCTGATCGGGAGCCGTCCGGACGGTCCCCTCCCCCCCGACGCTCACCGTGCGAGCGGAATCATCCTGGGCCATCACCGGCATACTACTCCCCAGAAACATGCTTAATACGAAAAGAGAGGCAGCTGCTGGAAGAATGTGGGCTCGAATGGCCATGGACAGAAGGGATTTTGCAAGGGAAGAGAAGAAAGAACACTAACACATATCAACGGCTTGTCTCCTCTAAACGATTCCGGCGGCACAATTCGTACCCCCGGTTTCTGGCTCCTCTTGAGGGCTAGAAAGAGCTTCCATCTCCTTCCAGGAGTCCTCCCTTTCGACCTTGGTGGTACCGACACGGGGGCCGAATCCTGCCTCCACGCTGAGAACCTACGGATGCAGTCGACGAATCGTGCGGGGAAACGGAATCGTCTCCCGAACGTGCTCCCGACCACAGATCCAGGAGATGGTGCGTTCGAGGCCGAGGCCGAACCCGCTGTGGGGCACCGAGCCAAACTTTCGCAGATCGAGGTACCAGTCGAAGACCTCTTCCGGCAGGTCGTGGGCCTCGATTTGCTCTTCGAGGAAGTCGAGATCCGTGGCACGTTCTCCTCCGCCGATGATTTCTCCGTATCCCTCTGGCGCCAACACGTCAATCCCCATGGCGAGGCGATCATCCTCGGGGTCCCGCTTCATGTAAAAGGCTTTGATCTCCGCCGGGAAGCGATGCACAATCACGGGACGGTCGAAGTGCCAGGTGAGAACGGTCTCGTCGTTCCCACCAAAGTCAGCGCCCCACTCGAACGTCTGGGCCGATTCTTTCCACTCCGGCAAATTGCGCAGGGCTTCTTCGATCTCGTTGACCCGCTTGTTAATCTCAATCTCGCGCGCATCGATCTTGCGCTTCACGTGCTTCTTGGCCTGGCCGCGCCGCTTCTGATTCTCTTCCCGTTCAGCTTCGAGGTCGCTCTTCTCGTCCCGCAACGCCTCCATCCGCTCGTCAATCATCTCGGCCGTCTCCTCGCTACGAAGAAGGTCGACCGCGTCGTCGTAGCTGATCCGGGGAAACGGCGGTTTGACGCGCTCGAGGACCGAGGTGTCCCGATCCAGGGCCTCGAGCTCGGTCTGACAGTTTTCCAATACGTCCTGCACAATGTGACTCACAAAATCCTCGGCGAGCTCCATGTTCATGTCCAGGTCGTAGAAGGCCATCTCCGGCTCAATCATCCAAAACTCGGTCAGGTGGCGCCGGGTGCTCGACTTTTCAGCCCGAAAGGTGGGGCCGAAGGTGTAAATCTTCCCGAGGGCCATGGCCATCGCCTCGCCGTGTAGCTGCCCGCTCTGCGTGAGATACGCCGACTCGTCGTCAAAATAGTCTAGCTCGAAGAGCGTAGACGTCCCCTCCACCGCATTTCCCGTTAGGATGGGCGCATCCGTCTGGACAAATCCCCGATCCTGAAAGAATTCGTGGATCGCCATGACGATGCGATTTCGGATCCGCAGCACGGCCCACTGGCTCTCACTCCGGAGCCAGAGGTGGCGATGGTTCATCAGAAAATCGATGCCGTGCTCCTTGGGCGTGACGGGATATCCGCCCGATTCTCCCAGCAGAGACACCGCCTCGACCTGAAGCTCGTAGCCCCCCGGCGCACGCTCGTCGGCACTGACCGATCCGGTGACTTCCAGAGCGGCCTCCTGCCGGGCATCATCCGCGGCGTCCCAGCTGGCCTCGTCCACTGCATCTTGGGCCACGACGCACTGGGCAAAGCCGGAGCCGTCGCGGAGGATGAGGAAATAGAGCCCTCCAGATCCTCGCTTATTGTGGAGCCATCCTTTGAGCGTCACCGTCTCATCGACGTGCTGGGAAAGGGCTTCAATCCGAGTGAAGTCCTCGATGGCGCGATCGGTTTCAGCGGGCTGAGCAGAAGCGTCAGGGGCGGACATTCGACAGTCTGGGCCGTATTGAACGAGAGCAGCGAGAGCGAGACAGGGCTCGACCGGAGGGGCACCCCGGTACCGTCAACGTGATACACGGTCGCAGGCTGAAGTTCCGGGGTTTAAAGGGCTTTGCTAGACCCTCATCCACCCGACCACTGCGGTCACCAGAGGCCACGCCACGAGGAGGTCCGCAAGAAAGGCATGCTCCGGCTTTCGATCCGGGCGGAGCCTCCACACCCCCGCAAGCAGGAAGAGAAGACCCACCGCATCGACGAGCAGCAGCGTCCTACCCCCTCCCCATCCGACACTGACGAGTGCACCGAGGACGCCTATGCCCGCCCAAATGGAGGCTCTTTCATGGAGCCGTTCGTGGAATGGACCTCGACGAGACTCGTTGAGCCCGACGGCTTCATCCCCAAACCGGTCGCTCCACTCGGCCAAAAGCACATTCGGTAGCACCCAGCACGCTCGGTAGCCTGTGAGCGCCACAACGCCGACTGAAAGGGAAGCCCCGGCTTCAAGGACAGGAAGCACCACAGCCCCCACGGCCCAAGGAACGGCCACAAGAAACGGCTTGAGCGGAGCGAGCGACTTTAGCCGTCGTCCGCCCGGGAGAATCGGCAGCCCATACGCGACCCCCAGTCCGCCCAGGAAGACTCCAACGACGAGGGTAGAGGGACGGAGAAAAGGAAGGGTCGCCACACCGAGAAGACTCATTGTCCCCGCCATCCCCCACAGATAACCTCGATGTCTTCGAACCCACCTGAGGCGTCCTGGACTGTTGTACACGTCTTCGGGGGACAGCTCTGAGGCCCGATCCACCAAGTAGATGAGTGTGGTTCCGCTCGCAGCAAGAACGAGCAAGGGAAGGTCCGGAGAGAGGTCGAGGAGGCTGTACGTCCCCAACATGAGGGCCACGGCAATCCCCCCTACCGGAAGCGGATCGTAGGAGGCAGCCGCCAGGAGGGAGAGCGACTCCTCCGAGGCCTCCTCCTGATCGAACATTGGGCGTCCTGTCCACATCTTCAGACTCCACTTTTCATCTCAAAAAGAATCCTTCCCCTTGACGTTGCCCACAACGGGGGGTCTGTGCACGATTTCGCCGCTTCTTTCTTTCCTCAGCCTGCGTCCCCAACAGATTGTTCACAACACATCCCCGAATCAGGCTTAAAAAGAATCGTCTCGTGTACTTGGAAGCGCTTCCAAGTGGTGAGACGTTCGTCGCCAGACTCCCTTCCTTCTCGTTTGTCAGTCTAACCCAGCTGAGCTACATGCAAATCCCCGATCACGTCGCCTCACATCTTCGTGAACTCGATCTACAACCTTCCTCAGTGCACTACAATCTCGGTCCCCCCCGCCTCTACGAGGCGGCTCTGTCGCGGGACGAAGGAGTTCTTGCCAAGCATGGACCGCTCGTCGTCCGGACCGACCCGCATACGGGACGGAGTCCTAAGGACCGCTTCCTGGTCCGAGATGAATCTGTGGACTCCACCATCAATTGGGGCCCGATGAATCAACCCACGGACCGGGCGACCTTCAATCACCTTCATCGTCAAATGGCCTCCCACGCCGAGGGTCGAGCCCTCTTCGTGCAGGATCTCTACGCGGGGTGGGATGCGAACTATCGGCTGCCTGTTCGGATCATCACCGAGAAGGCCTGGCACAGCCTGTTTGCCCACAACATGTTCGTCCGTCCCGAAGGTGCACCGCCCGAGTCGTTCCGTCCCGGATTTACTGTGCTGGACCTCTGTGAGTTCGAGGCGGATCCGAGTCGAGACGGCACCAACTCTGAAGCCGCAATCTTCATCGACCTCGAACAGCGACTGGTCCTCATAGGGGGAACGCATTACGCCGGCGAGATCAAAAAATCGATCTTTGCCGTGCTCAACTACATGTTGCCGGAAAAGGGCGTCCTCCCGATGCACTGTTCGGCCAACGAAGGAGACGACGATTCGACGGCTGTGTTCTTTGGACTCAGTGGCACGGGCAAAACGACCCTCTCGGCGGATGCCTCCCGCACCCTAATTGGAGACGACGAACATGCCTGGAGTGACCGTGGGGTGTACAACTTTGAAGGCGGATGCTACGCCAAAATGATTGACATCACCCCCGAGAGCGAGCCCGAGATCCACAGCACCACCCAGCGTTTCGGGACCATTTTGGAAAACGTCATTCTCGATTCAGAGAGCCGCACCCCGGATTTCACCGACGACTCCATCACCCGCAACACCAGAGGGTCCTACCCCTTGCACTACATTCCAAATGCGTCTACATCCGGCCAAGGCGATCATCCGGACAACATCCTGTTTCTCACGTACGACGCCTTCGGTGTGCTGCCTCCGGTGAGCAAGCTCACGCCCGCCCAGGCCATGTACCACTTTCTTTCCGGCTACACGGCCAAGGTTGCAGGGACTGAAAAAGGAGTTAGTGAACCCAAAGCGACGTTCAGTGCCTGCTTCGGAGAACCGTTCATGGTCCGGCATCCGTCGGTGTACGCCGAACTCCTCGGCCAGAAGATCCGGACGCACAACGTAAACTGCTGGCTCATTAATACAGGCATGACGGGAGGCCCGCATGGAACCGGACACCGCGTGGCCCTGAAGCACACGCGCGCAATGGTCGACGCCATTCTTTCCGGCCCCCTCGACGAAACCGACCATTCGTCCGAACCGGTCTTTGACCTCTCCATCCCGGAATCCGTCCCCAACGTCCCTGACTCCGTCCTCTGGCCCCGCGAGACGTGGGACGATCAAGACGCATACGACGCACAGGCTCAGAAGCTCGCCCGCATGTTCGGGGAAAACTTTGAGGCGTATGCCGACGAGGTCTCTCCCGAGGTCCGCCAGGCCGGTCCCAACACCCAGATCCCCGTCTAATCGAGGGTCCGTCGGACGAGCAGCCTCCTTGGAGTTCCGTGAGGGCTCGGCCTCGAGGGAGAACTTCTAGCAGGCACTCTCATTCAGTGGCTGCCATTCCGACAGACAAAGTGCCACCTCTCGTCCTGGTACACGTTTTGTGTGCTGCGACGAGTGGCAGACGCTCGATTTCATCGCCTACACTTTTCTCACCGACGATTCTATTGCCCTTATGCCCACGTACGTGTACCGCCGCGAAGACGGATCGACCTTTGAAGTCCAACAGCGTATCACGGAGGACCCGCTCGACACCTGCCCAGAGACCGGACAGGAAGTGGAGCGGATTATCACTGGAAATGCCGGCGTAATCTTTAAGGGAGAAGGCTTTCACGTAAACGACTACGACGACTACGGTCCGGCGGATGCTCCCGACGGCACTTCCGGTTCTAACGAGACAGGATCGTCAGCGGACGCCGGTGAGGGAGACAACTAAATACACCAACGGCTGTCAACTCGGTACGTGGACCAAAAGCACCGGCCGCAACAAGCGGCCGGTGCTTTTCTTTATGGATCCTTTTTAACGATCGATCAAGCGACTACAATAGTGTCCATCCGGGCCGACCATTCTAATGCCCAGAAGGAGATCCAGTCTTTCCACCGATAGACCCCATCAATTGTCACTGTCAGGGGGAAGAGCCTCCACTTCGAGGGTTCCCGCGTAATTGTCTCCTTGTCCACTGCTCTCGACAGTGATGGTGTAGGTCCCGGGATCTGTGTAGTAGACGGCAATGAACTCCCCATCCCGCCACGTCGAATCGGGCGAATTGCCATTGACAGACCAGTCGTAGTTCTTGTCAATCGTAAAGGCCCGCACGTAGTACTCGGCGGTGTCCGGAACGGTCACCTCGGACTCCCCGACGATGGTCAGCGAGTCCCCCGGCACCATGTCGTAGTTCTGCTCACTGTAATCGCAGGCAGCAAAACCGACCAGGATCACGGCGGTCAAGCAGAGAAACGTAGCGAAGCGAGTAAAACGCATCATTGTGAATGGTTGTAGGACTTGTTGGGCAATACGGTAAGTGACAGTGCTGTGTGGGAGACTTGCCCCCACGAGTAGCCATCTCAGTTGCAGGTGGGGGTGTACGTATCCCACCAGAGCGCAGCCCCCTGATCGTCCGTGCCGCCGAGAAATTCATCCACGGCATTCTGACGAGCCTCCGGATTCAGTGTGGCTTCAGCCGGAGGGTACTCCATGCGAAGCGGGAAGTCACAGCTAAAGAGTTCCTGCCCCGGCGTCGGATTTCCGGGACTCTCGGGAGGCGGGACCTGCAGCGCCTCTTGAAAGTCCAGGCGCCGCCACTCGGACCACCCTTGAATGCCTTGCAGGTAGAGAGCAATCCACTTCTGGATGCCGAGGGTATGCTCCCAAGTCGATTCTGTACCAGCGGGAGCCGGGGCCCAGCCATTGCTGTTGTCGTAGGGCACGCGGTCGATGTAGTCATCGATGGCGCTCTGATCGGTGACGTCCCATCGTTGCTGCGAAGCGGTAATCGCCTCCCGATAGAGCTGGGCTGGGTCCCCACTAATGTAACCGCGCTGGGCCGCCTCCGCCTGGATGAAGAGCACCTCGTCGTAGAACATGACGAAGGCCGGAGAGCTGGCATCCCCGCGAACCCGCTCGCTCGGACGCGAGAAATCCCCTGCCTGCCAGAGCGATTGCGCTTCTCCTTCCGTAAGCCCGTAGGGAAAGGCGTTGAACTGGTTGCCCGGAGTTTCCGGTTCAGCGTCTGTAAAGTAGGCATCCCGGCGAGGATCCTCGACCTCGTTCATCAGCCCGAGAATGGATTCCGGTATGGCCCAATCGTCCCGACCCGCTACCTCGTAGTTTTCGTAAAAGGGATTCTGATAGGGCGGCGATCCGCTAAAGGGAATGACGGCATTGTCCTCATTGCTCTGGAACGTGCCTGCCGCCATGGCGTCGTTGATTGCGGTTTCAGCTTCGTCGGGCAGTTGGTCGGCCATACGGATGGCCACACGCATCTTGAGAGCGTTGGCGAGACGCTGCCACTTGCTCATATCCCCGCCGTAGATGAGATCGTTACTCGCCAAGGTCGACGCAGCGGGATCGATCATCTCGCTGGCAGTAGTGAGCGAATCGAGGAGACTGCGATAGATGGTTGCCTGCGACGTGTAGGACGGACTAAATCGGACCGAATCCGGCACGGCGTCACTCCGCCCCTGAAGCGCCTCCTCAAACGGAATCGGCCCCCACATGTCGGTCATCATCTGCCAGGCAAACGCCTGCAGGATCTTGGCCATGGCAATCTGATTGGACGGAGGGCCGTAGGGCTCCACCTCCCCCGGCGACTCGCGGCTCAGACGGATGACCTCCTGCAGGTCGTTTAGGACGAGATAGAAGTCCTCCCAGTTGGCGTCGTTAGACCCCGCACGAGCCGACGGAAAGCGAAACCGATCGGCGTCTGTGTACTGGTTGGTCGTCCAGTACTGGGCATAGCGAACCCAAAAAGCCCCGGCGTAATCGTCCCAGTAGATCGTCGCCAGATCGTTCTGAGCGTTGGTCAACAGGCTGGCCGTCGTGACATCGCTCGGCTGGTTCGGGTTCTCATTCAGACTGGTGAGGTCACAGGCACTGAACACGAACACCAGTGCTGCGACACCAGCGAAAGCGAGACTCTTAACAAAGCGTTGCATGGTATGACACATACAGGTTGAATGTCGATAAGAATGGGATGAGCGGGAACGTCACCGCGTCAGATCGACCTGTCGTGATAGGGGACGAGGCGTCCCTCGCCCCCTGTCACGAGGAAGGACATCTACTAGAATGAGAGACGCAGACGGAATCCGTAGCTGCGAGTGGGCGGAAGGGTTGCAGCCTCGATGCCCTGTGCGTTTTGTGCACTGAGCGTCACAGCCGTAGGATCGAAGTTGGGCGTCTCCTTGTAGAGGGTCGCCAGGTTGCGCCCAATGACCGAGA
>CAYXAD010000038.1:0-9635 GCA_964462965.1 uncultured Salinivenus sp.
CCCGCTGGGCGAGTTGGGGGTAGGACCCGTGACGCATCCGTTTGACGTATCGGCGAGCGCGGTCCCAATCCACGTTGACGACTGCGATTTTTGGGAAAGTCACTGTGGCGCGGTTCGTACCGAGATGTAAGGTAAGCGTCCCTCCTTCGCGGAGGAGGCTGGTGATTTCTTTGTGATCGGTAATCATTGCAAGAGGGTGGGGAGTGATGCCATTGCGCATGTTCTCCCAGCTGAGTAGTGGGCTGAAGCAGTCAGGAGTTCTCCTTCTTGCAAAACCCCGGCCAAAGGCGCTGCGTTGCCGTCAGCTCCGGCTTATTTGATCAAGCAACTCCGTGGAGAAACACCGTAGGCACCGGGAGAAGCCCTTCGGGATTCTGCTCGCCAGGACTGGCTTTACAATTCTTGACCAGAGGGGTGTGTCTCACAACACGAGTGTGCAGATGATAAAATGAATCGGACCTGGGTCCGACGAGGATGGTCTAAATCATCCCTTCTCACTTCACAATTCTTCTCGAGACCTCAAACGGCAAGTAAGCGGGCGCGCAGTAAGACACGCGTCCCGTCGTTCTCTTCTTCCGCTTGCTGGCTGCATTCACCTCACTGTACGGGTCTCTCTGATCGTAATCTCACCTTCCCTACAGTCATGATTACCGCTCATCCGTCGATTACGAGGTTGCTCCGTGACGGGGCGTCGCTCATTCTCGATATTGTCGAAGAGCGTGCGCACATCGGCTCCCTCGTCGTAGACTGGAAGTCCGCCCGCTCCTATGTGCGACGCCTCCGCCACGGGAATCAGCCGGAGCTCGCTCGTCGCGTCGTGTTAGAGTTTCCGGAGCGGACCACCACAGTTCAAGAGGAGAAGACGAATGGGCCCACGTCGATGCGAGGTAATTAAGCTGCGTCTTTGGGGCTGGCCCGAGAACTTTTTGTGCTTCACTTCAGTGTCTTCAGAAACCCCGTACGAATTGTTGTTACACCACTCTTCTTCTCTTCCTGCATTGTCGCCATGAAATGCTTTCGCCAACGGATTTTTCTTCTCCTGACCTGTGGTTTCGTCCTCGCTGGTTTCTTGTCTGTCGTTGGGTGTGGACAGAATCGAGATGTGTCAGAGCCGGCAGTGGATGAGCCCACGACCCAGTCGGCTGATTCCCCCGGCGAGGCGGATGTGCCGTTTGTCAGGACTCCTCAAGAAGTCGTAGGGCGCATGCTGGAGCTCGCGGAGGTTTCTGAAGACGATGTCGTCTACGATCTCGGAAGTGGGGATGGACGCTTTGTGATTACCGCCGCTGAACGATACGACGCTCGCGGAGTCGGCATCGAAATCGACCCCGAGCGCGTTCGCACGGCGCGCAAGAATGCGAAGGAAGCGGGCGTCGCCGATCAGGTCGAATTTCGGCAGCAAGATTTGTTTGAGGCCGACTTTAGCGAGGCCACGGTCGTTACGCTCTACCTCCTCACGAGTGTCAATAGAAAACTCCGGCCTGAGCTCTTTAAGCAACTCGATCCCGGAGATCGCGTTGTCTCCCACGATTTTGATATGGGCGCCTGGGAGCCGGATACAACGGTGGAAGAAGGCCGGAGTACGATTTACCTCTGGACCATTCCTGAGACGGTGCCGGAGACTCTCAAGTAGCGACGGGGGCACGCTTTCTGTCTGTGGACATGTGTTCTTCCCCTCGGAAGCGTACGCGAGAAGTCTCAGAAGGAGGATGTTCTGAGCAATGCGGCTTCAATCGGTGCTTCAACTATGACGGGGGCGACTAGCGGTCGCCCTACTGGATGGGCAGAGGTGCTGAGAAGGCAAGCTGTTCCCACCTGCACACCGCGGTAGCGAGTCCAGAATGATTCGGTTCAACCCACGCTCTGCCTCCGAATAGGGGTCTGTTTTCGAAGAATGATGTTTCAATCCCTTCCACATCAGTTCGATAGATCGAGAAGTATTTCTTATACTTGAAATGATTTGTGTCTGTCCTTTCGACAAGTTCTAGCGAACCAATGGTTTGGACTCATCTCAACAAGTATCGAGACGAAGGACTTCTTTTGCTTCGTGTGGTCGTAGGCCTCTATCTCGCTTTCGCCCACGGGTGGGGCAAAATCGCGGGAGGCCCCGAACAGTGGGCCGGGCTCGGAGGGGTGATGGAGGGGATCTTTGGAATCGGCTTTGCACCGGCGTTCTGGGGCTTTTTCTCCGGCTTTGCAGAGTTCGTTTGTGCACTGCTCGTGGTTCTTGGACTTTTCTTCCGCCCGGCGCTGGTTTTCATCGTCCTGAACATGTTTGTGGCGAGCATGGGACACATCACCGGAAACATTGAGGGAGGCCCCGAGCTGGCTGTGCTCTACGGCATCGTTGCCCTCAGCCTCATCTTTATCGGCCCCGGCAAATACAGTCTCGACGAACAGATCTGGGGCGCAGAGAGCCAGGTCGAAGCCCAAAGGGTCTAGCGAGAGTTGGAGGCTGTGCTCGACATTCGGATTTGTGTCGATCGCTGTGTCATACAACCGCCCGTCTCGGGCATCGCCGAGACGGGCGGTTTTCGTTTTTCCAGCCAAGTTGCGAGAGCAGCGAGATGTCCTTCGGGGGGCACAATATCTCAACCGGATTCTGGCGATGTGCTCAGGCTCGACCGTTGCTTCTGAGCGATGGAGCCAAGTCGGCGGAGTATTTGGTTGGCGGTGGGGCTAACTGCGACATCCAGGCAGTCAAAACGTGCCTCAGTGCGCGAGAAGAGGCAGTTTTTTATTCGAAAAGGGCCCAAGTCGAGATCCGTACTGGGACGGCAACAGTCAGTCGGGATTACCGACGCCGAATACGCGGTTCACATTAAACCCGAACCGGAAGTCTCCGTCCAGCATCTGGTCTTGGTTCCGAGCCACCGTGTACTGCTCGAGGGGCCAGAAGGAGGTCGTAAAGAAGAGCTGGAAGACGTGCCCTCCCGTTTGAATGTCCAGGCCGATGGACGAAGCATTCGTGGTTCCACCGATCCGGTCGCCAAACACCGGAATAAACTCGGCCGTGAGGGCAAAGCGACGTGAGAGAGGAAGCTGTCCCCCGATGCCGAGAGCAAATACTGTATTCGGGTCACTCGCCTGGGGAACGGTGTTGAAGTGGGCAATCATCGGGGTCAACTGGAGGCTAGCATGTCCGCCGAACGACCGGGCGATGAGGACAGAGGAGAGGAAGGACAGTCGCTCAGAAAAATCAAAGCCGTTTTGCTGGGTCGTGATGCCGACGTCCCCCTTGAGGGCTACGTCGACGGGTGTCGAGCCGGATTGGGTTTGATGGAGGAGATGCAGTTTGGCGCGTCCGTCCACGACCTTGTCGGTCCGCGTTCGGCCTATCCCAAGGGAAAGCCAGTCCGTCACCCCGTAGTCGATGCCCAACCGAATGTTTGCCTGCGTGTCGAGCCCGAAGAACTGCTGATAACCGTCACTCACCAACCCGAAGGTGTGCATGATCGTCACGTTTAAATTTCCAGCCGGAAGGGGGCGCACCGTGGACATTTCGACGATATTTTGCGCCCAAAAGACATCCGTCACACGCCGGGTTTCTTGCGCACGTTCTCGTTCCATTTGGGCCCACGCCGAGGAGGGGCTTCCGAAAAGGAGACCGAATCCGAGAAGGACGGACGTCCAGACGATGACTGTTTGCTTGTAGCTGAGCATATCCATGGAGGTCAGTGTAGAGTTCGGTTGCGCGACGTGCAGGCGAGAACGATTATGAAGGCTCATCGACAGGCGTAAGGGTGGCCTCAATCGAGACATCTTGTTCCTGGTCGACCCGATAGAAAAGAATGCCCGGCGGCTCGATGTCGTGGTCCTCGAGTCGGACCGTCCAGCTGGCCTCGACCCGGAGGCCTTGCTCCACGGGCTCAATCACTCCGTCTAGGGTCATTTCCTGGGTGACCCCGTGGACGGTAAACTCGCCGGTCACCGTTACCGGTTGCGGTTCTTGGCGATCCAGGTCGACCTCGTCGTTTAAGGTGCCGTAGAACTCGGCGAAGGGATGCTCCTCTGCCTCGAGGGTTTCCAGCATGTCCCGATCGCGTCGGGCAACTCCCGTTTCGATCGTATGAACATCCACGTAGAAGTCAACCGTCGACTCTTCCAGGTTTATCCGTCCGACGAGTTGATCGGACTCTCCTGTGAACGTATGGGTTGGGACCTCGGACCGAAAGGTGACGTGGCCCGATTCCGTCTCGAAGACGGATTGGGCCTGAGCCGGAAGAGTGGCCCCGAGGAAAAAGAAGAATAGGAACCAGCATCGATGAGAGGAGCAGAGACCGAATGCATCTATCGCCATAATGGGAGAAAAAAATTCTGAGAGGACACAGCCGATGGATCGAATCTACCAAAGACGCTGTGCGGTGAACGAAGGCGCGTTCAATGACAACCGCATCCTTTCGGCAGACGCACCTCTTGCCCTAATTGTCTTCGGCCCCTTCGGCGATCCACCCACGAATCAGATTGATTTCCTCCTCCGGGAGGGGATCGCTGTTGTTAGGCATTCGGACCCCTTCATCTGGATTAGCGGTGATCTTATCGACGATTGGACTCCCCTCGGGGTTGCCGGGATCGACAATGAGTTCTCCGTACTGCTGCCCCTCACTGTTTATCACGTCCTCATAGGTGGTCAGCTCTACACCACTCTCTTCGCGATCGATGTGGCAGCCGGCTCCGCCGCAGGAATTGTCAAAAATGGGTTGGATGTCTTCAGCGTAGCTAACATCAGTGGGAAGCTCGTCTTCAGGTGGGGGCTCCTCGGACTCCGAGTCATTTGCGTCCATGGATTGATCTCCACAACCCAGGATCAGCAGAGCACTTACCAGCAGGACGAAGGTGGAAAGACGGTACACAATGGGGTTGGCAGTTGGTGCAGGAAAAGAAAAGGACACGAGCGGCGGGCTCTTCCTTCCGTGTCTGTCCTGCACAATCAGGTGAGCGGGTGACCATCCCCAAATGTTACCTTGATGTAACCTGACGCCGAGACAATCCTAGAAGCGAACGTTCAACGTGACGGTTCCCCGACGTCCTGGGAGGGTCCGTTCCGTGCGGTTTCGACTGTCCTCGGTGACGACGAACCCCCAGTCGAAGGAGTTTGACCGATTGAGGGCGTTCAGAAGATCGACCCGAAGCTTGGCATGAATGCCTTTCCACTCCTGGGCATACGACATCCCCAGATCGAGTCGAGAGAGGGGCGGTAATCGATGCGTCGAAGGGCGGCCGAACGAGTCGTTCATCTGAGAGGTGGAACCGCCTCCGAGACCGGTGTCCAGGAAATCGTAGTATGCCTGCCGAAAGCCCCAGGGGCGGTTCCATATCTGCGTTCCCTGCACGTGCGCGGTCCAGGCCGAGGTGATCGATACATCCGTCATCAGCGTTAGGCGGTGCGGTTGGTTCCAGGGAACTGCCTCGAGCCGACCGTCGAAGCGCCCCGGAAAGGTTCTCCGCGATCGATTTGCACTGTATCGCAATGTACCGTCGACCCGATCTCCCTCGTAGGCTGCCTCGACGCCCACACCGAGGGCGTATCCCCGACTGGTTCCGATTGCTTCAGTAAGCGGCACCGGGGTGCTTTCGTCCGATTGGGGTTCAAAGGCCCCGTAGCGGAGGGATAAAAGGTGAGGATATCGTTTATAGTAGCCTTCGACGGTGAACGTCCACGAGGAGACGGGTTGCAGAAAGGCATCGGCGGTCAGGTGGTAGGCCCGCGGAGGAGAGTAGTGTTGTGCAGCGGGGAGCCAAAAGCGGACAGAGGGAACGATGGCCGTCGGGCTTGCACTCGTCACGTCGAATCGATTCACGAACTGGCGGTAGAGCCCTCCGGCCACTCGAGCTCCCACGTCGCCGACCACGGGATGGGTGGCGTCGAGGCGAGCCGAGAGTCGAGGCTCCGCGTAAACGGTTTGCTGGTCGGGAAGGTAGGTGAACCGACTCCCGAGGGTTACGGTGGCGTGGGTTCCGATTGAGATCTCGTCGACAACGTATGCAGATCCGCGCCACGACGTCGTCCGGTGAGAAAGGGGTCTGAGAAGTCGATCCCCGAGGTCGAAGCGGCTTTTGACCCGGACAGCCTCCATCTCCCCCTCGAGTTGGTGTCGAGGAGAGAGGCTGTAGTGGAGGCCGACTTCGGCGGCCGTTTCGCCAATGAGGTTCCGGTCGTCGGGCCACTCTTCGGGGGAGAGCGCATTCCGAAGGGTGTCGGCAAGCTCGCTGCCTGAGGGATAAGAGACCTCCGAAGCGGGGTGAACGTACGTCATCTGGTAGCCCCGGCGGAGGGTGTGACGACTCGCCCGGACCTGGAGGTGGCCGGTGGTTCGAGCGTTGATCAGCCAATCGAAACGGGCCTGGCCTGCATCGTTGGCCCAGCCGTACTGATCGCGCGTGAGCATGGCCGCTTCCGAGACCGATTGCTGTTCCTCTTCCAGGGCAAAGAACTCAGATCGAAGCTGGCTCCGCCCCCGATAGCCGGAGACATACAGGGAATGAAAGGGGGAAAACTCGACTCGCGTGGCAGCGTGGAGGTCGTTGAAGCCGACGTCCGACGTTTGAGACTGGGGGACGAAGGGAAGAGGGCCCTCCACATCGAAGTACGAGCCCAGAAGAAACGGATCAACGGAATTCCAGTCCTGAATCAGGCGATGAAGGGTGGGATCTTGATAGACCCCCCAGAGGCTCGTACGGCCGGCCACCCGCACCGACACGTCGGGGCCTCCGGGGAGGGAGATGGTGTCGTGAAGTTGTCCATTGAAGCTGAGGGGGTCGACCTGCACGCCCACATGTTCATCCGGGGGATCGGCCAACGCGTGATCCACCTCGATGATGCCTGCGAGGGTACTGCCGTGCTCGGCCCCGAATCCCGCCTTGTGGACGGTGAGTCGCTTGAGAGCCAACGGACTAAAGGCCCCCAGCAGTCGTCGGAGCGTTACGGGGTTTCGAATGGGAATGCCGTCCAGTTCAATTCGGTGCTCTCCCGGGTTGCTTCCCTGAACGTGGAGGTCCGCCATGGGATGTTGGAGGCCTACCCCCAGGAGTCCGCCGAGCTGTCGGAGGGGGTCCGTCGTGCCAATTCCGCCCATGGGGGTAAGCTCTCCGGACTGAAGAGTGCCCTGTCCAAGCCCGCCCGACGGAAGTCGCTGCTGTATGCCATCAACGACCACCGGGTCGGTCTCGACGGTTCGGGGCTCGAGCTCCACCCGTGTTTGGGTCTGGCCGTTCGCATCGACGTGGATGCTGTCGACGGTCGTTTTGTAGCCTACGTACGTCGTGACGACCCGATGAGTACCCGGTAGGAGGTCCGAGAATCGAAACTGGCCGGACTGATCGGTGGCCCCTCCTGTGTTGGCTTCTGCGAGCAAGACGTTGGCCTGGGGGAGGGGCTCGCCGGTCGTTGCGTCGACGACGACCCCGGCCAGGTGCCCTCGCTGTGGAGGTTTTCGAGGCCCTTCGATTAATACGTACGTACCCGCAGAGGTTTGGTAGTAGTCGAGCTGGAGGTCCCGGAGGAGACACTCCAGGAGGTCCGCCGGGGTGGCCTCACGAGCCGTACAGTACACGCGGGTGTTCGTGACCAGCTCCGTGTCGTAGAGGAGGTTGACCTGGGCGGTTTGCGCGAGGCGCTCCAGGGCCGTTTTTAGGGGCACGTCGCGCAGCATCATGGTGTGGCGCGACGTCTCTTCGGCCTGTGCCAAGCCAATAGAGGGGGTGCCTACAGAAAGTCCGCCGAGAGCTACGACGAGAAGAAGTCTTCCGAGAACCGATTGCACAGCGATCGCGAACTTCATGTGCTCACCGAGGCGAGGATTCTGTAGACGATTGTGTGACGACGTATCCGTCCTGGACGGGGCGATAGTTCAGCCCCTTGGAGACGCAGATGTCGTGGAGAATGGTTGTGAGCTCTGCGTCCGTGGGATAGTAAAGCGTCATCGTCTCAGATCGTTTAGATTCGGGCACCGACGGGTCGAGCGTAATGGATTGGCCGCTGCGACGTTCGAGAATGGAAAAAATCTGATGGAGCGGTTGGCCCGCCACCGCAATGCCCCGCTGGCGCCAGGCCAGCACACGGGTGGCACTCGTGTCCCGGGGGGAAGACACGCCTCGAGCCGAATCGACGCGGACGACTTGCCCCGGTTGAAGGGTCACGCCGGTGTCGGAGGCACTACGGCTTTGGACACGGACCTGCCCTTCCGTGAGCATCACGTGGGTGCCCGAGGTCGAGGATCGATGGGCACGGACGTTAAACTTCGTTCCGAGGACCTCAATCCGTGCGGTCGAGGTGGTGACGACGAAAGGGCGATCTCCTTCAGCCACCTCGAAGTAGGCTTCGCCCGAAAGATGAACGGTCCGTTCGTTGGCCTCCACGAATGGAAGGGTGTTGAAGCCGCGCGGATGAGAAAGACGAGTTCCTGCATTCAGCTCGACCGTTGAGCCATCGGGCAGTGTCGCGGTATCGTAGGTTCCCGGAGGCGCTTCGATCTGCACAGGTTGGCTCCACCACACCCAGGCGCCCACGAGGACAAGAAGAAGCAGGGCGGCCCCCACCCACGCTCGGCGTGAGCGTCGAGGCGCTCGAGCAGGTCGATCGCGTCGGCCCCGCGGAGAAGGGGCCGAAGTTTCGTCGTCGAGATGCGGTTCGATGCCCTCCCACGTGTCGGCGGCGGTTGGGATGGAGCGATCTTCGATGTCGAGTGGTTCGAGATTGCGCCAGAGAGCTTTCAGCTCCGCACGGGTTGCCTCATCCTCCTGCTGGAGGCGGGTGTAAAGCTTCGATGGCATTTCCGGAGACAGGTCGGGAGTCATGACGACAGGAGGTCAGGGTGGTGAGTGCGAACCTGGGAGCGAAGCTGCTTCAAGGCTTGCACAATGTGGTTGTTCACGGTACGGGGCGAGATCTCCATCACCTCAGCAATCTCGTCGTGGGTAAGATTTTCGAACCGACTGAGCAGAAGGGCTTCACGCTGTCGCTCCGGCAGCTCGTCCACCCACGCCTCGAGATGAGCTTCCAATCGATCCGCGTCGATGGCGGCTGCGGGACTAGGTTCGTCTGGCGTCTGGTCTTCGTGAGCTTCTTTTTCCCGTTTTTGCCGGGTGCGTCGGTCCCGCTGATAATTGTACGCCCGGTTTCGAACAATCCGATAGAGAAGGGCCTCCAGGGATTTTTTAGGATCGAGAGAATCGCGCATGGACCAGAGCTCGATAAAGGCCTTCTGCACCACGTCCTGAGCAGCCGTCTGGCGGTTTGTAATGCGCAGGGCATACCGCATCAGGGGATCGTGCAGTGCCTGGAAGACCTGCTCGAACGCTTTTCGGTCCGAATCCTGAATCCGGCGACACCACGCTGCAATCTGTTCGTCGGAGGGCATGAGGAAAGCCTAGCCTTTTATGCATCCGGGTGGACGGGGTGGTCGTCGCCAATGCATCAATACCGGGAGGCCGAGAGCAAGGTTAGTCAACGAGGATCGAACAAGTAGACGTACTCCATTGCACGGATCCACTTTGCACGCGGAACCTCCCGAATACCTAGTCTTCGATCATGAAGATACGAAGAAACAATGACGTTGTTGGAAGAACGTCCGGCGGCAGGGAGTGAGGAATACAATACACTATGAAGAGGGGTCCCGGCTCGTGTGCTCGATGAA
>CAYXAD010000038.1:9735-18095 GCA_964462965.1 uncultured Salinivenus sp.
GAGTGAGGAATACAATACACTATGAAGAGGGGTCCCGGCTCGTGTGCTCGATGAACGGATGGGTGCCGATCGTTGACGGCAAGAGCGCTCTGGCGAAGCCGTCTGCCGTCGCATTTACGATAGGGCCCAGTTGAGGGGGGAGCCCAGGATTCACCCCACTGCATCTTGACTCGGGGGCCAAATGCCGAGCAAGCGGCGCACAGCAACGAGTTGGCCAATGTGATAGGCATTGTGGTCAGCCACGAGCAGAGCTTCGCGGAGGAAGGTATGCTCGTCACTGGAAGGGACCGTGTCGTAAAGGTCTACGCTGGACTCCTGGATGAGCTCACACAGGACCTCCCGGTCGTCCTGGATCTGGGAGATGCTCTCGTACCAAGCCTCATTGCTCGGGGGGGCGGTGCCGTCGGGCCAGTAGTCCTCCGGCCAGGAGGGGGATTCGTAGTCCGGGTCCTGGCAGTAGGCGAGGATGTCGTGTTGGGCGCGTCTCACATGTTCGACGAGTTCCCAGGGGGAGTACGGCAGCTCCTCAGGTCGTTCGCCCCGGAGGGAGGGTGGGATGGCCGCGACCGCATCTTCGAACGTACAATGAGCCTGTCGTGCAGTTAGAAGGGCGAGCACGTGCTCGCGAAGGGCGTCGTCTCGATCCATGGTGGGGAACGGAGATAGATTTATGGCACGAGCAAGGGGAGGAAGGATAGCCATTGCAGAGAACGAATGCAGCCATTGCTGTAGGGTTTAGGCCTTTATCCGTGGTCGGCGGCAGGACGGGGATGGTTTGAGTCCTCGACTGGAAGCACCGAAGTCCGCCGGGGCGAGGCCACTACGGGATGTTTGTACCGTGCCCAGGTGAACCACCCATTGTCCCCTTTCGTTGAGAGAGGAAAAGCTCAGCTTTTCTGGAACGGGTCGCAACAGATGGGTCGATGGTGGTGGCGAGGCACAGTACTGCTCGTCGGGGTGTTTGCCTTGGTGCTGGCCACCCGCTGTCACCTTCCTCGCCACTCGGTGTCGGGGTCGGGGGACAGTACGAATGTAGTGTATGTGGTTCGGCACGGCTGGCATGCGGGCGTGGCCGTTCCTCGCGCAGAGATTCCCGATGACCGTTGGCCTGTGCTCGACGATTTTGAGGAGGTCGCCTTTCTCGAGGTTGGATGGGGGGACGACCGCTACTTCCCGGAGAGAGATCCAGGGGTCGGATTGCTTCTTCGGGCGGGCCTCTGGCCCACTTCGAGCGTGCTCCATGTTGTGCCGATCTCTGGGCACGCGACGGACACCTTTCCGCAGAACACGATCGTCCGCGTTCCCGTCGGGCCCGAAGAGCTCGACGCGCTCACGACCTTCATCGCCGAGTCGTTCGAGCGGGGCGAGAACGGGGACGTCGAGGCGGTGGCTCCCGGCTACCACAGCGGCAGCCGTTTTTACCCGTCCCCCCTCCCGTACCACGTCTTTAACAACTGCAATCACTGGGCGGCTGCGGCCCTGGAAGCTGCAGGCTGTGATACGTCTCCACGATGGACCTTCACGGTTGGGCAGGTCATCGACCAGGCCGAAGACTGCGGACGTGTTCTTCAGCGTCGCGATGAGAGCTGACACACGACTGGTTGAAGGGCTTTTCGCAACAATTGAGGACCCCCAATCCGTCCTCTCGGGGTTGTAATACGTATCCACTGTTGAACGTGAACCACGGCCCCGGTCCTGTCAGTAGCACGTTGCTCAAGCGAGGAACTGCTTGGCTGAATGTCGTTCGATTTGTTTTCTCCATCCATGGCTGATTCCGACGTCGAGCTCGCTCCCGGAACCCTGCTCATTTCAGCGCCCATGATGCAGGACCCCAACTTTCGCCGGACGGTGGTCTTGCTTTGTGAGCACGATCCTGTGGAGGGCAGCTTTGGGCTCATCTTGAATCGGGAGCTCGATGTGCAACTCGGCGACGTGCTCGACGGCTACTATGCCTACGATCCGCCGCTTTATCTCGGCGGGCCCGTTCAGCGCGAGACCCTTCACTACCTTCACACCCGTCCGGACGATATTCCCGGTGGGGTGGCACTGCCCGGAAATGTGACCTGGGGCGGAGATTTTGACGTCGTGCAGAACATCGCGCAAGGAGGGGAGGCTTCGCCCGACAATCTGCGATTCTTCCTAGGATATGCGGGCTGGTCGGCACGTCAGCTCGAAGAAGAACTCGACGAGGATGCCTGGATCCTCGCCTCCGGAGCGGCCGACATTGTCTTCGACACGGATCCCGATCAGCTCTGGCGTACGGCCCTTCGTCGCATGGGGGGCGAGTACGCTGTCCTCGCCAACTTCCCGGACGATCCCCGGATGAACTAATTGGGGAAGGCGGAACTCGGAGTGTGGAAGGGGGGCAGATGAGTCGATCGGTCCCGCCGTGGCGAGTGGGTGTCTGCCCTGTGAACCCTCTGTGCCGGCGTCGGGACAGTCGGCCTAGGGGAAATGGATCGTCTCTTGACGTAGGGAACCGGGACCGGTGGAATCCTTTTGGCGGGGGCCCGTGTACCATACGCCCTGAGAAGACCCGATCTGGCGGGTGCTCCTTCATTAACCCTGAATTTGTTCAATGCCTGGCACACCCGAAAACACGCGCAACGAGAACGAGCGGGACCTCAATTTTTGGGAAAGCCTCTACTTTCCTGAGCTGTTCAAGGGGCTCGCCTATTCGTTCGGCAAGATCGTCGATGAGCCCACCTATACGTTTGAGTATCCCGAGGAGCAGTGGTATCCGCCCGACAGCTTTCGCGGACGCCCCGTGCTCGTCGAAGAAGACGGGCGCCCTCGGTGCGTTTCCTGCAACCTCTGTGCTCGCGCCTGTCCGCCTTTGGCCATCTCCATGCAGTCGAAAGAGGTGGAGAACGTGAAAGAGCGAGAGCCCGAGTGGTTCGAGATCAACATGCTCCGATGCATCTACTGTGGCTTCTGCGAGGAGGTCTGTCCCGAGGAGGCCATCGTGATGTCGAAGGAGTACGATCTCACGTTCCAGAGTCGGGACGAGGCCATCTTTGGATTGGAGCGCCTGCTGCAGCCCAAAGAACAACTGCAGGATCGGCTGGAGTATCTCGATCAGTATAAGAATCAGCAGTTCGGGCAGCAGTGGGACTTCCAAAAGGAGAACAATCTCCACAGTGTAAAGGATCAGCACTTCCTGGACTGGCTGGCGGAGGAGGGCATGGACCAGCTGGAAAGCACCCACCTCCGGGACGAGCCCAAAGCGACCGAAGGAGACCAAACTTGGGAGGGCAACCGACAAGGGCCTCCTCGCTCGGAGCACGCGCCGATGTAGGTTCCGGGAACCGGGGGGCGTGTGCCGCTCCGTGACCTTTTCTAAGCGTCGCTGTCGGGAATAATTTAGAGGCGCCACGATACATTGTGGCGCCTTTTTCTTTCCTGATGCGAGAAAGGGCATTTCCTCGAAAGAGCACTTCCGCTCTTCGGTTGCCGCAGGAGTTCACGGGGGCGACGTCACCGTCACGTTTTGTCGACGCGTTTCTCTCCCACGAATCGCCGCGTGCTACTATGGATGCGACCACCGACATTCCCGAAGCTCAGTCCGAGGATCCGGAGGCCCTTCGCGATGCCTTGCTCGACCAGCTTGCCTATCTCGTAGACGAAATCGAGGCGCTGGAGACGGTCATTCAAGGAGTCCCCGACGAGATTATCGAGGGGCGACCGGCTCCGGAGGAGCTGACCATGAAGGAGCTCTACGGGGCCATCGTGACCCTCGACGACGAGGTGCGTGCTACGCGCGTCAATCGCCTTGCGAAGGCCGACGACGAGCCGTCGCTTGAATCGGTGGAGGTCGATGAACGTGTTCGGGAGAGTGGGTGGAACGAACACGACTTGACAGACATCCTTGATCAATTGAAAGAGGCCCGCCGGGCCCTGGTCGACCAGCTAACGGCGCTTCCTCTGGAGGTGTGGCACCGTACCGCTACGCTCGACGGCGAGTCCCTCTCCCTCTTCGAGCTGGTACACCGCATGACCCAGGCGGACGTCCAGCGGCTTCGCGACCTCGGCTACCGCCTGCATGGCGCTCACCTCTCTGATCGCGACGAACCCCTCCCCACTTAGTAATTGCGAATTTCGAATTGCGAAGGGCGAGTCGTAGATTGCTAGGCCCTCTCATTCGAAATTCGAACCTCGAACTTCGAAAATGGCAAAAGACACAGGTCCTTCGTACGACGACCTCGCCACGGCCTTTCGCCACGAGAACTTCGAGCCGCTCTACTTCCTCTTCGGCGAGGAGACGTTCCTGATCGACCAGCTCCAAGAATTGCTCATCGAGGAGGCCCTCGACCCGAGCCAGCACGACTTCAATTTGGACGTGGTCTACGGATCGGAAGCGGAAGCATCGGAGGTAATTGGGCTGTGTCAGGGGTTTCCGGCGGGAGCCTCGCATCGCGTCGTGGTCGTGCGGGAGTTTGAGAAGCTTGAAAACAACCGGCAGTTCAAGGACTACGCCGAGCAGCCCAACCCGCAGGCCATTGTGCTGCTCGCCTGCACCTCGAAGCCGAACCTCTCGGCCCATCCCTACAGAGCACTAAAAGAGGAGGCCGTCTGGTCCGAGTTTCGGACCCTGTATGACAATGAGATGCCGGGCTGGATCCAGGACTACGTACAGGCGCAGGACCATGAGATTGAACCGAAGGCTGTGCAGATGCTGGCCGACTACGTCGGCACCGATCTGCAGCGGGCCGCCAGCGAGATCCAGAAGCTCGTGACGTTCTCGGGCCGGCGCGACCGCCTCACCGTCGATGACGTGCTTGCAGCCAGTGGGCAAACCCGTGAGTTTAACGTCTTTGAGCTTCAGAGTGCCGTAGGAGAAGGCCGCCACGCCGACGCCGCTCGCATCGCCGAGCGACTGCTCCAACAGGCCTCCAATCCGCAAAGTGAAGCCATCATGATTGTGGCCGTACTCAACGGCTACTTCGACAAGCTCTGGAAGCTTCAGAAGCCGGGTGCTCTACGGCAGAACAAGTACGACCTCGCCAGCTACATCGGGGTGAGCCCGTACTTTGTCGAAGAGTACAAGCACGCAGCTCAGCGGTACAACCGACGCTCGATCGCCGGGGCCTACTCGGCCCTCTTGGCGGCCGACTACGAACTAAAAGGAGGCGCAGCACGGGATCCGCACCTCGTTCTCACACTTCTTTTGCGTCGCCTGTTGCCTCCCAAGGCGCGACCGGCGGGGGCCTAGGGCGGAGAGAGGGCGTCTGACCGTGGGAGGAGCCAGTTCCTGACTTCGGGGCACGTTTTATTCCGAACGAAGAGGCTCTTTCAGCGTCCCCACCTCCGTTCTTTTGTTTGTCCGCACTCATGTCTTGTCCTGAGTGGGGCTGTGGTCGATACGTCCACGTGCTCGTTGCTTCAGTCTCCCCAGGGGGCGAAGTTTTTGGTGTGGGGAAACACGCCCGTCCCCGGGCCATACCTAACACCTGACGCTTCATCCGGTGTACATCCGGTTACCAGCCGGCGCGGCGCGGGCGGGAGACCACGTCTCCGTCATTGCTTCGCTGCCGGGGACGTGCCGGGGTGCGTATCGGCTGGGGTGCAGCCCATGAAGTAGGACGTAGACCCGGCTGATTGTAGTGCCATGAGTATCCCCCAATCCCCCTTTGATGGGGAGGAGCCCGACGACGGGACGCCTTCCTATGAGTGGCTCGATGAGTGGCTCTGTGAGTATGTAGACGGCACCATGGATCCGTCCCTGGAAGCCGTCTTCGAAGAGTACGTGGAGGCCAACCCAGAGCTCAAGGCGCATATCGAGCGCCTCCGCCAGACGCGGGAGTTGCTCTGCAACTGTGACTTGCCGACGGAGCCGTCGACGGAGGCACAGGCTGAGGTGTGCAATGAGGTCGAATGTGACATGCTTGAGTCCTCGGCCTCCCTGTCGGATGTGGCCAGCGAGCGGCCTGTGGCCACGTTGGGGCTTGCTTCGTCTGTAGCCGTGGCCCTCGTCATTGGTTTTCTGGCGGGATCCATGTACGTTGCCCCCCCGCCTGCCCCTCCTGTTGCAGAGTCGGACGCTGCGGGGGCAGAGCCCTCCGCGGCCCAAGCGACCCCTCCGATGCAGTCGTCCCCTTCTCAGTTCCTTGAGGTACAGTCGTTCGAACACTCGTCGGCCGTTCCTCTCTCCGCGTCTGACTCGATAGGGGCTGCGTCGACACTCATCACAACCGAGACGCCCTGAGGAGGCTTCTGGGCAATGGGTTCGTGCAGTTTTGATGCCCAGTTCAGCAACATCGCCCGTCGGCCTGTGTTATACTGTACTCTCACTTGGGCTCTTAGCTCAGCGGTTTAGAGCGCTCGCCTCACACGCGAGAGGTCCCTGGTTCAAATCCAGGAGGGCCCACTCCCTTCTTTTGTAGATTCCCGCTCAGCGCCCACAACCCCCGAATCCCGGGGGTTTGCGTATTTGGTGGTACAACATAGGTGCAACAAACCGCCCCTATTCGCTACCTCTCGTCTCCACCTGATGGAGGATTCGTAATTCTCATCGAACCTCCATTTTCCTTGAGTTCAATTCCACTAGCCCAGAAGCCCTGCAGTGTCTAGCAGGTCAGAAGATAAAATTAGAGAGTTAAAAATGGTTTGGGAGTTCAGAAGCTCAACTTGAGCGGGAGATTCTTCAGTCTCATTTCGTGCTGAAGTTGTAGAGGTCTGGGCTCGAGAACGAAAACTAATGGGCCTTTTGCGTTTTCTAGAGCGAGTTTGAGGAAGCTTCGATAGGCCAAACTTTCCTTCCCCGGAAAAGAGGCGTGAGATTAGACGGGGCCTATATCTTCTGGACCACAACTTCCGGCTCTAGGAAAAGATCTACCACTTTGCCTCTATCTTGAGGGCTATCCAAGTCGGTTC
The DNA here is from genome assembly GCA_964462965.1 of uncultured Salinivenus sp. Lineage (GTDB taxonomy): Bacteria > Bacteroidota > Rhodothermia > Rhodothermales > Salinibacteraceae > Salinibacter. The sequence goes on from CAYXAD010000038.1 coordinate 16,609, forward strand.
TTTGCTACTCGCCGGGTTCCTGCTAGTGGTTGATGAATGGCGGTCCTGGGGGTTCTTTTCGTGCTACGGGGACACTTTTCAGGCTTGGGCAAAAACTCCTCCGAGCCATCCAGTCGAAAGGGGGCTACGATGGGCCCATTGAAAGGAGATTCCCAGAAGGCGAGCAGGGCCGGCGACTAACTTTACTGATTTGGGGTTTGACTCATTTGCCCCTGCTTCTTCATCTGCGCCTTCATGGCCGCCTGTAGTCTCTGCTGCAAGGTCGAGTCTTGCTGGGCCGAGCGCATGATCCTCTGGAACATCTGCGGGCTCATGTCCTCCTCTTTTGCCTCCTGCTGCATCAGTTTCATCTGTTTCTTCCGCATCTTCATCTGCCGGCGTTTCATTTCCTCCCGGGCTTTCTGCATCTGCGTAGAGTCCATTTGCTGGGGGTTTCCATACTTCTCCCTCATCTCTTGTTGCATCTGCATTTGGTCCTTCCGGAGGCTCGTCTGGACCGACCCGGCAATGCGGGCCGCCTTCTGAATCTGCTCGTCGCTGAGGTCACTAGAAGAGAGGAGCTGGCTGCTGTCCGGGCGTGGAAGGTTGCCCTGTTGCTGTTGAGACTGTGGGGCACTCTGTTGAGTGCTCTGAGCACTTGAGGCAGAGCCCGGCTCCTCACTGTCTCCCGAACAGCCGGCCAGGAAAAGACAGGTCGCCACCGCTGCCACTGCGAGCACAGAAATACGATGCGCTAGTCGACTTGTAGTATTCACGTTCATTATATCTAGTATCAGAGAGAGGGGCTCTTCTAGAAAGCCCCGAAAGACGAGCAGTAAAGTGGGTTTGCTCGTGCCAATCGGTAGAAGAGAGAAATGTTTGATTCGGTCTTTCGTCGTGGCTGAAAAAACAGTGATTTAGAACCCGATTGAGTAGGAGGGAGGGCTGATAAGGCCCATTTGTTTGCGTTTCTCGATGCGTCAGAGAAAATGGAGAGAAAATGGAATGTCCACCAGAGCGGGTCAGGCCCAGGCCTCACGCTGATGAAGATCTTTCGTCCCGAGCCATAAATCGCTTGAGATGGCGAGCCGTCTGTTGGGGGCGATCGAAGGGAAGCCAGTGAGAGGCCTGAGGAATGGTCACCAGGTCGGCACCGGGAATGTCGGCGGCCAGCCGTTTTGCATCGGAAAGGGGCTGCCAGGGATCTTCTTCGCCCCAGAGCACGAGCGCGGGGACGTCTAGAGTCCCGAGCCGACTGGCCCGTTCCATTGTGTGGTTGGTATTTAGGGCACTGGCGTTGCGGACCATGCTTCGCCGCCCTTCCTTTGAATCGTAGGGCGCTGACATGTCTCGGGCGAATGCCTCGGCGTCGGCGCGCCCGTCGTGACCGATTTTTGCGTCGCCGTGCACGATCTCCATGATCTCGTCGGGGCGGTCGAGAAGGTTCGGGTCGGCAAGCGATGCCATCGAAGAGCTCGGCCACGATCCATACGCGACCGAGTCGACGA
>CAYXAD010000038.1:18195-19752 GCA_964462965.1 uncultured Salinivenus sp.
CGATGTCGTGCCCTATAATTGTTGCGGATGAGAGGTCAAGTGCGTCCAAAAGCCTCACGATCATGCGGGCCTGTCGCTGCACCGACCGGTCAAAGCAATCTCGTTTGTCGGAGAACCCGTACCCAAGGAGATCGGGAGCAATGACTCTGCAGGTTTCTGCAAGAGGCTCAAGGGTTTTACTCCACAGAAATGACCAGGCGGGGATGCCATGGATCAACACGGCCGGGGCACCCGCTCCTACATCCTGATACGCCACCTGGAGCGGCACGGGGCTCAAGTCACGAATCTGACGCTTTTCTTGTGCCTTTTGGAATTGGGTTCGTTCCACTGCTCTCGTCTCGGGTTAAACGTAGAAGGGGTTCCTGAGGAAGAGGATTCGCAGGCGTCCCGCTTTCAACTTGGGGGACCCGTCTGGGGAGAATCGACACGAGGAGATCCTCTCTGAAGCCCCTGCCCCTCCTCACAGCAAGTACCTCTGGTGGATCGGCTACTAGGTCAACCAGCACCTGCAAGAAATGCGAACTGGAGCCGTAGCCAAACTGGTTCGAGGAGGGCGGCCCACCCTGCCTCTGAATGACCAGGAGATGTCGCTCCTTCCCCTCGTACTCTAAGGGGGAGAAGAAAAGGCGGCTGGAATCGTCTCAAAAACAGTCGAGCTGGAGCTGCCTCAGGAGGAAGGAGGGAGGAAGACGCTTAGTTTGCGTTTTGCATTGGAGGAGTTGCCGCCGGACAGGAGTGCTTACAGGAGGAAAACTTGCAGCGGAGGGGGGGCGAGAGCGAAAAGGCTGTGGGTCGAGTCGAGAGCACTGTCTGCAGGGGGGCTACTGCAGGGCGGTCTCTGATTGATGCACGCTTGATGCACCGAATGGGGTTTATGCACCAGACGGGGCTCGAATGTGTTAGGTACGTCCCCGAGGGGGGCACAACGGATGTCTCTACAACCGGAGATTGTCCTCACTAATAGGGCTTCCTCACTACCCACTTACCACAGCTTCGTGGCCATGCCGAGATTCCTTCGCGTCTTCTCCTACACAATTGGCGCAAGTGCCGTTCTCGTTGCTCTGCTCTTGTTCGTTCGATCAGAGCCGGCGTACGGGCTTATGACACATACCCCCCTACTGCTCGATGCTGGGTTGGTGCTTATCGGTGGCTTCTTTTGGACGGTGACCTGGTGGAGCCTAGCCGATCTGCTAGAACGGGTCCGCGCTATTGCTGACGTCTCCGGAAATCAACAGAACGGAGAAGAACAGTAAAAAAGGAAGTGGGCATCCGAACCAGAAGACAGTCCGTCTCAACAACGGTGGTTAACGGAGTGTCCCAAAGCCACAACTCCCACCTGCGTTTGCAGGGATTTGGGAAGGCAGCTCTCAAAACTTGTCTCTTTAGGCTTTGTCTCAGAGCTTGGTGGAGAGACGAGTTCTGATGTAACTGTTAAGAGGCCTCGCTGGTACGGATCTATCTGAAGGAGCTCTCCGCTGGTGGCCTCTCTGGTAGTGGCCTCACTAAGAACGGAAAAGGAGCCTTGCCTCCTGCTTCCCATTGATAAATGCAACCAAA
>CAYXAD010000039.1:0-19647 GCA_964462965.1 uncultured Salinivenus sp.
AATGCATTCTATGCCCTCTAGTCAGAGGGGGCAGCGAAGGGATTTTCCGTTCTAAATGCCTCCCCGTCCCCTTCGCCCGGAGAGTTGCCGGACGGAACTGAACTTTGCTCACCGTTCTTCCCGCTACGGACTGGCTGATCCTGGGGCGAGGACCGACCGCCGCCCCCTGGGTGCATCCCTTTATTCGTGAGAGGAGGGGGGACGGTATTCGCGGGGAAGGAGCTGAGCCATCCGCCGCGTAAAGGCAAAGTACTGGTACAAAGTGGCCCCGTAGGGTTCGACAATCTCCCCGTGAGGGTCTATGTGGATCGGCCGCTGATTCAGCTCGATCTGAGACGTCTGGTAGTCTCGGGGGCTTCGATTTTGGGTTTTCGCCCAATCGAGATAGGCCTCACTTTCTGATTCTCCGCGATAGATGACCTCGAGTCGACCTCGGACATTGAGGAGATGTGTGGAATCGGGACCGGGCTCAAGGATGCGATCCCGTCCTACAGGAAGTTTGTCCGCTCGATTTATAAACCGATGGGCGTCTGCACGGGGAAGGCGTGATATCTGAAACTCTTCCTCCTCGACCTGGTCGTCTAACAGGGCCTGGAGGAAATGGCGCGAAGAGCCGTGATAGGCGTCGATTCGGTTTTGTCTCCATCGATGGGCTTCCATCGAATCCTGCGGCGTGAGAGGAGCAAAGAAGGGTTCCCCGTCCCACCGAATGACGTCTCCTCGAACTTCAAATTCTTTCAGGAAGTACGTCAGTTTGTAGCCGAGGGCTCGGTTTTCGATCACCAAGGGCTTTTGGGCACTGGCCTCAAATTTGCCCCACCATTTCGTTTCGAAGCGTAGTACCTCGGGGTTGCGGAGTGTGCATCTCTCGGCCAGCTTCGACTCCCCAATGAAGAGCCGCTCGAAGCGGCGGAGGCGCTCGTACCATTCTTCATCCCGCTCGGCGGTTACTGAGACCGGATCGGCCTCGATGACTTCCGGCTTGAGCTGGAAGTTGAAGGTGAGGGTTCGTTCCTCCTGCTGATGCAGATCTATGGCTTTGTTTTCGTACCCGAGCATCGACACATAGAGCCGACTGGCCCCTAAAGGAACGTCCGTTAGACGAAAGGAGCCGTCTTCGTCCGTCGTCGTTCCAATCATGGAGCGTGAAATAAACACGTGGGCCCCCGAGAGCGCGGAATCGGTTTCGGCGTCCACCACCGTACCGGTCAGGGTGAGGCTGCGGTCGGATTGTCCAGCTGCTGGCTGGAGCGCAGCCACTCCGACGAGAACGACCAGGAGAACCGATAGGCGAGGGGAGGGAGCCATCGATCCACCCACAACTTGGGTTCACATCATCTTTACGAGGGGTGGAAAATACGATGAGCAAGAGAGGTTGTTCGAAGCCTGGGGATTGATTCTGGGCTCCCTGGAGGAGGACAAAGTAAGGGAGACGACTTATCGGGCCTTCTGGATGGCCTCAATTGTGCTGGGATCCTCGAGGCTCGACGTATCCCCCAACTCCTCGTCCAGATACGCCGCTCGGATGACGCGGCGCATCACCTTTGCATTGCGCGTCTTGGGAAGGGCATCTGAAAACTGGATCTCCCGGGGCTTGAGAGGTTTCCCCAGTTCATCGACGACCGTCTGCATCAGGTCCTCCCGGAGGGCATCAGTTTCCTCGTATTCCGGTTCCAGGACCGCGAACGCCACGACCTCTTGGCCCTTCACCTCGTGGGGCACGCCAATGGCGGCACTTTCAGCCACCGCCTCGTGAGCATTAAGGAGGGCTTCAATTTCGGCCGGGCCGAGGCGTTTGCCGGCGACGTTGATGGTGTCATCCGAGCGACCCAGGATGTACCACAGGCCGTCTTCGTCGACGGCCGCAAAGTCGCCGTGAACCCAGACGTCCTCAAAACGGCGCCAGTAGGCATCGAGATACCGATCGTCTTCTTCCCAGAAGCCCCGCGTCATGCCGATCCAGGGACTTCGCAGGACCAATTCCCCCACCTCTCCCCGAACAGGATTTCCGTTCTGGTCGACGACGTCGGCGTCCATGCCGGGCACCGGGCCGGAAAACGCAGCGGGCTTGAGGGGCTGGAGAAAGTTTCCACAGAGGATGCCTCCCGAGATCTCAGTGCCGCCAGAATAGTTTAGAATGGGTTTTTCTCCGTTGAGGACGGTCTCGAAGCACCACTTCCACGATTCGGGATCCCAGGGGCTTCCGGTCGACCCGATGGCCCGGAGGCTGGATCGGTCGGAGGCAGTGACGGGGCCCTCACCGTGGGTCTTGAGCGCCCGAATCAGGGTTGGAGAGATCCCGAGGTGGGTGACCTCGTGGTCGTCGACAAGACGCCAGAGGCGGCCCGGATCGGGATGGTCGGGGGCGCCGTCGTACAGGACCATGGTCGCTCCCACAGTAAGGGTGCCAAAGACGAGCCAGGGGCCCATCATCCATCCCATGTCGCTCATCCAGTACATCACCTCGCCGGGTTTCAAGTCCATCGGGTGGTACATGTCCTGAGCCCCCTTGATGGGGAAGCCGCAATGCGTATGGACCGTGCCCTTAGGGGGTCCTGTCGTTCCACTCGTGTAAATGATCATCACGACGTCCTCCGCCGAAGTTCGCTCCGTTGGAGCGCTGTTGTCCTGGCCGGAAAGGGCCTCCGACCAGAAGTGATCTCGTCCTTCCGTCATGGGTGGGGCATCGTCTCTGAGGTGACGATGAACGAGGACGTGCTCGACGGAAGGGCACTGTTGGACGGCCTCGTCTGCCGTTTCCTTCATCGGAATGGGACGACCGCGACGGGTGAAGCCATCGGCAGTGATGAGGGCCGAGGCGTTTGCACGCTTGAGGCGAGTAACAATGGCACCAACCCCATAGCCACTAAACAAGGGAAGAAGGATCCCGCCAATTTTTACAATGGCCAGAAAAGCGATGACAATTTCGGGGGTCATGGGCATGTAGAGCCCAATCCGGTCTCCTTTTCCGAGTCCGAGGTCGCGGAGGGCGTTTGCACACTGACACACCCGATGATCCAACTCCCGGTACGTCAGTTCTCGGGTGGCTCCGTCCTCTCCCTCCCAGCGCAGGGCCGGTCGATTTTCGACGGGAGTGCCTTGCCACTTGTCGAGCAGATTGTGGACAATATTCATCTCGCCTCCTACACACCACCTGGGAAACTGAATTCCTTCCGACAGGTCAACGATCTGATCGTAGTCGCGATAAAATTCGATGTCGAGATCTTCCAGGACCGCATCCCAGAACCACTCAATCTCGCTCGTCGACCGGTCCTGCAGTTCCTTCAGGTCGGAGAGGCCGTGGCGATTCATAAATTGACGCAGATTGGTATCGGCCACTACCTCGGGGTCAGGTTCCCAAACAGTTTTTTGGCCGAACGGAAAGGCGTCTGAGGAATTGGAGGGGGAGTAGGACATGAAATATGGGGAAAACTCGAAAGTGCGAGTGAAGGGGCTTGGAGGGGGAGGGAGATATGAAGAGGGACTCATCCCGTCGAAGGTCCTTTCTTATAATAAATGAGCCCCGCTGATAGAGGCAAACCTGTGTGTTTTGGGGGCCATGGAACGTCTGTCTGGTAGGTCTCTAGTTGTCCCGAAGGAGTAGGACCCTCGCCGAGGAAGGACACAATCTCTATTCGCGGATGTACAAGATCTACGTTCGGTGGGCATTTTCGTAGTCATTCGTAGGGGAGGGACACCGGACGTATTCGATTATCACCACCAATCGTAGAGTTAACGTGGCTGACCGAAACTCTCAGAATCAAGACAAGGATGGATCCGGATTGCCCGACGGTCCAAATACCGGGGCCAGTCGGGGACGACTCATCATCTGGGTCATAGCGGGTACCTTGCTGGCTCTCTGGGCCTACAGCTATTGGGGCATGGGGCCGGCCGGCGGGGAACGAATTAGTTACAGTGAGTTCCGTTCTCAGCTCCAGAATGAAAATGTCGAGCGGGTTGTGGTGGAGGGGAACACCGTCACAGGTGAATTGCAGTCTACGGCAACCCGCACCGAACAAGGAAATACGGTTCAGTACGACAATTTTGTCACCTACATTCCTTCGTTCGGGGACGAGCGGCTCATGGAGTTGCTGGAGGCACAGGACGTAGAAGTGGTCACCGAGCCCGAGAGCACCTTCCCCTGGGGGCTCGTCCTTATGGGCCTTCTTCCCGTCCTCCTGCTCTTTGGGGTGGGCTATATCTTTCTGCGTCGGATGCAGGCCCAAGGGCAGGGGCTCTTTTCCGTTCGCCAGAGCAAAGCCAAGCTCTTCGACAAAGGCGAAGAAGACACGACCTTTGACGATGTTGCAGGGGCCGACAGCGCAAAGGAAGAACTCCGCGAGATTATCAAGTTCCTAAAGAACCCGGAGCGGTTTGAACGCCTCGGCGGCAAGGTGCCGAAAGGAGTCCTCCTCGTGGGCCCCCCCGGCACGGGGAAGACGCTCCTTGCGCGGGCGGTGGCGGGCGAAGCGGATGCCCCGTTCTTCAGCGTATCGGGTTCTGACTTCATGGAGATGTTTGTGGGGGTTGGCGCTTCGCGCGTGCGGGACATGTTTAGTGAGGCCAAGGAAACCTCGCCCGCGATCATCTTTATCGACGAGCTCGACTCCATTGGACGCCAGCGAGGAGCGGGTCTCGGCGGGGGACACGATGAACGGGAGCAAACCCTCAATCAGCTCTTGTCGGAACTCGATGGGTTCGAAGAAAATGAGGGGGTCGTCGTCATGGCGGCCACCAACCGTCCCGACATTCTGGACTCCGCGCTTACGCGCCCGGGTCGGTTTGATCGTCAGATCACGGTCGATCTGCCCACGCAGCAAGCACGCTACGAGATTCTGGAGATCCACGCTCGGAATAAGCCGCTTGCTGAAGGGGTGAACCTCCGAGAGATCGCTCGCAGTACTCCGGGCTTCAGCGGGGCAGACCTCGAGAATCTCCTCAACGAAGCGGCTCTGCTCGCTGGCCGCTACAACCACGACCAGATCGAGCCCGGTGATGTGGAGGAAGCACGGGATAAAGTCATCATGGGGTTGAAGCGCGAAGGGATGGCCCTCGACGACGAAGAGCGCAAGTTGTTGGCGTACCACGAGGCTGGACACGCCATCGTGGCTGCTGTGCTTCCTCACGCCGATCCCATCCATAAGGTCACTATTGTCCCTCGTGGAAAGGCCATGGGGGTGACCCAACAGCTTCCCGAGAAGGACAAGTACCTCTATCGTCGCGACTATCTGCTCGATCGACTGGCCGTGATTATGGGAGGGCGTGCCGCTGAAGAAATCATTTTCGAGACGGCCACCAGTGGGGCGGAGAACGACCTCAAGCAGGTACGGAAGATGGCCCGGAAGATGGTTCTCGACTGGGGAATGGGAGAGCAGTTTAAGCACATCTCCCTCGGGGGAGACCAGGATAGCGTTTTCCTCGGGGAGGAGCTGGCTAAGGGCAAAGATTATAGCGATGAAACCGCTCGAGAGGTTGATCAGGAGATCCGCCGTATCACAGAGAACGCCTTCCAACGGGCAGCGGATACTCTGACTTCTCATCGCGACGCCTTTGATCGCCTGGCTGAGCTGCTGATCGAACGAGAAGAGGTCCCCGGGGACGACGTCTTGCGTCTGGTAAATGGAGAGTCGGTATCCCTCGACCAGGTAGAGGCCACGAACGGAGAGCCTACCGACAAGGGGGAGAGTGCTTCGGGAGAGGGGGAATCTGAAGACACTGAGGTAGTCGAAGAAAATCAAGGCGCATCTGCCGACGGGGCCACTGATCCCGATGAAGACGGTCGGGACAATCGATGATCCGGAGGTTCATCCACGAATGGGTAGGGGCCCTTTCGCTTTGCGGAAGGGCCTTTTTTACTGGAATAGTTTTTTGAAGGGAAAGCTCCTTCTTTTTCCCGACGCCAACGACAATCAGAGAGGGGAATCTAGGAACGACTCCCCATGGATGAGGGTCAGATCTCCTAGACCTCTGCCGTTCTGTTTTTTGCTTAGATCAATCCCTTATGCCTGAAACCGACAAGCAGCGCCCGTCCAACGAGCAGCTTCGGAAGGAGCTGACGGACGAGCAGTACTACGTTACGCAAGAAGCAGGGACGGAGCAGGCATTCTCCGGAAAGTATTGGGATCACAAAGAGGACGGGACCTACTGCTGCGTCGTCTGCGACACGCCGCTCTTCGATTCGGACACCAAGTTTAAGTCCGGGAGTGGTTGGCCAAGCTTCTACGACGTCATTGAGCAGGGGAACGTCGAGCTCCGCTCTGATCACAGTCATGGAATGCGTCGCACAGAGGTCGTTTGTGCACGGTGTGGCGCCCACCTCGGGCACGTCTTTTCTGACGGTCCGGAGCCGACCGGTCAGCGCTACTGCATCAACTCGGCGGCTCTCGACTTTGAGTCCGATGAAGAGGAAGAATAGCGGGCTGTATTGTGGGGCGCACCGGATGAACTGCATCTGGAGGCTCCTGCTTTTTGGGAAGGGTCGGACGATTGCGGATCATCTTACGGCCCCGATGAATTGATAACATCGGCTCTGTTCGTTCAGCTCTATCAGGGTCGAGCGTGAAGGGGTATCCTCTTCAGGGAAGAGTGTCAAGTCATTCCTTGGGGTGCCATTCCATCGTTCTTAAACAGATGACCGCATATCCATGACTGAGCTGCAGAAAGCAAAGCAGGTCCATTACTTTAACGTTCTCGATTACAATGACGACGGCGTGCTGGAGAAGCAAGATTTCTTAGACATTGCCGATCGGCTTGCCGGGATGCGGCAATACGAACAGGGATCCTCCCATCATACAGCGGTTCGGCAAGAGATCCTTCGGATCTGGACCAATGCTCGGGCCTTGTCTGGTCAAGAGAACAAAACACAGATCACTCTTGACGACTGGCTTGCCCACGAGGAAAAGGTGATCAACTCGGACATTCTGGTTCGCTCGTATGTTCAGGGCATTGCCCAGGCCATTTTCGACATCCTCGATGCTGACAACGACCATCGGATTTCGCAGGACGAATACCTGAAATTCTTTCGGGCTTTCCGTGGGGATCCAGAGGAAGGGAAGGAAGCCTTTCGGAAGTTAGATGCAGACGGGAAAGGACACTTGACCCGGAAGGAGTTTTTGAAGGTAGTTACCGAGTTTCACACGAGTGATGACCCCGAGGCTCGTGGAAACTGGCTGTTTGGCCCGTATCAGGCACCGTCCTCTGCGTAACGGAGGTTTCTTTTCGGGGCTCGCTCTTCACTGACGTGGCATGGATGTTCATTGGTCTCCGTGGTCCCGGTGTGAGTGATTCTACCGTCTGCGGTCCACAAAGCGACTGTCCGGGGAGCATCGCTTCGGGCTAGGGAAATAAGAAGTTATTCGCCTCTCCTTTGCCTGTATTGCCCATTCCTTTCGGGGGGCAGGTCGGTCCGAGGAGGCCGACACCGAGCCTCGTCCGGTCTCATTCGCAAAGCGGTACCGATCTTCGAGAAAAGGAAGGGGAGAACCAATACGTCAACGGAGGCCGGGTTATTCTGGCGTCCGAGACCACGTGTTAGCGCAGAGGGAGGGGACACAGCCACAAAAAAGGCGCCCCCATCACGAGGGCGCCTCGAATCAAATGGGAGGAAGTAGAGCGATCAGTTTAACGGGAGGAACGAAGTGGTCTACAGGTTGCCTCGCCGGGCCTGTTCGCGTTCGATGGCTTCGAAGAGGGCTTTAAAGTTGCCAGCTCCAAAGGAACGGGCACCTTCTCGTTGAATGACCTCGAAGAAGAGAGTCGGTCGGTCTTGAAGGGGCTTCGTAAAGATCTGGAGGAGGTATCCATCCGGATCTCGATCCACGAGGATGCCGAGCTCTTCGAGCTCGTCGATCGGTTCGTCGATCGAACCCACCCGATCGGCAAGCACCTCTCGATCATAGTACGTATCCGGAACGTGGAGAAACTCGACGCCACGTCGTCGGAGGTCCCGAACGGTAGCAATAATATCGTCCGTGGAGAGAGCAATGTGCTGGACGCCGGGTCCTCGATAGTATTCCAGGTACTCTTCAATCTGGCTCTTTTTCTGCCCTTCGGCCGGCTCATTGAGGGGAAATTTAATTTTCTCGTCTCCGTTGGCCATCACCTTAGACATCAACGCAGAATAGTCGGTCGAAATGTCCTTGTCTGTGAAGTGGAGCATGTTGTAGAAGCCCATCACCTTGGCGTAGTACTCCACGTACGTGTCCATGTCCCCCTCGTAAACGTTGCCTACGCAATGGTCCACGTACTGAAGGCCACTGGGCGGAGGGGCTTCCCAGTATTCGTTTTCCCAGGCCTCATACCCAGGGAAGAAGAGCCCGTCGTAGTCAGAGCGTTCGACAAACGTGTGAATGGTATCGCCGTAGGTGGCGATCGAGGCGGTGACGACGCGCCCGTGCTCATCCTCGTGGACTGTGGGCTCCTGGACGGGATCGGCACCTCGGTCCGTCGTCTCTTCAAAGGAATAGGTGGCATCGTCGACCCATAGTGCAATGTCCTTGACTCCGTCCCCATGGCGGAGGACGTGATCACTAATGGAGGAGTCTGGGCCCAGTGCAGAGGTGAGCACAAAGCGAATCTCCTCTTGCTCGAGGAGATAACTGACGAGCTCATGACTTCCGGTTTCGGGGCCTCTGTACGCTTGGATTTGGAAGCCGAAAAGATGCGCGTAGTACTGGGCGGCCTGCTTGGCATTTCCGACGTAAAACTCAACGTAGTCGGTGCCATTGATGGGAAGAAAATCTTCGGCCGTTTCAACGTCAGGCTGCTGGGCAACAGGGGACTCAGGCATAGCGGATGTAATACGTATTGGTGAGAAGGGAGTGCTGAAAGCGCTTCCAAAAGACCTCTCTTAATAAAAACTACATCCCCTCCCAAGAGTAAATACAGCGGATGTAAAGGGGCGTTCCACCCCCCTTCTCGAGCTGGCCTGGATTAAGGAGACGAAGAGGAAGGATCGACGGTCGCAGTTTCAACCCCCGTCGAATCGGAAAGAAGTTGAAACCGGACTGGAAGGCGCATCCGCACAGGGATTTCCTCCCCCTTGTGCTTGGCGGGGACAAAATTCACAGACCGAATTCCTGCCACGGCCGCAGAGTCACAGAGGGGGTGTAGAGAGTCAACCACCTCAATCGAATGCGCCTCTCCCTCGGTATCGACAGTAAATTCCACGAGGAGACGTCCTTGGATCCCCTCTTGGCGAGCTTCTTCGGGATAGTCGATATGCAGATAGAGGGAACCCATCCCTCCAATAATTTCTGGTTGGCGGTCCTCGATGCTGAGGGCATTTATTCGACGAGCGTCAGAGGAGCCAGTAAATTCATTTCCCTCTGTTTCGTCCGTTTCGTTCTCGGTGGGAGAGGGCTCCTGTTCGGGAGCAGGGTCCCTCTGAGATGAGCGAGTAGGGGGAGGAGTGTCTTCAGAGGCAGCAGACGAGCTCTGATCTGGTTCACGCTCGATTTCGGAGAGAGCAACCCGCTCAGACGTAGGTTCGCCTCTCCATCCGACCTTGTCCGTAGGACTCGTGAAAGGAAGGTGGACGATCGCGAGGAGGAGTGCGAGGCTCGCAATCCACCCCAACATAATCCGGACTGAATATGAGTCAAGAAGAGAGGGATCAGTTGACATAGGAAGTCAACGAGTCATATGGGGGAATGATCCGCCTGAATTCATCTTTTCTCCACTCGATAGAGTCAGTGAGGGAGAGGTCAAATTGTTCCGAGGGCTTCATAAAAAATCCGGCTGTTGCGAAAGGGCGGCTTGGCTTCTACTTTTCTGTGCCCGTCACAGTTAAATCGAAACGTGTGTCCATGCGCTCTTTGCTACTTTTTGTCTGTGCCTTATGTCTAGGGTTCGTTGCTCCGCTGCAGGCACAGGATCAGCCCCACGTCTTTCGCAATGCAACCGTTTATCCAATCGCGGACGAGCCCATTGAGGAGGGGGTGTTGGTTGTTCAGAATGGAGAGATTGAAGCCGTGGGCCCCACGGGAGCCGTCGACGTTCCCGACGAGGCCGTCGAACACGACCTGGCGGGAAAAGTGGTGATGCCTGGACTCGTGGATACGCATTCCCACATTGGAGAGGTAAGTGGTGGAGATCGCGCTTCGGCCTTGCATCCGGATGCCCGAACGATGGACGCGATCAACATCCGTCACCCGTCGCTCAATCGGGCCCGGGCGGGGGGCATTACCACTGTGCACGTGATGTCGGGATCTGGACACCTGCTCAGTGGCCAAACGACATTCCTCAAACTGCGTGAAGGGTCGGGGATTACCGATCTCGTGGCCTGTGAGGACCGAGAGCTGAAAGAGTGTGGTGGAATGAAAATGGCCAACGGGACGAACCCGCAGTCCGACCAGGGAGGATTCCCGGGGACGCGTGCTCGGTCTGCGGCGATGGCCCGTGAACTCTTTCTCGAGGCTCAGCAATACCAGAAACAGAAGGAGGAGGCCGAAGACCCCTCAGAGGCCCCCGATCGTGATCTTCGCATGGAGGGCCTCGTAGACGTTCTCGAAGGACGTCGGACCGTGCACTTCCACACCCACCGTCACGACGATATTCTCACGGCGATTCGCCTGAGTGAAGAATTTGATTTTGATCTCGTGCTTCATCACGTCAGTGAAGGGTGGAAGGTCGCCGAGGAAATCGCAGAGGCAGACGTTCCCGCCTCGATCATTGTGCTCGACTCGCCCGGTGGAAAGCATGAAGCCGACGAGCTCGTTTACCGCACCGGCCGTATTCTCGAAGAGGAAGGAGTCGAGGTGGCGTATCACACAGACGATCTCATTACGGACTCACGGCTTTTCCTCCGTTCCCCTGCCTTTGGCGTCCGTGCCGGGATGTCGCGAGAGGCAGCGCTCGAATCAGTGACGCTTGCTGGGGCCCGGATGCTGGGACTCGAAGATCAGGTGGGGTCGCTCGAAGAAGGAAAGGCGGCAGACTTCATCGTGCTTTCCGGCGATCCCCTCAGCGTCTACACCAAGGTGGAGCAAACGTGGGTTGAAGGCCAGAACGTCTTCGATCGGTCGAACCCGGAGGACCGCGAATTTGCCACGGGTGGGTATCGCGTATACGACGATGCCACCCACCACTACCACGAGCATAAGTAGTGTCCTCCTTTCGTCGCCTCGTCGTTTCCCCTTTTGTTCGGTGCTGTCAAGCTATGAAAATCGCTCACTTTTCTACGTTCTTGCGTTCTCTTGCACTCGCCACTGCAGCCTGTCTCCTCTTGGGTGTCTTTCCCGGGTCCGCAAACGGCCAAATTGCTGTCCGGGCAGATACAGTGTACACCATGGCCGGAGAGCCCATCGTTGATGGGGTCGTCGTCGTTCGCGGATCGACGATCGACGAAGTGGGCCCGGCCGATGACGTGTCTATTCCTTCTGACGCAGAGGTCCACGAGGCCTCAGTCGTCACCCCGGGTCTTGTAGATCCACGGGGGACGGTAGGAGTCTCGGGGATCTATAACGTTTCGTCCGACCAAGATCAGCTCGAGACGTCGGAGCCGATGCAGCCCGAGCTTCGGGCCATCGACGCCTACAATCCTCGCGAGGAATTGGTCTCGTTTGTCCGGACCCTGGGAGTTACCACCGTTCACTCTGGACATGCGCCGGGCGCTTTGATTAGTGGTCAGACAGCCACCTTCTCCACACGGGGAGAAACCGTGGAGGAGGCGTTGGTCGATTCATTGACGACGGTGGCCTTTACCGTCGGTCCGGATGCTCAGTCTCGGTTCGATCATCCCAGCACGCGGGCGAAGGGTATTGCAATGCTTCGTCAGGAGCTCGAGCAGGCGCGTGCCTCCCTTGAAGAGGAAGAGAGTGGAGGAACAGATCTTGGACAAGAAGTGCTACAGAAGGTCCTGCAAGGGGAGGTTCCTGCGCTGATCACGGCTCACCGGGCCCATGACATTCAGGCGGCGCTTCGGCTCCAGGAGGAATTTGATTTTGACCTCATCCTGGACGGTGCTGCCGAGTCATATCTCGTCACCGACGAAATCAAAGAAGCCGGTGTGCCTGTCATTTTGCATCCGACAATGACGCGTCCCTCGGGGACGAAGCAAAGTGCAGCATTCACGACCGCGGCCACCTTGCATGAAGCCGGAATTCCTGTGGCGATTAAGAGTGGCTGGGAGCCCTATGTCCCGAAAACGCGCATTGTCCTTTACGAAGCGGCCATCGCAGCCGCATACGGCCTTCCTCGGGAGGCTGCTCTGGCCAGTATTACGAGTGAGGCGGCACGTATTCTGGGCCTGGAGAACGTAGGCACCCTTGAAGAGGGGGCTGCGGCCGACCTCGTGCTCTTCGATGGAGATCCCTTCGAGTACACATCTCACGCCTGTACGGTCATCAGTGGCGGGACCGTCGTGAGCACGGAGTGCAAGTAGCTCGCATGTGCGACAGGTACTCGGGCGGGGCGTTTGCGTGCACTATTGTCAGGTTTATGTCCACTCATGTTTAGAGCTCTCCTCCTCGATCGGATCGATGGAGACCTCGACGTTCAGGTTCGCGAGCTCGACGTCGACGACCTTCCTGATGCCGGCGCCGATGAGGTTCGGGTCGAGGTGTTGTATTCCAGTCTCAATTACAAGGATGCCCTGGCCGTCACGGATGCTGGAAAGATCATCCGCGGTGGGTATCCGATCGTTCCGGGCATCGATCTCGTGGGGCGGGTTCTCGAGAGTGCCCATCCAGACTTTGCGTCGGGCGATCACGTAATTGGCACAGGATGGCAGCTCGGAGAGGTGGACTGGGGCGGGTATACGCAGCAGGCGAAAGTCGACGGGGAGAAACTCGTCCCCCTGCCGGAGGGCTTGTCCCCCAAGCAGGCCATGGTCATCGGAACGGCCGGGTTTACTGCGATGCTGTCGGTGTTGGCCCTCGAGGAGCACGACGTGGCCCCCGACCGTGGAGAGGTCGTGGTGACGGGGGCTTCGGGAGGCGCCGGGAGCTTTGCCGTGGCGCTTCTTGGAGCTCTCGGATACTCGGCTGTCGCCTCTACGGGCAGCAAGGAAGCGCATGAGTATCTTCGTGCCCTCGGTGCCGACCGCATCGTTCATCGAGAAGCATTTGAGGAAGGGCCCGAACGCCCTATGGAGTCCGGAAAATGGGCTGGGGCAATCGATGCCGTCGGGGGGAAGACCCTTTCGACGCTCATCGCTCAGACCCAGCGACACGGGAGCGTGGCGTCGTTTGGGAATGCCGGAGGACACGAGTTACACACCTCGGTCTTCCCCTTCATTCTGCGAGGGATCAATCTGCTCGGGATCGATTCGAACACCTGCCCCAATGCTCGGCGTCGGTCCGCCTGGGAACGCCTCGCGGAGACGCTGACGAACGACCATTTCGAGCAGGTCACGGCCCGCACGATTTCCCTCGACGACCTTCCGGTCGCCAGCCGAGAACTTCTCGACGGGTCGGTGCAGGGCCGAATCGTCGTCGATGTGCGGGAGTAATTTCTGACGGTGCTTGTGGGGACAGCGAACTGCCTCCTCGTCTTCCCAGTACATGTCGATCCTGATCGAAAAGTCTTAACTCGGAGCGCTTTCTACTGCGTTCCGATAACTTCTCGGGATAGAGGGGCTGGGTTCCTCATGACGGTTTCGTTCTGGCAACACGCACATCATCGGCAGGCGGCTACCTACGACGTGGTCGTCGTGGGAGGAGGAATTGTGGGATGTTCGGTGGCCTACTGGCTTCATCGGCGCAACCCCTCCATGGATGTGGGGGTATTTGAGGCCGAAACCCTGGGGGCCGGAGCCAGCGGGCGGAATGCCGGCTTTGTGCTTCAGGGCACCCATACGGACTATGTGACCGACGTGGAGCGGTACGGGCGGCAGACCGCACGACGCTTGTGGCACTTCACCCGGGCCAATCGCAACCTCTTGGCGTCGGAGCTGAATGGATCGGCCTTCGACTGGCACTCAGAGGGGAGTTTTACGGTGGCCGGCGGGGTCGAAGAGGACGAACGCCTTCAGGCCTCCGTTCCCCTGCTTCGCACGGCCGGTGCTCCCGTCGTATATCTGGAGCCGGACGAGGTAAACGAACGACTCCAGGCCACTAAACTGTACGGTGGGTTGTACGTGACCACCGGTGCCGTCGTCAATCCGCTGCTCCTCGTCCGGTATCTTGCGGATAAAAGTGGCGCCGACGTGCACACCCAGCAACCCGTGGAAGAGATCCGCTGGAAGAGGAAGGGAGCCGTTCTCGAAACCCCCAATCTTCGGGTTCGAGCCAGGCAAGTCGTGCTCACGCTCGGAGCGTCCCTGCCCACCCTGATCCCCGCCCTCTCAGACTACCTGCGCCCCGTTCGAGCCCAGATGCTTGCGACCGCTCCCTCCGACACGACCCACATCCCGGTTCCTGTCTACTCGCACGAGGGAGAGTTTTACCTTCGACAGCTCGAGAACGGAACCGTGCTCGTAGGAGGAGGACGTCACCATCACCGGGCGGCTGAAGAGACAGACGTGGACACGACGACGCCCGCCGTACAGGCGACCATCGAACGCTACCTCCATACCCACTTCCCGTGGACGCAGCCTCTGTCCATTCAACAGCGATGGAGTGGGACGATGGCCTTTTCTCCCGATGGTCGACCCGTAGTGGGAGCTGTCCCCGGTCATCCCCGAGGCCTCTTCGCCACGGGCTTTACGGGGCACGGCATGGGGTACGGCTTTCGGATGGGTCGACTCTTGGCCAATCTCGTTTGTGGAAACGACCGCCCCAGGGCGCTCGACTTATTTTCCGTCTCTCGCTTCAAACAGTCAGAGCCTTCTACGGCTGAGTCTAAAAGTGCGTCGGACCAGAGGGGCTCTCAAGAGGCCTAGGGCCTTAAGTTTCTTCCGATCCTCTGGCCCGACGAAGCTACCCTCGAGTTGCCTTGGAAGGCGCTTTCTAAATTTCCACCCCGATAAGCCAGCGGAAGGAAAACTCGTCCTGCCCCGATTCAATGAGGCCTGGATCGCTGGCCCAAACCGGGAATTTCGCGACGACATCCAGCCCTTGCAGCACGTCAGATTGGGCCGTCCAGCGGTCGAGGTGTGGGATCTCCGAGAGATCGTAGCGAGCCCCCAGGCCGGCGTCTCCTACGAACTCGTCGGCGCGAAGTCCTGACAGAAAGACCCCTCGGTTCCAAACGGTCCCGACGCCGGAGAAGAGGTCCAGTTCGAGAGGAGAGAGCGGTGCGAGGTCGGAAAAGGGCGCCCCGCCGATCGACACTCGACCGGCAATTTCATTCCGGCCGGCTAATCCTGAGCTCGGTGTCGTCCCGGAGCGGAGGTAGGCGACGGGCCCGGCCGAACCGAAGGCCACGAGATGCGCGTCCCGTACGGGTTTTTCAAAGAGGGCACTGGTTTGTCGGTAGGCGTCGTTTCGCCACTGCGCTTCAACGGGACGTCCCCCCAGAACGAATTGTTTGTGGGGAAGCAGACCGTCGGCTCCAAGTCCGAACTGAAGGCTGAATGTCCCGTCGAGAGGGCCGAGGTGGGCTTCCTTCTGGGCATTGAGGGCGACCCGTGTCGCTTGGCCGAGCGAAAAGCCGGAACCACTCAGACGCCCTTGGCTCCGAAGGGCGCTCCCGGCTTCGAGGAATGCCGCTACTCGATCTTCACCGTGTGTCACTTCATAGTCGAGTCGGGCGGAGAGGGTCTGCGACTGGCCCCAGGGGTTGGTCAGTTGCGTGTACGTTTGGGAGGGAAAGCCGGGAAGGGAGCCCAGCGTCAGCTCAGTGCGGGTCAGCCCGAACACGCGGTCACTCGGGTTCAGCTGGTGAAGGAGGGTGAAGCGAAGGGACTGATCGATCTCATCGAGCGGAGAGCTGAGCGGGGTATGGAGGGCAAGACGGTTTTCCAGGACCCCCAGATGCTTCGCCGCTGCCACCTCTAGGGTGGCCTGGGCGCCGAAGGAGTGAGCAGGTCGCTCGTAGCGGACCTCGTAGTCGAGGCCGCCAAACCAGGACCCGGTTTCTGCATCCTGGCGAGGACTGAGGGGAATGCTGTTTGGGCCCAGGTCGGGATCGCTGCCCCCGGAGAAGATCACCTCCGGCCAGAGGGTGAGCGTCGCTCGAGTTTGGTATTCTCCCGTAAAGTATGTCCCGCGGGCCTGGAGCCCCCCTCCAACTCCGAAGTCATCCGCATATCCGGCCAACGGACGAATCCCCAGTTCGTAGTTGAACCAATCCGACTCGGGGGCCCGAAGGAACCGGGTCGTCAGGGGGAAGTCGGTCGTATTGTTGAGCCGGTTCGTATCGGGGGTTCGCCCGTTCGGGTCGATTTCAGCCGACTCGACGGGAGACGAGACCTCGACGGTAAACTGCTTTTCCGGATGGGTCCAGGGCCAGGGCTCCGTCACAATCCAATCGTCGGGGACGGGCTTGTGACCGTGCATGCTGAGCAGGGGAACGTGAACCCACTGTGTGGTGCCGTCTTCGAGGGTAAGCTTGACGTCGTGAGGCAGAACGGCCTCTCCTTCCCGTTCGAGGGTAAAGGTGGCCTCGTAGGTATCGCCTGTGGACTCTTGATCGAGATCTCGGATGGCGTCGTCGACTTCTCGGGTGGAGTTGGTAAACTGCCAGAAGTACCAGTCCAGCATGAGCCCACTTTCTTGCTCGGCGAACAGCTCGAGGTCGAATGGGTCGGGGTGCTGGAAGAGGCGTTCGTTGTAGATGCGCTGAAACCACTGATTGCGGAGCGAATCGCTGATCACGTATCCCAGCATGTCGACGACCATTTCGCCGCCCGAGTAGGACGCGACCCCGTAGGCCACGTTGGTGGTAAACCAGTCGGCCGGGGTGCTCCACGGTTCCAGAAGGCCCATCTTTTGAAGCTGAGCCACCCCCTGTGTGGCGCCTTGATGATTTGGCTCGCGATCCAGGAGGTGTGCCATGCCTTCTTCGGTGGCGTAGCTCGCAAACCCTTCGTCGATCCAGGCGTAGTCGGCTTCGTTCGAGGCGAGGGCGCCGTAGTACCACATGTGGGCGTATTCGTGAACCGTCGTACCCAGGACGGAGATGGGCGGAGCTTTTTCCTCGAACTCGGGTCGGTTGTATCCGGTCACGACGGTAAACATCGGGTACTCCATCCCGCCGTCGCCGCCCTGCGCCACTGTCATCTGCGGATAGGGGTATTCTCCAAACTTTTCACCGAAGAACTGAGTGAGATCGGGCATGGCCTCCTGGAGGGGCTCCCAGCTCTTTGCGACCTCCTCCTTGTACAGCAGGTGAAAGGTGTAGTCGCCGTCCACCACTTGCTTGTGGATGTAGGCGGGGTCGGCAGACCAGGCAAAGTTGTGGACGTTGTCGGCGGTGAAGTGCCAGGTAAGCGAATCCGTCGTGTTCGGGGACGGTCCGTCTTCCGGGCGGTAGGTCGTGTTGCCGGTGCTGCTGTAGCCGTGGCCGACCTCGGTAGCGTTTTCCAGCGTCCCCGTTGCGCCGATGGTGTAGTGGGCAGGGAGGGTGATTTCGACGTCGAAGGAGCCAAAGGGGGCATAGTATTCCCGGTTGATATAGGGGTTGGCGTGCCACCCGCGCTCGTCGTACTCTGCCATTTTGGGGTACCACTGCGTCATGGTGTAGTCGATGCTGTCGCCTCGGCTGTCACGACCGCTCCGGCGGGTTTGAAGGGGCACCTGGGACTCAAAATCCATCTCGAAGGTGGTCGACTCTCCCGGGGCAATGGGAGACGCTAAGTCGACCCGCATGATTGTCTCATTGATGTCGTACGAGACCGGCGTGCCATCCTGTGTCAGTGATTCGATCCGGTACCATCCCTGCTCGTCCGGCTCGAGCTGAAAGATCCGGGGGACGACCCGGCCGTCGGGGTCCGGCAGTTGGCGGTTGCGTTCCGCCATCATCGATTCCGGATGGAAGGCGTTAAAGTAGAGGTGATAGTAGACCGTGTGGAGCGTGTCGCGAGAGTTGTTGGTGTAGGTAAGACGTTGCCAGCCGTCCATCCGGTGTTGCTCCGTGTCGAGCCGGATGTCCATTTCGTAATCGACATGCTGTTGCCAGTCCTCCGGAGACTGAGCGAGAGCGGGAGAAAGACAGAGGGTTGAGGCGAGGAGCAGAAGGGCGTAGCGAAGCGTCATCGGCGAGGGGGGCAGTCCAAGGAGAAACGACAGTGCGGGTACGACCTGCGCTGAGACTATCCTTCTCGATAGCGTCGGGAATGTTTCCACCAGCAAAAGGAAGTCGCACAAAGGATTCGTACAGCCTTCTGAATCACCAGTAAGACGGGGTCGTTCGCCGAAGGGGAGGAGGTCCAGGGGCTGAGCCGGTTTTCTAGATTGTCCATTCTGTCTTCCTATGTCCACCAACGAACGCTCGTGTCCGTCCTGCGGGGCTCGTGTTTCTCCGGATGCGGATCGGTGTGATCTCTGCGGGGCCGCCGTCGAGTCCGTCTCTGAGGAGGAGGCGGACGCTTCTGAGGACGCGTCCTCTCTCGACTCGGCGCAGTCCGAGGAGGCGTCGACGTCCTCTTCGGAGGCGACGCACTCTGTGTTTTGTCATCAGTGTGGCTGGAAGAACCCGCCAGAGGCCAACTACTGCAGCAAGTGTGGAGCAGAACTACAGGATCTTGATGCGGAGCCTCCGGAGGGGGCCCGTCCCGTTGCGGCCGACCTTCCCACCGGCAGCGACTCGGCGGGAGAGAGGCAAGCGGCTCCCGATCAACCGACGGATGAGCAGGAAGAAATGGGGCGACAAGTTGCACTCCTGGTTGGCGGAGCGGTGGTTCTCGTTCTGGTGCTCTTTTTCCTGACGCAGTGGAGCGAAGGCTACGAGTGGAGTCAGGAATCGTCGGATCCGCCTGCTGCCGCCCAGGCCCCTGCAAGCCCCGATGGGCCTTCCGCCGGAAATGAGACCCCGTCACAGCAGAGGCCCGGGGCTGCCCCTGGTGCCGAAGGGGCGGAGACGCCGGCCGACCTGGAGGAATTGGTGAAGCAAACCTCGGGGGAGCTGAATAGCGAGTTTGCCGGTCAGGTCGACTCCCTGCGCGAACAGATTGCCGAGGCCTCCAATGGCGAGAAGCAACAGCTTCAGAGCGAACTGGTCAATCTTTTGATTGGGGCCGGAGAGCCCGGGCGGGCCGCTGTGCTTCAGAAGAAGGTGGCGGACGCCACGGGGGCTGTGGACGACCGGCGCCGGGCCGCTGATCTCCTGTACCGGTGGATGCAACAGCTTCAGGAGGAGGGACAGCGCCAGCAGATCTTTGAGGTCGCCCGTCACGCGGCCAATGCCTACGAAGCCGTGGCCGAAGAGCGTCCTGACGACCTCGACGCCCGTACGCGGATGGGGGAAGCATATCTCCTGACGAATGACCCCATGCAGGGAATAAAGACCATTAATGCCGTCCTCGACGACGACTCCACGTTCGTCCCCGCTCGTTTCCAAAAGGGACTCGCGCTTCTCCAGATCAACCGCTTCGATCAGGCGCGGAAGGAGTTTGAGAAAGTGATGCGGGATGCCGGAGAGGAGTCTGCGTTTTACCGTCAGGCCGAACGAGCCGTAGAAGTGATCGACGAACAGGGAGGATCGACCGATCAGCAGTCCTCTCTTCCAGAAGGGGGGTGATGCTTCCGGGGGGGGGGCAGGTACCGCGGGAGAGGACGACGCTCGTGAACGATTCGCTGGGATTCTGTGTAAAGCTTGCAAACAGCC
>CAYXAD010000040.1:0-19401 GCA_964462965.1 uncultured Salinivenus sp.
GCGCCCCCTCGCAACATAGCGGTGTCGCCCTCGCGGCGCAACCCCATTGAGGGTGGAGGATTGGGCGGATGGAAGGCCGGAGGGGTGGAAGTGTGGACCGCTTGTCCTGGGGACGAAAGACAGAGATGTTTGCTGGATCGCTCTAAAGAACTCTTCCTTCCAGGAACAAACTGGCAGGCCGCGTTGCTTAGCTGACGGGCTGGCTGGTGAGCTGGTCGCAGAGGGCTTCGAGCTCCTCCTCGTAGACATCCATTAACCGCTGAGCTTCCGTCTCGAGACGCTCGAGGTTCTCGGGAGAGGCGTCGTCCATGTCGTCGCTGGCGATCCGGAGGGGAACCTGAAACCGGTGGAACTGATCGTCGATCAGGTGCTTGAGCTGATAATCGACCGCATCGCTCACGCCGTCAAAGACGATGTCGAGGACCGACACGACCCATTTTAAGAGTCCCCACTCCCGGGTCGTTTTGTACGCGTAGGGCCGGGTCAGGGCCCCGGTGCCGAGGGAGACCACGTGGATCTCCTCGTCGGGCCAGCGCCGCCGGGCCTCGGCGTAGGCGGACATGGCGGGGCTGTTGACGAAGACGCCGCCGTCGACGAGCGCGTGCTGACTTCCCTCGATGGTTACGAGGGCCGGCTCGAAGAAGGTCGGGGCGGCCGATGTGGCACGTCCGATGTCCCGCATTTCAACGTGCTGATGTTCGGAACGCCAGCTCTTGAAAAAGACGGGCTCCCGGTTTTGAAGGCCGTAGGCGCTCACGAGCACGTCGACTTCGGCGTGACTGAGAGGCGTGTACTTAAAGCGGTCTTCGAGCACCGATTCGAGGGGGGCGTGCGGGTATTTGTATTTGCGGAGTCCAAAAAGTGTCGTGATTTGTCGCCACGACGATTGGTGAAAGATGTCCGGGCCTTCATCGAGGTAAAAGCCGACAAGCTCTTCTGCTGAATACTTTGGGCCGCCTCCCTCCTCGGGGTACGACAATCCGAGGGCGAGGATGCCGCCCGTCGAGGTGCCGGCAATCAGATCGAAGAGGGCGGCGGTGGGCTGCTGCGTCTCTTCCTCGATGTGCTGAAGGACGAGGGCCGGAATGAGTCCGCGAATGCCGCCGCCGTCGATGGAGAGAATTCGTTTCATGGGACGATCGGAAGAGGTGATAGAGGCTGAATCCGAATGCAGGGCCCCGGTACGCTGTGTCTTCTCGTCGAGCGACGCCTCTATCCTGGACTACGGCGTTGCGGACGTGCAGAGGCTGCATCGTCGAGACATAAAAGAAGTGCCCGCAGTATAGGCCCCGCCGGGAAGAGGAGTCCGAAAGAAGAGAGGAATGATGCTTTATTCCTCTAAAGACGTGACGTGAGTTCTCCTTCTGGAAGGCGTGCTGTGGGAGAACAAGGTACTAAATGAATACACGATAAAGAGACAATTGTCAATAGGCCCTGCAATGAGAGAGGGATCCATTCGGGCCGAGGACGCTCCTCCCTGGATCTGCGAGTGGAGATTACTCCCCCGGGGCGTCGGTGTACAGGGCCTTCAGGTCGGCGTCGGCCAGGTTCACGAGGAGCTCCGCAATCTTGCCGGTCACCTCATTTAGATAGGCGGCTCCCTTCTCTGCGGTGGCGGCCTTGGGATTTCCGACGCCCGTGTCGTCGGTCACCTCGGTCCACTGTCGTTCGGCCCAGGCCCAGTTCGTGCGAAGGGCCTCGACGGAGAAGACGCGCGCGGTGCCCTCACCGGCCTCCTCGAGCGGCCGGACGAGGTCGGGGGCGGCGTTGAGCATGACACTCGTCTCCATCTCGCCCGCGTGGTCGCCGGGCTCGTCGAAAAAAGCGTCCTTGTCGCCGATCTCGTACCAGCGGGCTACGCTGAGAAAGAAACCGTCGACCTCGGCCTGGACCTCACGGATCAGCGGTTTGAACGTGTTGCCCCCGTGGCCGTCGAGCACGACGAGCTTGTTGAACCCCTGTGTGGCAAGCGACTCGACGACGTCACGAAGCACGGCCGCCTGCGTGCTCGGATGCATGTTGATGGCCCCGGGGATGTCCAGGTGGCCCGTGTTGATCCCAAACGGTACCGTGGGGAGCACAAGGACGCGGGCGCCTTCGTCCCACGCGCGGCGGGCCGACTCGGCAGCGATGTGGTCGCACTGGATCGTGTCGGTGCCGTAGGGCAGGTGGTAGTTGTGAGCTTCGGTCGAGCCCCAGGGAAGAACGGCCACCTCGTAGTCGGTGTCCTGGACCGTGGCCCAGGTGGTCTCGGCGAGAAGGTAGGGACGCGCACTCATTAGAGTACTGAGATTGTGAGGGAGAGACAAACCATTCACGCGGGCTCAAGGGCCTGAAACGCCTCCTGCAGTTCGCGAGTGACCGGGCCGGGCTGCCCATCGCCCACGGTCCAGTCCTCCACCTGAACGACGGGCATGACCCCGGTCGTGGTGCCGAGCAGGATGACCTCGTCGGCTTCCGGAAGGTCGGCCTCGGGAATGGGGGTCCGGTCGACCGGAACGTCGAGGTCGTGGCACAGGTCGAGCACCACGCGTCGGGTGACGCTCGGCAGGACGCGGTTCGTCAAGGGATGGGTCACCACCGTCCCGTCGAAGACGGCCAGAAGGCTGGAATGGGAGCCTTCCGTCACGAAGCCGTCTCGCACCAGCACGGTCTCGAAGGCGTCCTTCTCCATGGCCGCCTGGTTGGCCAGCACGTTCGGGAGGAGGGCGGTGGACTTGATGTCGCAGCGGGCCCAGCGCCGGTCGGGGTACAGGACGACCTTGACGCCGTTTTCCCACTTGTCAACCGGGGGCTCGTGGGGAGAGGCCGTGGCGTAGATCGTGGGCGGCACCGGTTCGTCCGGGAAGGCGTGCTGGCGCGGGGCGGCACCGCGGGTGACTTGCAGGTAAATCTTGGCGTGCCCGGCGTCGAGGTCGTTGCGGTGGAGCAGGGCCCGGGCGGCGTCACGAAGCTCATCGAGGTCCACGCCCTGGATCCGAATCCCTTGCAGGCTTCGCTCCAGGCGGCGGAAATGGGCCTCGGCCTGGAACAGCCGGCCCTCCTCCGCGCGGATCACTTCGTAGACCCCGTCGCCGAAGAGGAAGCCTCGGTCGTCCGGGGAGATGCATACGTCCTCCTTTTCCACAAAGTCACCGTTGAAGTATACGATCATCGGAAGTCCTTCTGATTAGAAGCGGCAGGCTGGGTGATGTCGCCTGCACAGAGACAGTTGACGTTCGAAGATAAGAGAGCGAAGCGGCGCTGGCAATGGCTCAAGCGTGAAGGGTTGGGGATTGATTGGGGAATGGCTATTTGGACGCGGGGATCTCCACTGGGAGGCATGGAGAGAAGAACAAAGTCGATCTCTGTTTAAATATGTGAGGATCGAACAGATGGAGGGGTGGGAGAATTGAATATGAAGCACTGCCTCCGCACAAACGCCTCTGAGGACGATGGTTCAAATCGACGCTGAGTATCAAGGCGACCTTCACTGCACGGCCACCCACGAGCCGTCGGGGATCACCCTTACGACGGACGCCCCGAAGGACAACCACGGGCGCGGCGAATCCTTTTCGCCGACCGATCTGGTCGCGACGGCGCTGGGCACTTGCGTGGCCACCATCATGGGCATCCAGGCGCGGAAGCACGGGATCGACCTGGAGGGCATGGAGATTTCCGTCGAGAAGGAGATGGCCTCCAACCCCCGACGCATTTCGTCGCTGCAGACGGAGGTACGAATGCCGAAACCGCTGGACGAACAAACCCGTGATCACCTCGAACACGCGGCCCGGCACTGCCCGGTTCATCACAGCATCGCCCCCGACATCGATGCTTCCATCGACTTCCACTGGCCGGCCGAACAGAAGATGGCGTGAGGGTTGCCGATTGACGCTCTCCGTTTTTCGAGCTTCTGTTCGTCAGACGCTTCTCGCATCATTTTCATGTCCGCTACTTCTCGCTTTCCCCGCCACGGCTGGATCGGTCTGGCCCTCATCGCTGTGACTTGGCCTCTCAATTGGGGAGTGGGAGTGGAGGGGCTGCGTACGCATCTTCTCTTCTTTCCCCTCTGGCTCGGCTATGCACTCCTGATTGACGCAGTCGTCGCCCGGCGGCGCGGCACCTCCATCCTGACTCGAAATCCTGCCCATTTTGCCGGGCTCTTCGTCGCGTCGGCCCCGGCGTGGTGGCTCTTCGAGGCGGTCAACCTGCGGACCCAGAACTGGATCTACCTGGGGGCCGAGCACTTCAGTGACCTGACGTATGGGATATTCGCCACGATTGCCTTCTCGACGGTGATGCCCGCCGTCTTTGGCACGGCAGAACTCGTCCGCTCCTTCGACTGGGTCGATCGGTTTAAGGAGGGCCCCAGGCTCCGTCCGACGCGGAGACTCCTGGGGGCGTTCGTCGCCATCGGGCTAGCCATGCTCGCCCTCGTGCTTCTCTGGCCCACGTACTTCTATCCCTTCATCTGGGGATGGGTCTTTTTTCTCGTGGTGCCGCTGAACCACGCCCTCGGTCGTCATACGCTCCTCGACGATACGGCGGTGGGAGACTGGCGTCCTGTGATGTGTCTTGCCCTGGGGGCGCTTGCCTGTGGAGGGGTGTGGGAGCTGTGGAATCTGTACGCCTATCCCAAATGGGTATACGACGCCCCCGGCGTCAACTTCTGGCACATCTTCGAAATGCCCCTGATCGGGTACATCGGCTACCTTCCGTTTGGGCTCGAGCTTCATGCCGTTGCTCACCTCGTGTTTCCCCGTCGGCCGAGTCTCCGATTGGGAGGATCGCGGGACCGGAGCCCTAACACATAGCAGGAGGGGAGACGTCGAGAGCTTTCGCAGAAGGATCGAGGGCAGCCGAAACGGTAGAATGGGGAGGCGCTCGACTGGGGCGCATTCGGGCCCCTGAGCTCGCTGCTGCCTGTAATGGTGGCGGGCCCTTTCGAAGTTTGGGGGTGGTTTCCCCTCGACGTCGAATACACACTGAGCTGCATGGCCTCCGTCGTCGGCTCTGGCAGTCAGCTCTGGGCGAAGGGTCCACCGTCGAGCTTACGCTTCCTCTTCATACCGCCGCATCTCGAACCCCCCCTCCTTCATCACGTCTTCCAGTTTGTCTTCCAGCTTCTCGCTCTCGACGATCGTAAGCT
This sequence comes from uncultured Salinivenus sp., assembly GCA_964462965.1. Classification (GTDB taxonomy): domain Bacteria; phylum Bacteroidota; class Rhodothermia; order Rhodothermales; family Salinibacteraceae; genus Salinibacter. Next base: position 5,129 of record CAYXAD010000040.1, read on the forward strand.
CGGTGCCCCGCCGAAGCTTCGAGAGGAGCGTGTGCTTGTTGATGCCGTCGATCTCGGAGGCAAGATTTGAGATTTTCAAATACGGCTTGAGGGCCTGGAGCTGCTTGATGGTCATGGAATCGCGGCAGCCAGCCGGTTGAGCGACAAATCGTTCAAAACCATTATAAAATATCCAATTGGGGCAGACATGTTCCGAATGGATGATGAATGTGGCTTAATACATCATTTGGTACAGTTAGGAACTTCTATCGTCCGTACGGATACTTTATTGTGCATTCGGAGAGATTAAGTGCCATTCTACCAATAAGTAACGAAATTATGATTCGCCGACTCCTTACATTCCGCTCATCCGCAGGCCAAAAGAAGGCACGGGAAGAAAAGACCAATCAGGAGAATCCATTCGTTCGGCGGCATCACCTCCGCGACCTCCAGTTTGCACTCGGGTCGTCGGTGGGGAAAAGCCACGAAGTCCTGAGTCACTGCCATTCGGAGGTGTGCCGACAGGAGCATCTGCAGTAGGAGGACGGTGCTGGGGCCTCGAAAGAGCAAGGGGAAGTCATCCTCAGGCACAGGCGTCCCCTCTGTATCGATGTCCTGCTCAATGGTTCTGTGTACTCTGCCTCCAGGCTTGGGGGACGTGCATCGAACTCTCGGCCGACGGGGCTTTGTTTTAACGTCGCGATATCGGTCGATGTGTAGGACGTACGTCACATCTCCAGTGGTCGAATTGATCATCTGTTCCCCCGTGGGATAGGAAATCAGCGCAATCCTGTGTCCCATTGGGAGATTGTATTACTCCTCTCTATTCGTCGATTGAGGCCCGGCTCTCGTGTAGTGGTCGGAAGCCCTCTCTTCTACAGCCCGATGAGCGAGTACAGGCCGCTACGCACCGAATGCCAGAGAAACTTGAGGAAGGTCTTGCCTTCCTCGTACTCGTGATCGATGGTGCCGGTGCGAAGTGAGTCGCTCGGAGTATTTTCGGGCTCGATGACCACCTCGTTCGCGACCAGCGTCTTGAGCCGATCGGGGAACTCCTGTTCTCTGGTCTTCTGGTCCAGGATTTCGATTTCGAGGTTGCGGTAGATGCCCTGAAGGGAGCCGGAGGCGACTCCTCGCTGAACGTCCGCCTCAAACCACAGGCTGTCGACCTCTCCGCTCTCGATGCGGACCCCCGACAGGTCGACGAACGCCGTGTTGAAGGCCCGAGCGTCCATGGGGCCGAGCTGTCCTTCATAGGAGAGGCTCAAGTGGGGGGACAGAAGAGGGAGGCGAATCCTCGTTTCGAGGAGGCCCGCCCCCGCCACCCGGGTCCGGGCGTCGATCACCGCCGGTTGTTCGGGCGACATCCGCTGTGGGTCGTTGGTCACGTTGTAGATGGTCGCCCACAGGTCTTCGAAGGTGATGATGCCGGGGTTCGAGCCCTCTTCGTGGAGCAGGGTATATGCGGCGTAGCTATTTCTCACACGAGTCGTGTCGATCCGAAGGGGACGGTCGAGGCTTCGGACGGCCTCGTGCGGCATGGTTTTGGGAAGCGGGGCCTCGGGGTGTGCGGGCAGGTGGTTGTTGCGGTACACGTCGACGACCAGCGAGTCGAGGTGGAGGGTTTCAGCGAGCACGGCACGCTCCTCGATGAAGGGTCGCAGCTCGAACCCCTTCAGGGTCATCTGCTGGGCGGTCGTAAAAAAGCGATTTGCGCGGTACTTCTGCCGGCGCATAAATTCCTCGTCCGACACGGTCGGAACGAACCGAGGCGCCTCGACCGAGAGAGACGAATCTTGGGTCGAGAGCTGTAGGGGGCCGAGGGTGAACGAATACAGGCCGTCTGATGAGAGGTGGCTGAGGCTGTCGAACGCAACGCTGATCCGTTCACTCAGAAGAACGCGGCTCGTATCCCGGGCCGACGCAGAGTCGAGGGCCAGGTCGTACATGTCCACGGAGAGTCCCCAGAGCGAATCGGAAGGACGTGGGCCCTGTGCTCGATGGGTCAAGGACAGACTCCCTTCCTCGAGGGAGAGCTGCTGAACCTCTCCGTCGGGCAGTGAGCGGGCAAGGGCGGCATGCACAGATGTCTCCGATCGAATCGTGTCCTGTTGTTTGGAGGGGGCCTCTTCGGGACCCGTTGCATCGACGTGGATGTGAGGCTGGCGGACGGTCACTGTGTGGAGACGCAGGTCCTGATTCCAGAGGAGGGCCCAGAGGTGAATGCCCTGGATCCGAAGCTGGGGAACCGTCGTGCGGAGCCGGAGTCCCGACGTCCCTCCTTCGCGTGGGGAGGACTCGAGGGCCTGCGAGTCGGGATGCACAGTCACCTGCTCGGCCCGAACGGACTGGCGCAACAGGCTCCACCGCAGGTCCTCGATGGAGGCTTCGTACGAACCGTCTGTCGACGCCAGCGCTTCGTTGAGCTGGGTCTCCACATATTCTGCCCCGAAGAACACGTGGAGCGCAGCCGTTGCGATTCCGTAGATGCCTACGAGCACGAGGAGTCCGATGGCGATCCCCCGTAAATGCCTGCGGGTCGGGGCGGAGAAAGCATTGGACCAACGTGTCTCTTCGGGGGCCATCAGGGGGGTGCATTTTTCTCATCGGGCGACTGCGTCGGATTTAGATGCTGCCGGAGAGCAGACCCATTGACCCTCGCAACTTGGGTTAACTATGGATCGGGGCTCCGAGGGACTGTATGGCAGAGTGCCCCGCATCCTCTAAAAGATGCCCATTCCGGCGAGGATTCGTTTCCTCTTCTGGATGAGAACGGACTTCTGGAAACGTACGACGATACTCTTGCCCCCGAGGACGACGAGAGCGAGGCCTCAGGGAAATCCTCGAGGGGGCTCGCGTCTCCGTACGGAGGATGGGTCGAGGGTGCCGATCCCGGTCGGGGCTCCTTCTCCTCGACAGGATACTTGCACCGACCGAGACCTCGTCTCCCAGCGACATTTCAGGGCCGGGGCGGGTTGACGGAGGCAGAAGGCCTTGCTGCAGGGGCTACGCCTCGGGTTCGGTGACGGACGCCGTACTGGCTCGAGGGAGCCGAACCGTAAAGCAGGTGCCTTCTCCCAGTTCGGTGTCGACGTCAATTTCTCCGTCGAGGCGGTCCACCAGTCGGTTCGTCACTGTGAGGCCCAGGCCGCTGCCTTCGTGCGAACGATCGGTCCCGGTGGATTCCTGCTTGAAGGCATCGAAGAGGTGGGTGAGAAAGTCGGGGTCGATGCCGGCCCCGGTGTCTTCGACCTCGAAAATCACGGTTTTCTGTTCTTTCCGGACGCGGAGGACGACGGAGCCTCCGGGATCCGTAAACTTCACGGCGTTGCTCAGCAGGTTGTGGAGGATGCGCTGGAGAGCCCCCCGGTCGGCACGCACCCAGAGGGGCGGAGGCGCAATGTCAGTCTGTAGAGTCAGTTCCTCCTCTCGAGCGCGGTGGGAAAACAGCTCCGCCGCCTCCTCTGCTTCGGCGGTCGCGTTCACGGCTTCGAGGCTGAGGGCCATGGCCCCGGCTTCCAGCTGGGAGAGGTCGAGCACCGAGTTCAACGTTTCCAGCAGTCGCCGCCCGCTCTTTTCGATCAGTCGCGTAAATTGGCGGATGGTGTCCGAGCCAGTGTCAAGGGACGAGCGTGCGTGGCTGCTCGGGGGATCGAGTTCGTCTCCAATCACCTCGGCAAAGCCGATGATCGACGTGAGAGGCGTTCGGATCTCGTGGCTCATGTTGGCGAGAAAGGCCGATTTGAGGCGGTTGGCTTCCTCCGCTTCTTCCTTCGCCAGTTTCAGTTCTTCTCGCTGGCGGACGTGGTCGGTCACGTCATTCTGTACCGACACGAAATGGGTGACCTCTCCAGCGTCGTCGGGGACCGGCGCAATGTAGATGTCATTCCAGTAGGGCGTTCCATCCTTTCGATAGTTGCGCACCACTTTGCGGACGGGGTCTTCCGCCTCGAGCGCTTTGCGGATGCAATCGAGCGTCGCTCGATCGGTGTCGGGGCCCTGCAGGAAGCGGGGGCTCTGACCGATGGCCGCCTCGGCCGAGTACCCCGTCACCTCGGTGAAGGCCGGGTTTGCGTAAACGATGCGGGGGCCCGGTTCGCTGAGGGGGTCGGCCTCAGTGATGAGCACGGGGACGCGGCTGTGTTCGATCGAGGCCTCGAGCAGCCGAAGCCACTCTTTGCGTCGCACCCGATCGGTTACGTCGCGCGAGGTGGTCTGAACGAGCTTCGGAGCGCCCTCCTCGTCCAGGATCGGGCGGGCCAGGGTTTCGATCCAGACGTAGGAGCCGTCTTTGTGCCGGGCGCGATACTCGATGGGGGGAACGTCCACGTGTCCTTTCCACACGCGGGTGCGGTGTCGCCGAGCGATGTCTTTGTCTTCGGGATGGACGAGGGCAAGCTCTTTCTTGTTTTTAATTTCCTCAGGCGTCCAGCCCAGGACGTCCTCGACGGAGGGGCTCACCCACTGCACGGTCCCGTCGGGGCTGTACAGAATCACGATGTCGCGCATGCTCTCGGCCAGCAGCCGGAAGCGTTCTTTGCGCTCATCGAGGGCTTCGGCCTGCCGGTTGCGTTCGATGGCGACGGTGGCCAGGTGAGACGCTTCCTCGATCAACCGTCGATCGGTAGGGTCCGGCGTACGCGGCTTCGTGTAGTACAGGGCAAAGGTCCCGAGCGGCTCGCCGTCCGTGCTCCGCAGGGGCGTCGACCAGCAAGCGTGCAACCCGTGCTCCAGTGCCACGTGCCGGTAATCGGCCCAGCGTTCGTCGGTGCGAATGTCGTCTGCGATGACGGTTTTATTGTGATAGGCAGCAGTGCCGCAGGAGCCGGCGGTGGGACCGATCGAAAGGCCGTCGATTGCCTCGATGTAGCCGTCCGGGAGGCTGGGGGCGGCGCCATGGTGGAGGGTGTTGGTCTCAGGATTCAAGAGCAACACAGACCCGACGAGGTCAGGCCGTTCGCCCTCTACGTATGTGAGCAGGTCGTCGAGGACGTCGTCGAGCGGGGCCCCTCGAGCAATCCGCTCCATGATGCGAGTTTGCTCCCCGTACCGCTGTTCCGTGTGGACTCTCCATCTGAGGATCAGGAAGAAGAAGAAAGGGATGCCCAGCAGACAGACGAGAAAGACGGGCTGGTCCACCATCGAGGAGTCGTCCAGCAGGAGGGCGAGACTCGGGACGCCGATCGTCCAGCCGAGGAAGGGGAGCAGGGGCTCGTGCCGGTCCAGGCCCAGGCTAAACCCGGTCCCGGCAGCCACAAGCACGAAGAGGAGACCATCGCTATAGGAGGGAGAGAATCCGTTAAGGTATGTGAGGACGCTAAACCAAGCAACGATCGTGTAGATGAAGAGCCGCCAGAAGAGGATGAGGCGGCGCCGGAACGCAGAAAGCGTGTAGCTTCCCAGGAGAATGCCAAAGGGGAGTAGCGCAATCAGAATTCGTCCCCAGAGTGGGTCGGTGGCATTGGGCGCTGTGCGCTGATAGGCCCCCCAGAAAATGAGAATTAGGACGCCGGAGAGAGCCAGGAGGAGGCGGATGGTCGTCGTGACCGTAGCCTCGGTGTTTGAAAGCCTGGCTTTAAATGGAAAAACATCGGAATCCACGGCGAAAAAGCTCTCGGTAGGGACAAACTACGTTGTACGGCGGCGGGGAAGCGTGAATCTGTACGACCTTTTGGAAAAGACGGCGAACTGCGTAACAGGATACATCGTCGCTGTTGAAGAACGAGGTCGGAGGGTCTTTCTGGCGCCCCCTTTGTCCCTTCCACGTCTGCCCATTTCCAAAACCGAAGCGGCGAGCCCCGGGAGGGGACGTGGCCCCCTGTGTCACTTCTCACCCGTGTTTTCGAGGATCGTCAGGAAGGAGGGCAGCATGTCGATAGCAGACGTGTCACGTTCAGAAAGATGCGTTGGTTCTTTATTGAAGGAAAAACAAAGATCGTGCCCAGCGAACGTGTCTCCGGTACTCCATTCCTCTATGTAGAAATGAAAGGCGGTGGACGTGTCTTCTGTCTTTGGACCTCTTTCGGCTCCGTTCGGTCAGCCCCCGCGCCCGCCGATGGTTTGTTGTTAGGACACGCATCGAGATTTCACCTCATCCGCACCACGGTTTCGCAGGATGGCGCGGCGGCGAATGCTGTTTGTACCACTTGCCACTGCCCGTGTCCATTCCGATGTTATGGCGCGTCGCCCCCTTTTATTGAGAAAAAGAAGAGTGATGTCGGAGACAGACGTTCCCTGGGTCGTATGTAAGTTTGGTGGCACTAGCGTCTCGAGCCAGAGGCGCTGGGACACGATCGTCGAGGTCGTACAGACCCATCGAGAAGAAGGACGCCACCCATTTCTCGTCTGTTCGGCCTTGCAAGGCATCTCCGACCAGCTCGAGGCGCTTTTGTTGGAGAGTGAACACGGAACACCGGCCTCCACGCTCGAGGACATCAAGGATCGTCACCGGGCGTTTGCCCGCGAGCTCGGAGTAGAGGGGGAGGCCGGGCTCGACGAAGGCTTCGACCGCCTGGAGCGGTGGACGCAGGAGGTGGTGGACGACGGAGCGGCGTCCCCCTTGCAGCGTGCAGCCGTTCTGGCGAGTGGAGAGCTGCTGTCGACCCGGCTGGGGGCCGCATATCTGTCGGCGCAGGGGCTGCCGGTGGAGTGGCTCGACGCGCGCGAGTTTTTGCGAGCGCAGGATCAGTCCCACGTGACCCCTCGGCGCCGGTACCTCGCCGCGACGTGCACGTCCCATCCCGATCCGGTCCTGCAGGCGCACCTCGCCGAGGCCCCGGACACCGTCTACCTCACGCAGGGCTTCATCGCCGGCAACGCGCTCGGCGAGACGGTCCTCCTGGGACGGGGCGGGTCGGACACGTCGGCCGCCCACTTTGCCGCCAAGCTCGAAGCCGAGCGACTCGAAGTGTGGACAGATGTCCCCGGTCTCTTTACGGCCAACCCGCGCAACATTCCCTCGGCCCGACTGCTGCAGCGGCTCGACTACGACGAGGCCCAGGAGCTGGCGACGATGGGCGCTCGCGTCTTGCACCCCCGCAGCATCGGGCCCGTGCGGCGACACCAGATTCCTCTCTTCGTCCGAAGCACGGACGCGCCGAGCCTGGACGGCACCATCGTTGCCGACGACGTGCCGGACGTCGGGCCCCAGGTGAAGGCCATCTCGGCCAAATCGGACATTACGGCCATCAGCATGGACACACTCGGCATGTGGCAGGAGGTGGGCTTCCTGGCCGACGTCTTTCAGATTTTTCGGCACAATGACCTATCGATCGACCTGGTGGCCACCTCGGAGGCCAACGTAACGGTCACGCTCGATCCCATTGCCAATGCGCTCGACCCCGAGGCCATCGATCGCCTGATGCACGACCTGAATCAGTACTGTCGGGCTCGGGTCCTCGGCTCCTGTGCCATCGTCAGCCTCGTGGGGCGTCACATTCGCTCGTTGCTCAATGAGCTGGGGCCGGCCTTCGAGGTGTTCGACGAGCAGAAGGTGCACCTCGTCACCCAGGCCGCCAGCGACCTCAATTTTAGCTTCGTCGTGGAAGAGGACCAGGCCCCGCGCCTCGTGCGGGAGCTGCATGCCCAGTTCTTTGGGGCGCGGGCCCCGGACGCCGTCTTCGGTCCGCAGTGGCAGGAGTTGGTTCCGGCCCGGGATGCGGACGGACGAGCGGACGGCGAAGCGGATCGGACGCGGGACCGACCGAAGGTGTGGTGGCGCGATCGTCACGAGGACCTGCTCGCCGTGGCCGAGGATCGGACGCCGTGCTACGTCTACGACGAAGCCACTCTGCAGGCGACGGCCCAGAAGGTGCAGGATCTCGAGGGGGTGAGCCAGTCCTTCTACGCCGTCAAAGCCAACCCTCACCCCGACGTCCTTCGAGTGGTTGAAGAGGCGGGAGTGGGCTTTGAATGTGTCTCCCCCGGGGAACTCGAGCGCGTGTTCGAACTCTTCCCGACCCTCGAGCCGGCGCGTGTGCTCTTTCAGCCCAACTTTGCACCGATCGAGGAGTACGCCGAGGCCTTCGAGCGGGGCGTTCACGTGACCCTCGACAACGTGCAGCCGCTCGCCGAGCATCCGGAGGTCTTTGCGGACGAAGACCTCTTCATTCGCGTCGATCCGGGACAGGGGCACGGGCATCACCGGCACGTTCGCACCGCCGGGGCCCAGTCCAAGTTTGGGATCAGCCCCGACGATCTCGATCGCCTCCGGACAGCGGCGGACCGGGCCGGGGCCACCGTCGTCGGCCTGCACGTCCACGTAGGCAGCGGCATCACGGACGAGTCGACGTGGGCCGATCTCGCCGACTTTCTGGCGTCCCTGGCGACGGACTTTCCCGCCGTGCGCACGCTCAACGTCGGAGGCGGCCTCGGCGTGCCGGATCACCCGAGTGCAACGCCCCTGGACCTCGACCGGCTCGCCGAGCATCTCGGGGAGGCGGCCGAGCGCCATTCGCAATACGAGCTCTGGATGGAGCCGGGCCGCTACCTGGTGGCCGAGGCCGGGGTGCTCCTCGGCCGGGTGACGCAGACGAAGGCCAAGGGAGACGTGCACTACGTGGGGCTCGACACCGGGATGAACAGCTTGCTTCGACCCTCTCTGTACGGAGCGTACCACGAGATCGTCAATCTCTCGCGGTTGAATGTGCCGCCCACGATGACGGCCAGCGTCGTCGGGCCCATCTGCGAGACGGGCGACGTGCTGGGACACAGTCGGCGTCTGCCGCCCACCGAGCCGGGCGACGTGCTCCTGGTCTCCACGGCCGGGGCCTACGGGGCCAGCATGAGCAACCACTACAACCTGCGCGAGGCGGCCGAGGAGGTTCTGCTCTCGGCGGACTGAGGACGGGCGAGGGACGCGAGGCAGGGCGTCAGATCAGCCGCAGGAGTCGCCGGTCCCGTACAGGATGTAGCCGAAGCTCACGGCGAAGACGACGTACGCCACGGCTCCGACGACGAACTCGATTCCCGTCCGCCCACCAATCACCTGCTTCAGCAGCAGGATCGCGACCAGGAGAAAGTGAAAGAAGTTTCCAAGCGCAACCGGGCGACTGTAGATTCCGCCGATGATGTTTCCCCGGGCCATCCAGTTTAGGGCGGCAAAGCCGAGATACAGAGCGCCGGTGATTTGGACCAGTACGACGGCGAGTCCGTCGCTGGGAGCGTCGTAGTACGTGAGAATCTCCTGAGGGACAAAAGAGGCCGCGATCCCGAGGAGGCCCAGAAAGAGGGCGCTCGAAGCCATGAGGAGTCGGGTGTTCACGATCGACGTTCGTTCCGTGGTCTCCATGGGGCGCTACGTCTTGGTCGGTGAAGCGAAGAAGCGCTGGCGGTAAGGCTCCAGTTCCTTGGGGAGCCGGATCCTGTTCCGAACTGAACTACCGGTGTTTGTTTGATACGTTTCGAAATGTCGGGACAAGCGGTAGACGCATCGTTTCAGGCCCGGGAGATTTCCGGAGTGCCCAGAAAGGATCGAATAAATCTGGGGGCTCTCCCTACTCTGTTTGCTCTCCGTTCTTCCTGAAGATGAGAAAGTAGTTGCTGACACGGCTAATCGGTAGCCCTCGATTTCTCATTTTTTATTAAAGGTCATGGGAAACGTCATATGAACTGGTACGGGCTCACCGGCCTGTTTTCCAGGGGAAACCCCCACATCCACGATCACCTGTCGCACTTCCTTGTCGAGGATAGGATGGGCCGAGGAATCACGCGTCGAAATTCCTGGGAAGGAAATGAGATCGATGAGTGCCTTCGGCGGCGGCAGTCTCTCATCGTTCCTGAAGAGCCTGCTCCAGGGCCCGCTGGAGCGCCTCGGGTTCGTCGGTGCCGACTCGAAGAGGGGGTTCTCCTTGCACGTCGAGCTCGACGGCGTTTCGACCGGACACGTTGTAGAGCCAGCCGGGAAACGTGTAGCGGATGCCCCAGCCGTAGAAGAACGGGTTTCGCACGACCTCGGCGCTTTGGATGTCGTCGAGGGGAATCCGGCGTTCCCAGACGCCGGGGCCGAAGTAGAACCGAAGCTCTTCGTCGTCCACCCGGACCGTCAGGGACGAGAAGAGGACGGCGCCGGCGGTGAGCCCGAGACTCAGGAGGGATCCGCCCCATCCTCGTGTTCGAGACGAAAGAGCTGTAATAGCAGCACCCGCCAGAAAGGCCCCGCCCGTCACGTAGCCGATTTGGGTGTGTTCGTATGTTTGCATCTTGTCAAAGTGGGTTAATCCGAAGAGAGCGACAAAATGAAAGATGAGCTGTCACATATGCGATCATCATTCGGTCGAGTACGTGTCGTCGGTCCGCTAAATCTCACTGTTGTCTCTCCCCTCACAGCTTTCTACTCGGCGCGTGCCGTGAGGCGCGTTAGACCTAGTGTTTCCTTCCTGACTTTGTGTACGTACGTATTGCGACTGTAGGCTGGTCGCCCAGCATTCTTCATATACAGAGCAGTAACAGAGAGTAATGTCGATGATGCCCTCTTCAACCCTCTGTCGAAGAGCCTGTAGAACCTCTCGACTTGCACTGTCTTCTTCGACAGCGGTCAGCCGGAAAATGTCGTCCATTGGTGAGTTCGGAGGGAGGACGTTACCGTTTATAAAGTCCTGGTATCTATCCACATCGGGTTCTCCATCGATCCGTTCTTCGAGGTTCGTGTCTCGTTCGAAATGCTGAAGGAAGTCTTCCCACGAGGCCTTCGTCTGGCCCTTGTATTTCGCGGCAGCTGCACGAATGCGAGCGGGGCCTACGCCGGCGTTCTGTGCGTGGAAGGACACTGTGTCCGACCGAAAAGACACTCCGACCTGAACGTGAGGCCACACCGAGGCCCGCTGCTCCTGCCGAATGAGCGACGCCTCGTAGAGGGAAATAAAGAGCCCGCAGACGCTGAGCAGCACGGCCGACAGGCCGATCATCGTTTGTGGTTCGAAGAGCCAGTCTGAAAAGGACCGACGGTCGTTGTGCTCGCTGTTGTCCTCAGTCGATTGATGCTGTTCGTCTTCGCTCATTGGAGTGTGGAAGTACAAGGAGACGGAGGAGACGAAGATCCAGTGACTGAGTCGCCTGTCTTGCAGGGGCGCTGAACCGCGTTCTAGAACGCCGCCGCTCGACTCATCGGTCGGCGTCTTCCTGAGACGGGAACGACGCCAGCAAGTACCAAAGTCCGAAAAGTGCACCGAGGACGAGAAGTAAGAGGCCTGTTCTCATTGGACCGTAGAGCCCTCTTCGAGGCTCACATACAATTCCGTAAGAAAGATAATGACAATGATAAAAAGTGTCATACACTATTTGAGATTATTTAAATGAGACATTGTTCTGGCAGATGCAATGGAGAGGGGTGGGAGGCTCGGTGGCAGTGTGTACGGAAAGAAGAACCGTGGTGGAGCGACGAGTCCGGAACGCGAGGCCTTTCCTGAGGGGACGTATTGGCAACTCACTTCAAAAGGTTTATGTAGAATCAGGGTCGTCTCCCCCCTTCCTGCAACCCATCTGGATCCTCCCCCTGTCTGATGAAGCAGGGTCCGTCGTCGGGGCTCATCGTATCATCATCATTCCATTCAGCACACCAGAAGTCACATCATGTCTTCTTCTCTCCACCTTGCTCGTTCGACGTTTGCCCGCCAATTGCAACTTGCGATTGGAGTGCTCTTCGTGGCCCTCTCTGTCGGCGTTCTTCCACACGCCCAGGCCCAAGTGCCCTCCGCCCCCGACCGACAGGTCGAGGCCCCCACGGAGATTGTCCTGCTGGGCACAGGCCACTTTGCCGGCAGCTCGACGGACGAGTACTCCTCGTCGGTCCGCGATGTGCTTTCGGACCGGCGCCAGCGCGAATTGGACTCCATTGCGAGCCGCATCGCCGAATTTGCCCCCGATCAGTTCTTCGTCGAGTGCACGCCCGACGAGCAACGCCAGATCGACTCCCTCTACCGGGCGTACCGTGCAGGCGACTACGACCCGACGGCGGCCGGTCATCGCAACGAGACACGACAGCTCGGCTTCCGCGCCGCTGACCGCTCCGGACTTCCACGCCTCGGCTGCGCCGATGCCGAGGGCCTGTGGCTCGGCGATCAGGCCCGCGCCGTGGCCAGGGCCCACAATCCCGAAGTCCTGCAGGAGTATCAGTCGTACATGGAGCGAATGACGGGTTTTGATAGCGCGTTTTTGGCCGAGCATACCCTGGGCGAATGGCTCACGGCCTTAAACTCCGACAGCCTGCTTTTCAGCAACCACAACGCTTACATCTCCTACTATGCTCGCATGGGGACCTTCGAGGACACCGGGATGAAGAGCCGCTGGGAGGGCGACCTCGACGGACAGACGTGTGTTTTTGCCGGATCGTTTGGCGGCTATCCCATCGAGCGAGCAGCCGGCATCCTGAGGGAGATGGGAGCACAGGTGTCCGATTCAATCACGGCAGAGACGGACTACGTCATTCTCGGCCAGGATTCAGAGACGGCGTCGGAGCGGGCTCGGGACGTCGGGGCTCAGACCATGGGGGTGAAAGAGGCCCAGCAAAAGATCATACAGGCGGCGGAGGTCTACGTAGGCTTTCCGGATCATCACATCGGCGCCGACATCGTGGGCGAGTGGTACAAGCGAAATCTGCGGATCTACGCCAACATCTGGCAGGCGGCCGCATCGGATACCGATCGCATCTTCGTGATGTTTGGCCATGGACACATCTGGACGCTGCGGCAATTTTTCCGCGAGAACCCCCTCTTCGAGGTCGTGCCGGTGGCCGAGGTGCTGTGAGAAAGGCCCAGTCGGTCTCTTCTGGCTTCGGCCGTGAATCTCAATTAGGACTCGGCAGTGTGGAGGGGCGGGACATGGTGAATGAGGAATTGGGGAGATGGGGGATTGAGAGAGTCCGGGCGGAAGAGAGAAGAGAGGTCGTTCAGTTCAGAACCCATGAGCAGGACGTGTCCTCGTACTGGATATCGATGGAGGACCGCCCCGAGCTGTGATTCTGGTACATGATGTCAGCTTCTGCCCCTCCGACCGATTCAATCACCCAATCATCCCTTCTACCGATTCCCCAGTCGGTCGAACCTCTTCTCCGTTTCTGCCTCCGACAGACCCGCACACCCAGACCCCTACCCCCAGAACGTGGTCAACAACTACTACACGCTACAGGCGCTCGTCCGCGAGTGGCAGCCCGACCTCACCGGGTGCACGGTCGCAGACGTGTTTTCACAGGTCAAGAACGAGTTGAGCGTGGCGCTGTCGGGGCCTGATCAGAGCTGGATGCTCCGCAGTTCGGTCCAGCGTCCCTTCCTCCACATCTTCCGTACGGAAGGGATCAGCAAGGCACGCCGCAACGTGGCCACCATGTTTGAGGGCGCCATCGGACAGGTCGTCACGGACGTGCGCATTGCCGACCGCGACCGTCTCGTCGACCTCGACCTGGAGGAGGGAACGTCCATTCTGTGGCAGCTCTTCGGCGCCCGGGCCAACGCCTTTCACGTCGCCCCGGATGACACCATCGTAGCCGCATTCCAGGGCAACGACGAACACGCCGGGACGGAGGCGCCGACGCCCTATCCGGCCCCCATGCCCGAGACGTTCGAGGACTTCGAGGACCGGTGGAAAACGAACCGCAACAAGACCCGTCAGGCCGTTCAGTCGGCCGTGCCGCTTTTCGGGCAGGAGCTGGCACGCGAGACGCTGCACCGGGGCGGCGTCTCGACCGCAGCGCCGGAGGACTGTCCCGAGATCGAGCGCCGGGCGCTCTTCGAGGCGGCCATGGCCCTCTGCGACGACCTAGAGAGTCCCGAGCCGGTCATCTACGGGGAGGGCCAGTTTCCGGATGCCTTTTCGCTCGTGCCGCTCCGGCACCGGGAGGAGGCGCCGGACGAACGGTTCGAGACGGTCGACGCCGCCGTGAGCAGCTTCGTGCGTCGCCGTCTCGCCGAGGAACACTTCCATCGTCTTTACGACCCCCTGGAAGAGGCGCTGGACAAGGCCGCCACCCATTACCGGGAAAGTGCCGAGCGGATGGCCGAGGAGCTCACCCGCGAGAGCCGGGCCGGCCGCTACGAACGGTGGGGCCACCTGCTCATGGCCCAGCAAGACCAGGTGCCGGACGGTGCCGAGGAGGTGGAGCTCCCCGATCTCTTTGAGGACGGCGAGCCCGTCACCATTCCCGTCGACCCGGCCAAGTCGCCCGTCGAGAATGCCCAGCACTACTACCAGCGGGCCCGCAGCACGCGCCGCTCGCGGGAGGAGGCCGAAAACCGGCTCGACGAGACCATCGAACGGGCCGAGCAGGCCGAGCAGCTGCTCGAGGAGATCCGGGAGATCGACAC
>CAYXAD010000041.1:0-19201 GCA_964462965.1 uncultured Salinivenus sp.
TCTGGGTGCGGTGGACGTTCCCGCGCTTCAAGTACAACCAGCTGATGAACGTGGGCTGGAAGTATCTGCTGCCCATCGCCCTCGCCAACGCGCTCGTAATTGCGCTCGGCGTGTATGCCGTCCGGTCGATTTGGCTGTAGGTTCTTGACGAGTTATGAGTTGACGAGTCAGGAGTCGTCTGCGGTGAGCGGAGTTGCTACAGTGGATCGAGGGGGGCCGCAAGAGTCGGAGCGTGAACCGGGATGCATGAAACGTGATCGATGTTCGCTCCCTCGGGTCTCGCGCCCCCGCTCCAGTGCCCATTTTCGTCTCCAATTGGGGCTTCTGGGACCTGTGCGCTCGGATGAAGGTGCCGCATGGAGGACGTAGCAGTGCTACGCCTCTTCGTTACGAGACAAGAGCCGACGAATTGATCCCTTCCGTGCCTTCGAGGAGAGTTCCCCAATTCCCCTCTCCTCCCATTCTCCCTTTCTCCCGCGCTCTCCCACTCCCAGAGGACCTTTCACTGAAAGCTCGCACATCCTCTTTCAGTTCACCGCGGCGATCCCTTTATTCTAAAAGAGTCCTGACGTCTCCGTTGCCGCCGACTGCCGCCCCCGACCCATGCCTGCTCCCCCCATTATGCCGACGCTTGCCCCCTCGATCATTGCTGCCGATGCCGGGCGCTACGCCGCCTGTGCCCGTGAAGCCTTCGACGCCGGAACGGAGTGGCTGCACGTGGACGTCATGGACGGCCACTTCGTCCCCAACATCACGATCGGCCCCGACGTGGTACGTGCCCTCCGCCCCGTGGCGCGCGAGGCGGGGGCTCGGATCGACGTTCACCTCATGATCGAGGAGCCCCAGGACTACATCGAGACCTTTGCCGACGCCGGGGCCGACCTGCTTACCGTCCACGTCGAGACGTGCCCCCACCTGCACCGGGTGGCTCAGAAGATCTGGGCCGCCGGCTGCGAGGTCGGCGTGGCCCTCAATCCCGCCACGCCGCTGGGCCACCTCGAAGGCATCCTCCCCTTCACCGACCTCGTGCTCGTCATGTCCGTCAACCCCGGCTTCGGGGGGCAGAGCTACATCCCGCAGTCCACCGCCAAGGTTCAGCGCCTGCGCCGCCAGCTCAACGCCCTCGGCTCCAACGCCCACCTCCAGGTGGACGGCGGGGTCAAGCCCGAAAACGCCATGGACATTATCCGCGCAGGGGCCAATGTCCTCGTGGCCGGCAGCGCCATCTTTGGCGGGGACCAATCCGTCGCCGAAAACATCGAAGCCTTTCGTAACGCCCTTACGCTGAAAGTTTGACCGGACGGCTGGCCCGCACGCCAGTCGCCGCACGGCGAATCTGTCACCGGACGCCGCTCAGGGATCATGGAAGATGGCTCGGAGCCGACGGACATGCACGGCACGGTGTGCGTGGTCACCGGGGCCAACTCCGGCATTGGCAAAGCCACGGCCAAGGAGCTGGCCCGCCTCGGGGCCCACGTGGTGATAGTGTGCCGCAATGAAGAACGCGGCCGCGACGCCCAGGCCGAAATCGAGGCGGCGGCCCTCCAGGCCCTTCCCAGTCACCAGGACGCCGTCGACCTGCAGGTTGCCGACCTCGCCGTCCAGGAGGAAATCTATCACCTCGGCGAGACGCTCCGTACCGAGTACGATCGGATCGACGTGCTCGTAAACAACGCCGGCGTCTTCCTCGGCTCCCGCAAAGAGACGCCCGACGGCATCGAGGCCACCTTTGCCATCAACCACCTCGCCCCGTTCCTGCTCACCCACCTCGTGCTCCAGCGACTGAAGGAGACCGCTGGACGGGCCGGCGAGGCCCGCGTCGTCAACGTCACCTCCGAGGCCCATCGCAGCACCACCATCGATTTCGACGACATCAACGCCGAGGAAAGCTACAACCCTCTGCAGGTCTACGGCCAGTCGAAGCTCGCAAACATCCTTTTTACCCACGAGCTGGCGCGGCGCCTGCGCGGCACCGGGGTCACCGTCAACAGCGTCCATCCCGGCCTCGTGGCCACCAACATCTGGCGTGACTCGTACTGGTTCATGCGAATCGCCCGCCTCTTCTCCTGGCTGTACAAATCTCCCGAGGAGGGAGCGGAGGGCGTCGTCTACCTCGCCACCTCTCCGGAGGTGAAAGGCGTCACGGGCCAGTATTTCAAGGAAACAGAGAACGTCAACCCCTCCCCCGAGGCCTACGACGAAAAAGCGGCGGCGCGCCTCTGGCAGCTGAGCCGCAAGATGACGGGCCTGGCCAACGCCCCGCAAGCCGGGGAGGAGGAATTGGCGTAAGGGAGTGTCGTGGCTCAATAGTCGGTCCGCGACCGGCGATTTTCGGTTGTGGGAACGCGGACTGTGCGGCTGGAAATGCCACCTCCGCTTCGAGAGTCCCGTCTTTTGGCCTGTATCGTAGCGTACCAGTCAGGGTGTCCATTCGGCGTCGCTCCTCCAGCGATCGGCCGTCATCTCGCTGTCCCCGTGCTCACGCTCACACGAGGGTGCCCACACCGGGGCAAGACGGTAGAAGTCTAAATTTGATCTTCTCGCTCTTCTTTCTATGTTCACACATGGGTAACATGTTTGACGAGCCGCCGTACGTCTGACGTGTTCGCCCTTGCTTTCGGCTACGGGGTCTCTGCCCCTATTCTATGCGGTGGGATACTTTTTGCGGGGTCATCTCGAGGAGCCGGTGACGACCGCCTCGCGATCGATGGACCTTCGTTCGTGGAGAAGTGGGCACAACCCACTCTTCCGTTTTCGACAGCGGAGGTTTCGGTCTTTCCACTGCTCCGAAGACAGTGAATTGGAGGCAGCCCCCCTGAATCGGGACGCCTCGGATCGCTGCACGCTGCACCGTTGACGCACTGTTGCATCGACACCACGTCTTCTTCGATGAATGACAGGACCGACCATCTCGTCAAGGCGCTTCAGAAGGCCCTGAGGGACACCTATAATCGATTTGACTACAATGACGCCGATCTTCCTTTCGGCCCCGGCGGCTTGAAGGTCTGGCTCGAGTTCGAACAGGGAACGACGAAGAACTGACCGGGGGACAAGCCCCCCGTTCGAGTTCTGCCGTTCACGAGTCTACGGAGATGCCTTTCCCTCTCACTTCTTGCTCTTGCGGTAGACTCGATCGAGTGCATCTTCGGCACCACACACCCCTTTGAGCCCTCGTCGCCAGAGGTGCAGTCAGATGCAGTCGACGCCGAGCGCTCCGTAGTCAGAATCGGCACGGGACGTGCTCACTCAGGGCCTCGCTCACGCCCCGCGGGGGAGGGCAGTCCGAGTGTCTGCCCCTGGGCCGTTGTCGTTCCCTCGGTCGGCAGCGGTCCAACCATCGAGCCAGGAGAGTGCCTTCTCGGGCTGGGACAGTGGATACGGAATGGAGGTCCGTGGCTGTCCGTCCCGCCGGGCCCCCCATCCTTCTTCGAACGCCCGGTAGCATTCCGGCTCCTCAAAAGGATGATGCGGATTCTGATGCGGATCGGGCGTTCGAACGTCCTCCATAATGCGATTCTTTTTGAGCTGAGGGTGCAAGGGAAACGTGTGGATCTGCTTCGATTTGCGAATTTGGATGTGGAAGGGGAGGGGCCCGGTTCGCCCAGACTGCTCCGTACCAGAGCCGCACATCGACCGTCGACACGGACGGAGGCGGCAGGCCGTACCGAGCCGATGTAAAAAAGCCGGACCGCCGTGTGTCGGTAGAAGGGCGAGAACGACCGGTGGTCTCTGAAGTGAAGGGCAAAAGCCGTTTGGAAGAGGCCTTCGACGTCGCGGATCTCGACCTGTGGGGCCTTCACGGCTACGTCTTCCAGTCGAAGCTTCTTCCCAAACGGCCTTTTAGCATATCAAACCAGCCACTCGATCTCTAGTCTGAGTCCACCGAAAAAGGGCTTCGGAGCATTTTGTGAGCGGTCCCAACGTTTCGAACCGTTCTGAGGGGTCGCGAGCGAGCCTCCTTCAGACGTACCGATCGCTCCTCCGTCCAAAGCGCCCCGCGAAAAGGGGGCCGAGGGAGTCGGTACGTCACCGGATGCGAACCATCTTCCGGACCTCCGTAAAGTCTCCCGCGTCGATGCGGTAGAAGTACATCCCGCTGCCGACCGGTCGTCCCAGGTCGTTCCGCCCGTTCCAGCGTACGGAGTGAAGCCCGGCTTCCTTCTGCTCTCCGCGCACCAGTCGACGCACCCGCTGTCCCAGAATGTTGTAGATCTCGATGGTTACCTCGCGCTTCTCGCTCAGCGTGTACTCCACCGTCGTTCCCTGAACAAACGGATTTGGATAGTTGCCCCGAAGCTCGTCCTCGTAGCTCCGCAGTGGAATCCCGTTGCTTTCTTGCTTCGCATAGTCGTCGGTGCCCACTACTACTTTGAATCGTCGCTGCTCTCCCGCCCCGAGCTCCAAGGTCGCGAGGTCGTCCGCCAGGGGGCGCTCCCGCTTCAAGTCAAAGACGTAGCGCGCGAAGTTGTCCGGCAGCGAACCGACCTCCCTCAGCCGGACCTGCACCGTCTCTCGGCGCCGGAACGTTCCGGACGACCGATTTTCCACGAGCAAAACCCAGGACTGCCCGTCCCCCTCGCCCGGCTTGAAGCTTCCGGCATAGCGGGCGCCCTCTTTCTTGGACGCGTTCTGGCCCTCTCCGTCCTCCGTTTCCAGGAGGCTCGCCTGCATCCCCTGCTCGATGGGAGGAGCCTGTGCAAAATCGAACGCGTCGCGGCCGTCCTGTGCCTCCGGCCGCAGCCCGAGCCACACCCGACGGGTCCTCTCGGCCTCGACCTCCAGCTCCAGTGTATAGGGAGTGTCTCCGTCGGCTTCCTCAGAGGCGTTGCCCGCGGCCTTGTCAGAGGCCTGGCTCCCCGCCGCAGGCGAGGCCTTTCCGCGGGGTCGATCGAGGGCCGGGCGTCCGGGGTCGGAGGGCTCTCCGTCTGACTCACGTACGGCCGGGCGGCGCGTACCTTCCTCTTGCTCCTCCGGCGCCGGTTTCTCCGGGCTCAACGAAGGCCGTTCGGCCGACGGGCCCAGCTCCTCAATTCCAGCCAGGGCCTTCGGCCCATCGCCCCCGCGCGCGGCGATTTTGCCCCGAGACGCAGCTGTCCCGGCTCCCACCGGCGGCACCACCAGCGTGGACGGCTCGGAGGCGGCGTTGTAGACGAAGTAGCCCTCCCACGGCTCCAGCACCGACTGTCCGTATTGGTAGGTGCTATCGGAGTACGCCACGGGTCCATCGAGGGTCTCCGGGCCGGCCTCGGAGGAATCGAGCACTGCCGCCCACGGCACGCCAAAGCCAAACGGCACCCCAATCTGATTCCATCCCGGGGCAAGCTCGATCTCATACGGAGTGTCGGCCTCGACGGTCTGCCCTTCATCGATGGAGAAGGGGGCCCCATCGGAGGTGATGAGCCACATGCCCATCCCCGGTCCCAGCGAGTCGATCTCCGGGTACTCGCGATAGCCCTCTGCATCTGAGTTCCAGTGCAACACACGCCAGGACTCCGGATCGTACGCGCCGTAGCTGGCCTCCAGCGACGCATCGATCTCTGCCCGCGCCGGCACCGACACCATCCGGTACTGCTCGGACTCCATCTCGACGGGCGCTTCCCACTCGGTAAACTGAACCGGGAGGTGTCGGGGACGCGCCCGCGCCTGCTCTTCGCCTCCCGCCGGCACGGTGAGAAGATCCTCTTCGTGGGAGAGGACCACATAGTAGTCGAGCCCACGGGACGTCACCAACGAATCGGGCACCTGAGCGCTCAGTTGACGCGTCTCCTCCTCCGTGTCGACCTCGGAGAGTGAAAGCTTTCGGTAGCCCTCCGTGCCGCCCTCCCGAACGTGAAGCTCGGACCGTGTCTTCGGCACAAAGCCCCCTTCCACGACGAGGTCCATCGACACGGCTTCCCCTCGGCTCGGCACCCCAGCCTCGACCGCAAGCGACACGCCCCGCCCCCTGACTGCCGGCTGGGCCACGCCCCCCTCCGACGACTGCACCTCGAGACGTACCTCTCGCCCTCCCGTCGTCGTGGGGGCAAAGGCCACCTCGACGGTGTCCGCCCGGCCCGGCTCGATCTGCTCGTCCCCGAGGTCTTCTACGAGCTGAAATTCATCCGCAGCGTCCCCTTCTATAGACGCCTGAAGGCCCGTGACGGATACCGATCCGGCATTCTCGATGGACACTCGAGCGGTATCCCCCGGCTGGCCCACCTGGGCACTGCCCACGCGAAAGGTGTCCTGGGTCGCCGTCAGCGTGACCTCGAGCACGTCCAGAACCACCGCCGCAGTGTCTCGCTTCACCTCCTCGGCCCGGTCTGCGACCGAGTAGGCAAGCTCGTCGGGGCCACTGTAGTCTTCATTCGGGGTGTAGGTAATGGCCCCGTCGGGCTGCACCGAGGCACTCCCATTCGAAGGCTCTTCCACGACTGCAACCGAGGACGTATCCAGCGCGCCATCTAGGTCGGCGTCGTTGGCGAGCACTTCGACCGTCGTGGTACTGTCCTCCAACACCGACGCAGTGTCCGCGCGGGCCACCGGCGCATTGTTGTTCCCCGTGAGGGTCGTATTCGGATACCAGGCCGTCACCCCTGCGTCCTCCGACGCGTAGAGCGGGTCGAGATCTCCGTCGCCATCCAGATCCACCACGCTCACCGTTTCGGCGCCGTCTGCATCGGTCGTGACGGCCCTGGCGCTGGAGAAACTGTCCCCTCCATCGGTGTTTTCGTACCAGGCCACCGTCCCGTCAGCATACAAGGTGGCGACGACATCGAGGGCACCGTCGGCATTGACGTCGGCGGCTGTGACATCTCGAGGATCGGACGGACCTGCGGTGACGGTACTGGCAGTGGAGAAGGTACCCGCACCGTCCGTGTTTTCGTACCAGGCAATGTTACTCCCGTTGGCGGCGACGACGTCAAGGGCCCCGTCCCGGTTCATATCCGCCACGGAAATGGCCGTGGTACTGGGACCGTCTGCGATTAACCGTTCGTCGGAGAAACGATCTGCCCCGTCGGTGTTCTCGTACCACACGATCTTGTTTGCCCCACTGCTGGCGACGACCGCATCAAGGGTCCCGTCCCCATTCACGTCGGCGGTGGCGAGGTCCGAGGAGGACACCCCCGTCGCAATGGTGTCGGCCAACGAGAAGCCCGAAAAAGAACCGGGGTCATTTTCGTACCACACAATGGCCTGCTCTGCGGAGACGTCGGCGAGGAGATCGGGGCGGCCGTCCCCCGTAAAGTCAGCGGCCGTGACGTCGCCCGCGGCGTCCCCAATCGAATGTGCATCGGAGAAGCTGCCTGCGCCGTCGTTTTGATACCAGGCCATCTCGTCGGTCACGACGTCGAGGGCGCCGTCCCCGTCGACATCGGCGGTCGCCGCGGCTTCAAACCCGGCATTGCTCGTGGCGATGACGCTCTCGGCAAAGGCATTTGCCCCATCGTGCCAGACCAGCGCACTGTCCCGCAGGGCTACGACGACGTCGAGGGAGTCGTCGCCATTGATGTCGACCGGCCGGACATCGGCCGCCCCGGCGGTACCAAGACTGTCTCGGACTGGAAAGGCCACCGGCCCCGATGTATTTTGCGCCGTGAACTGAAACGTCCCCGACCGGCCTAAGAGAGTTCCATCCGCCGCGGCGAGGCTGTCGGCATAGACCGACACAGTGACCTGCTCGCCCGCCCGAAAATTCTGCGACGGACGGAATTGAAGCTCGTGGTCTTCCGTGCCGTCGACCTCGATGGCTCCGGAAATCCGCCCGCTCTGACGCCCGACGACCTGCATCTCTGTGTCTCCGTCGGTGACGGTGGAGGCGTCGAGGGGCGCGCTGAAGGCGATCCCAATCTCGGCGATTGAGAGTTCGACACCGATGGCGTTTCGGCTTGGGTTGGCAACAGTGGGCTGGAGCGGCACGCCCTGTTTGGAGAGGTACACCGTCTCATTCGCGTCCGTGTCGAAGCCGGTGACGATCAGGTCGAGGTCGCCATCTCCATCATAGTCTCCCCATCCAACATCCCCCTGGTTCACGGCGGTCAACCCGGCATTCAACGGGGAAAAGCCAGTTCCATTCTCGACGTCGTTCTCGTAGATCGCGGCCGTGTCCTCACCTTCAAATTCACCTGTGAGCACGAGGTCGAGGTCGCCGTCTCCGTCGTAATCCCCCCACTCGACGTTGCCGGTTCTCCACACCTTCGGCAGACCCGCATTGAGAGGGGAAAAGCTTCCCGCTCCTTCATTCTCATAAATGCTGGTCACTATACTGGTACCGTCCGGATTCTCTGAGCCGGTAACCACGAGGTCCAGATCCCCGTCGTTATCGTAGTCCCCCCAGGCAGCCGAGCCCTCACGGACCCCAGTGAGGCCGGCGCCAATGGGATTGAAGCCATTGCCATTCGCCACATCATTCTCGTAGATGGTCGCCCGGTTTTCTCCAATTGAAGCGTTCCCGGTGACGACCAGATCGAGGTCGCCGTCCCCGTCGTAGTCGCCCCACTCGACGTCTCCGCGATAGACGCCTTCGAGACCGGCGCCAATAGGACTAAAGCCGTTCCCGTTCTCCACATCGTTCTCGTAGATGGTGGTCGTATGCACGGTGCCGTCGTCACCCGTGACGACCAGATCGAGATCCCCGTCTCCATCGTAGTCGCCCCAGTCCACCGCCCCCCGATCGACACCCGTCAGTCCCGCGTTGAGGGAAGTAAAGCCCGCCCCGTTCGCCACGTCATTCTCGTAGATCGTTGCCGTAGGGCCACTGCCGTCGTCACCAGTCACAATCAGATCGAGGTCGCCATCGCCATCGTAGTCGCCCCATTTGGCCGCTGCATAATAGACCCCTGTCAGTCCAGCGTTGAGGGGGATGAAGCCATTTCCATTCTCGACGTCGTTCTCGTAGATGGTTGCCATTCCAGTGAAGTCCCCTTGATCGCCCACCACGACCAGATCGAGGTCGCCGTCCCCGTCGTAGTCGCCCCACTCGGCCGACCCATCGCCGACCGCCGTCAGATTCACGTCTACCTTGGGAAAGGTCCCGGGCCCGGGGGTCGTTTGTGCGGTAAACCCAAATGTCTGGGTCGTATCGAGCGCCTCGCCTCCAGTGCTGGCAATACCGGCGGCAATGCTCACACTGACCGCCTCGCCCGGTCGAAAACCGCGGCTGGGCTGAAACGTGAGCGTCTGTCCACTCACGCCCACAGTGCCCGAGATCGAGCCGGATTGATGGCCCTGCACGGCCAGGCTCTCGGCCGCAACCGTGCTTCCGTCGAGCTCGTCGCTGAAGGTGACGGCAATCTCCGAGAGCGACGTGTCGACCGCGACCGCGTTTTGACTCGGGGTGGTGCTCGTAATCGAGAACTCGGGCGGCTGTACATTTGGGTACCACGCCACGGTGTCGTTGGTGTAGGAGGCAGCCGCAGGATCGAGGGCGCCGTCGCCATCGAAATCGGCCGCGAGGAGATCCTGTGCCCCGACGGCATTCGTTTCGAAGGTGCCGCCGAAGGAAAAATTGCCGATGCCGTCATTCATGAAGGTCGACAGCGAATCGCCCTGCGCCGATGCAGTGAGCACATCAAGAGTTCCATTGCCCTCGAGATCGGCGGGATGCACGGACTGCACACTATCGGCGTTTGTGGTGACGGTCCCCCCGCTGCTAAAGCCACCGCTGCCGTCATTGGCGTACCAGCCGACTGTGTCGTCGCCTTCGGAGGCGACCAGCACGTCGGGCGTTCCGTCCTGGTCAACGTCGGCGACCGCTAGATCCTTGGGACGGATCGGCGTGGCGGTCACCGTCTGCGTAGACCCAAACGTGCCGCCCCCGTCATTCGGAACCCAGTTCACCTCGTCGCTCCCGACGTCTCCCCAGATCACATCCAACTGTCCGTTTCCGTTGAGATCCGCCAGGGCGACGGTGCGTGGGTCGTTCGCTCCCCCTATAAAGCTGCTTCCCGAAAACCCCCCGCTCCCGTCATTCTCCCACCAGCGAACAGCGGCCGTATCCTTGCGCACCCCAACGACGTCCACGCTCCCGTCGCCGGTCAGGTCGCCGACTGCAATCGACCGGGGATTGTCGGCGTCTCCACCGGACGGAGCCACATCCGTGAAGGTCCCGTCGAAGCTCCCTGCCGCGTTGTCGTACCACCGGATGGCGTCCGTACTGCCTGTATTGTTCTCGTCCGCCCCGAGCGCCACGACGACGTCCTGGTCTCCGGATCCGTCCATGTCGGCCGCTGTGACGTCACGAGGGTACTGGAGCCCCGTGTCGATCACGTGCTCGGTAAAGGTGCCGGTGCCGTCGTTTTCATACCACCGGAGGGTCTCGTCGGACTCCGATGCGACGAGGAGATCGCGGTCGCCGTCGCCGGTTAGGTCGGCGGCGTGCACGGCTCGGGCCCCGTCGGCGGTTGTAGTTACGACATTATCGACGCGGAACGTTGCCGGCCCGGACTGTGCCGCGGTGGTAAACGAGACGGTCTGGGTGGTGTCCAGCGGGGCCCCCTGAGTGCTGCGGAGGCCTTTCAGGATCGACATGCGAACTCGCTCCCCGGGTGCAAACGTGGTGGAGGGGGTGAAGGTGAGCGACGTCGCGGTCGTATCGCTCACAAATCCGTCTATGTTACCGCTTTGGCCCCCACGCACCACAACGCTGTCTTCGAGCCCCGGCACCTGCCTGGAAAACGGGGTACCGAAGGTGACGCTGAGATCCGTCCCCACCGGCGTATCTACGGCGTTGGCGCCGGGCGTCGTGCTGACCAGCGTGAGGGGCGGGGGCGTGAAGAGGTAGGCCCGGCCGGCGACCGTATTGCCGGAGACGCCCTCGGCGGGCGCTCCGACAAGCACGTCGAACTCTCCGGTGTCCTGAAGGTCGCCGGCGGACAGGCCGGTGCCGAAGTGTTCTTGGCCGTCAATGGAGGGGGGCGTGTAGATCTGGAACGGGCTTCCGTCCGCCCCATCGAGCAGATACACGCGCCCTACGCTGCCCGTCCCGTTGACCGTTTCGAACGGGGCCCCGATCAAGACGTCGGCCGTCCCATCTGCCGTCACGTCCCCTGCACCGGCCAGTGATGTCCCGAAGCCGCCGTTCGACTCCGAATTCGGCGAGGCAAGAGATTGTAGAGGACTTCCATCCGTCCCACTGAGAATGTAGGCATTTCCGCCCGTGCTCTCCCCTGGAGCCCCAACCACGACCTTGGGCGGTTCTCCCATGGAAACCCCTCCCGTTCCGACTACGGCCTCGCCAAAATTCCCATCCGCCTCGGGCGCGGGGGAGGTCAGGGTCTCGACGAGGGATCCATCTGAACCATTCAAGATGTAGACGCGGCCCGCTCCACTTGTCCCACTGACCGTTTCCCGACTGGCCCCGACGAGAACGTCAGGGGTCTCATCTCCCGTCACGTCCCTAATGGGGCTCACTGCCCCGCCAAAGGCCCCCAAACTTTCGCCGTTGGGCGAGGTGAAGGTCAGGGCAAACGAGACGCTCCCTGACGCAACACTCCCCCCGTCGACGAGGTGGGCCCGGCCGTGGTTCGAGGATCCATCCTCCGGGGCCCCGACAAGAAAGTCGGGAGTGCCTTCGCCCGTCACGTCCCCAACCGAAGCCATCGAGGCACCGAATTTTCCAGGATTTGAGTTGGGAGAGGAGAGCGTCTGAATCAGGCTCCTATCCGCTCCGCTGTAGACGTATACCCGTCCTCCAGAGCTCTCATCTGGAGCCCCCACGGCAAAATCCTGAGCGGTATCGCCATCGATATCTTTAAACACTGCCACCGACGACCCAAAATGCCCTCCCGTTTCAATGTTCGTCGAGGTGAGGGTCGTGATGCGAGATCCATCCGCCCCATTGTAGAGGTGCACCCGTCCGGCTTCGCTCGTACCCGATGCCGTCTCGAACGGAGCGCCAAGGAGAAGCTCCGGCACCCCATCTCCGGTGAGGTCGCCGACCTGCGCCACAGTCTCTCCAAAGCGCCCGCTGCCCTCCGGGGTCTCCGACGTAAACTCTTGCGATACCTGTTGGGCTATGGCGGATGAAGCCCCTCCCCACAGGATCAGCAGTACGAGGGTCGCCACCATTCCAACCAGGGGACGCCGCTGTATGGGAACGGCCCTCTGCGGGCGCTCGAAATGCGACGAGGATCGCGAGCGGGTCACCAAGGGCCTGGCTCGGTGAGTCATAAGAAATGGGCAAAGAGAGTTGCAGCCAGTAGACCACAGGAAATGAAGAGGAAGAACTCCCTCTTAAGGTCACATCTGGATTGTGAAATGTGAATATTATATTACACAAATTCAACATGAGACCCTGCACCTAGAAAGCTCTTCATTTTCTCTTTTCACTCTGCGGGAATCTGGGAATGGGAAATGTGGGGGATCACAAATTCGCCCCCTGTAGCATCATTGTCGGCGGGAGGAGCAAAAGAGAAGCACGGAGGACATCGAGGACCGGATGAATCACGTTCGAGGGTGCATCGGCTCGATCGGGAGTCTCCTCGTCGAAGGAGTCCTCGTCTGGACAGAAGGCGGAGACAGCACCCTTCGGGGGCTGTTGAAGAAAGGTTGGAAGCGGGGACTTCGAAATTCCGCCAATCGCCCCTGGTAAGGCAGCCCTACACGTAGGAAGATCTTCTGAGCTTACGTCTCTGTATATTTAGCCCACTACTCCGAAGGCGCGAGGGGCGCATCGCGTCCCGCGTATCGGTGGCCGGCACCGCGAGCCTTTTGGCCGGGGCTAAAGTGCTTCCGGGTCGTAAGGGGACACGCCCGAGGCCAGAGAACAGGGGACAATAGTTCGCGAGGAGAAGGGGAGGCGCGACGTGCCGGCTGAGGGACCTGAGCCCCACACTGGTCGAGGCTCGTCCGTCGCCCGTAGACGGGAGACGGACGTGAAATGCGAGGCTCACTGCGCGGGCCGAAAGAGATGCGTCAGCGCCAGGTCCCACCCAGAAAGAAGCGGTGTCGTGAGGGTGTCCTCGTCCTCGGCGGTGTGCTCCGCCACCCGATCGTACCCGTCCTCCGGCTCGCGGTAGACTTTCACCGTCTCCAGCTCGGGATCCACCACCCAGTATTCGGGCACGCCGTGTCGGGCGTAGAGCTTGCGCTTTCGCACCTCGTCGTGACGACGGTTGCCTTCCGAGACGACCTCGGCGATCAGGTCCGGCGCACCCTCGATGCCGTGCTCCTTTATGATCTCACGGTTTTCGGCCGTCACAAAGAACACATCTGGCTGCACGATGTCCACTTCTGAGAGAAGCACGTCGTGGGGGGCTACGAAGACTTCCCCGACCGTCTTTTCCTCTGTGTATCTTCGCAATTCATAGAGGAGATTTACGACAATGCGCTGGTGCGGAGTGGTCGGAGAAGGGGACATGTATTCCTCGCCGTCGATGATTTCGTGGCGCTTCCCATCGTCGGGGATGAGGCAGTAGTCCTCGTACGTGAGAGGAGGAGCGGTCGACGTTGAAGACATGGTGCTGTCGGACTGTCAACAAACCTTCACACGAGAGCTACGCCCGCGGTGCGGGGATGATTCCGGGGGTTCTCCGAGGGGCTCCAGAATAATGTATTCGAAAGAAGGCACAAGCGGCCTCACGTTTTGCAAAACATATACGAACCGGCTTCGCCCGAGGATGAACCCCTCCCCGTGCCTTTGTACCTTTGGGGCGCGGCTCTTTGATCACCTGTCGTTTGCGTGCCCCAGTGACCGTAAATGTCGTCCCGTCTCTGCCCCTCGACCAGGCCTACACCTATCGCGTCCCCGACGCCCTCGAGGCCGACGCCCAGGTGGGCAGCCGTGTCCTCGTTCCCTTTGGCAGCCGGCGCCTAACGGGCGTGATCGTGGAGGAAGGTCCGCCCTTGGACACGCTCGACTTCGAGGTCAAGGAGGTCCTCGACGTCCTGGACGACGTGCCCGCCTGCACGGAGGAGCTCCTCCGACTCACCCGCTGGATCGCCGAGTACTACGTGTGCGGGTGGGGCGAGGCCATCAAGACAGCCCTCCCCGCCGGCACCACCGTCGAAACCCAGCGACTCCTGACGCGCACGGAGGCCGATCCGGGCGCCTGGGCCGAGCACGAGGTGGGTCGTGCCGTCCTCGCGGACCTGGCCGAGCATCCGGAGACGACCCTGTCGGCCGTCCGCAAGCGCCTCGGCCCCGCTGTGCCGCTCTCGCTGGTGCGCCGCATGGCCGACGACGAGGTGCTGGACCTGGACACGACCCTGCGCGACGAACAGGTGAGCACCAAGACGGAGACGCACCTCCGGTTTGCGTCCGCGTTTCGCCACGAGGGCGCCGCCGCCGATCTCAAGGCCCAGCTGCAGGGGTCCAAGCAAAAAGCAGTCGTCGAAGCCCTGGCCGGCTTCCAGGCAGAAGGCCTGCCGGAACCCCGCCGCACCGACGTCATGGAGCGAGCCGACGCCTCGTACTCCACGGTGCGCAGCCTCGTGGAAAAAGGGATGATCGAACTCGTGGAGAAGGAGGTCCTCCGGTCGCCGCTCGACGACCTGCCCGACCCCGATGCGCCCCCCGAGCACACGCTGCTCCCCGACCAACAGGCAGCCCTCGATCGCATCTCCGACGCCGTAGAGGCCGAGCGCTACGCGACCTTTCTGCTGCACGGCGTGACCGGCAGCGGCAAGACGGAGGTCTACATCCGCGCCCTCAAAGAGGTCCTAGAGCGGGATCGCACCGGAATCATTCTCGTTCCTGAGATTGCGCTCACCCCCCAGACGGTCCAGCGCTTCCGTGCCCACTTCGGTGACCAGATTGCCGTCCTCCACTCCGAGATGAGCATGGGCGAACGGTACGACGCGTGGCGCCAGCTGCGCACCGGACGGGCCTCCATCGCCATCGGCCCGCGCTCGGCCGTCCTGGCTCCCCTAGAAAACCTGGGCCTGATCGTCGTCGACGAGGAGCACGAGCAGTCCTACAAGCAATTCGACCCCGCCCCGCGCTACCACGCCCGCGACGTCGCCGTGATGCGGGCCCACATGAACGACGCCGTCTGCATTCTGGGCTCGGCCACGCCGAGCCTCGAGAGCACCATGAATGCGCGGTGGGGAAAGTACGAGCGCCTGGCCCTTCCCGAGCGCGTGCCCGACTCGTCGGGCCGGGCCGCCACCCTCCCCGAGGTGCGCGTGCTCGACCTCACGCGGCAGCGCAAGAAGCACCAGCTGGAGGGCGCCCTGGCCGAGCCGCTGCGCGACGCCATCCGGGCCCGCGTCGATCGGGGCGAACAGACCATTCTCCTGCAAAACCGCCGCGGCTACGCGCCGGTCCTGGAGTGCGAAGACTGCGGCTGGGCCCCGCACTGCAGCGACTGCTCGGTCTCGCTCACCCTCCACCGAGATGGACCACGGGATCGTTTGCGGTGCCACTATTGTGGTCGCACGCGCCGCCGCCCACAGCAGTGCCCCCGATGCAGCGGGGCCGACTTGAGCCAGATCGGCACCGGCACACAGCGCGTGGAGGCGGAGCTCGAGGAGGTGGTCCCCGAGGCCACCATCCTCCGCATGGACCGCGACACCACAAGCCAAAAGCACGGCCACCATCACATCCTCCGCCAGTTTCGCAACGGGGCCGACGTGTTGCTCGGCACGCAAATGATTGCGAAAGGGCTCGACTTCAGCCAGGTCACGCTGGTGGGCGTCGTGGATGCGGATGTAGGCCTCCTCTTCCCGGATTTCCGGGCCGAGGAGCAGACGTTTCAACTCCTCACTCAGGTGGCCGGGCGGGCCGGACGAGCCGACCTGAAGGGGGAGGTGTTTCTGCAAACACGAAACCCCGACCACCCGGCCATCCGCTTCGCCACGACGCACGACTACGACGGCTTCGCCGAAGAAGCGCTGGCCGAGCGAAAAGAGTTTGGCTATCCCCCGTTCGGCCACGTGGCGGCGGTCGAGTTTCGGGGCCCCAAGGAGGACCGTGTGGAGCGCCTCGCGGAAAACTGGACGAACCGGCTCCGCTCCCACGCCGGCTCCGTGGAGGTCCTCGGGCCCGAGCCCGCCTTCATCCAACGCGTCAAGAAGCAGTACCGCTACCGGACCCTGCTCAAATCGAAGGGCCAAGGCGTGCAGGCCCTCCAGACCGCCCTTCGCCGCACGCAGGACGCTCACGGCAGCCCGCCCAACGGCTACCACGTGGCCATCGACGTCGACGCGCTGGGGCTGTTGTAAGTAGTACATATTCCGTAATGCGTATTCCGTGAATCGACGTCCGCAGTACGCGATACGCAATACGGAATACACCCCAGGCCACGCACAACTCAGTGCGCTACCTTTGAGCGCTTCTCATTACTCGGTCGGAAGACTCGGCCTACTGTCCCCGATGGTGAGGTTTTTGCAGCAGCGCAGTAACTGAATTGGCCTTCACTCCCGCCGGTTTGCTCGACATCTCGAATTGCTTCTCTGCCGTAGAGCCTCAACGGGGGAAATGGACGGCCACGGAGCCTCATACACGACGCAGCAACACCTCCATCTCGAAAGCGCACGGTCCCATCGGGCTCACATCTCAATGAATACGCATTCTAACGTTTCGTATTTGCAGGAATGGCACTCCTTGTACGATGTATATCTTCCCTCTTTTGTAAAGGGTGTTGGGTTATTTCTTCTGGCCTCCCCTTTTGCGGTATATTTCTTCATTCCCGCGGTGGAACTTAGCGACTTGTTAAGTCACGTTCTCTTCGTGCTGCCATTCATCTCGATGATGGTGTACGGGGGATATTGGCTCCAGCACAGTCCTCTTCCGACTCGCCGGTGGCCCCGTATCGGCCATTGGTTTCTCGGGGGACTCCTCGCTTTTCTGGGCCTGAACGTGGTGATGATGGTGCTGATGGGAGGGCGGGTTCCTTATCATCTCTACCCGTACTGGGGATTCTTCGCCGCAAACGTCGGGGGAGCGGCCGGCTTGGCAATTGGAATCTTCGAGGGGCGAACCATCGAGCAGGAACGATTGGCCGAGCGGCGGCGCATGCGACAAGAGGCTGCCCGTCGACGCAGCAAGCAGTTCGAGGACTTTGCAAAAATCGTCTCTCACGACCTCCGGAATCCGCTGAACGTGGCAGGGGGACGCCTCGAGTTGGCGAGGGAGGAAGAAGACCCGGCTCACCTGATGGCCGTCGAAAACGCGTTGGGCCGAATGGACGAAATCATCGAGGACGTACTAATGCTGACCTGGAGCGCACAGGGAATTACGGCCGAGGACATGGAGTTCCGGCCCCTCGGGGAGATGGCCAAAACGTCCTGGAGCCACCTCGACGCTGCAGACGCAAGGCTTCGAGTCGAAGCCAATCCGATGGTGCACGTGAACACCCGGCGTCTGCGGCGACTTCTGGAAAATCTGTTTCGAAACGCCGTGGAGCACGGGGGGACCGACGTTGTCG
Organism: uncultured Salinivenus sp.; assembly: GCA_964462965.1. GTDB lineage: Bacteria > Bacteroidota > Rhodothermia > Rhodothermales > Salinibacteraceae > Salinibacter. The sequence goes on from CAYXAD010000041.1 coordinate 17,349, forward strand.
TTCGGGTCGGGGCACTTCCCGACGGGTTTTTTGTGGAGGACAACGGGCCAGGTATTCCGCCCGGCAGCCGGAGGAACGTCTTCGAGCCTGGGGTTTCCTCAAACGAGGAGGGAACGGGACTCGGCCTGAGCATCGTGAAGACGATCGCGGAGGCGCACAACTGGACCGTTTCCGTCACGAGCGGACGAGACGGTGGGGCGCGATTTGAATTTGCGGGCGTCCGCAAAAAGCCTCGAGCCGACCGTTCCCTTTCATCACAGCGAGATTCCGAGGCCTGGTCGGAGGGGGCGCGAGACCTTGAAACGGGCCCCGAGGTCCAGTGACGCGAATCCGGGAGCCGCAGCCCCTCATTCGCCGGGCAATCGGGGACGAGGCTGAAGCAGAGGGACCCGGGAGGTCCGCGTCTCCTCCGTGGCCGGAAGGGATCCCGTTCCCCCGATTCGCGTGATGGCCCCGAAGAACCCAAATCCGCACTCAATACATTGTCTCTCCAGTGCGACGCATGGCCCGCTCAGAGCCCCATATTGATGCCGACGGTGACGCCCAGAGTCGGCGCGATGTCGTCATTGCCGGAAAACGTGTACCCGTAGTCCTGGTACTCGCGCTGAAGAGCTCCCTTCGCAAAAATCTGTATAGGAGAACCCGCCGCAAACGGAGACTCGGCGGCAGTATAAGAGAGATGCGGAGCGACGCCGAGGGCACTCCCTGAGGCAGCCTCAGTCGGGAGCCCGCGACTCGCAGAACCAGGCAAATCATCACCATCAATGTCACCAAAGTAGCCTTCGGTGTTGATGCGATACAAGAGGGTCACGCCCAGTTCAAAGGCCTCAGCGAAGTGCAGAGCTCCCCCGGCATGGAAATGTAGGATATTTCCTTCATCGAACTCTGTGTCATTCGAGCCGCGTTCGCTTTGAAGTGTGAGGACGTAGTCAAGACCGCCGTAGAGGCAATAGCGATCCGTTGGATACTGGGCAGAAGCCCCCAGCTGGATGGCATCCTGCTCATCTGTGTTCGAGTAATTCTCTAAGTCGTCAGGGTCGGTGTCAGGACCGAGGTCCAGTAGGTACCCGGCCCGTACCGAATAGGTTTGAGTGCCGAGCTCACCGAAAACGGTCAGGTTCTGCGGGGCGAACCCGCTGGAAGCATCTGTCTCAGGAATGTCGTCAGGACCAGGCAGATCAACGGCGTTTGCAGTCAGAGTGCGTCGAGCAAGGAACGTCCAAGTGCTCTCCAAACAAAAAACCGCGCCCCGTTCCGACGGGAATCGGAGCAGGACGCGGTAGAGTGGATCGAATGTGAGGGGAGGTCTTAGCCCTCAACCGGCGCGGCCGACTCTTTCGGCTCCGCCGTGTTCTCGCGCTCCATTTTCTCCTGCTGCTTCATCTTCTGGTTCATCTCGTACATCTCACGGCGACCCGAGTAGTAGTCGCCCTCGTAGCGGGCAAGCACCTCTTCGCTCGGCGGCTCTCCATATCGAATGCCGAGGAAGATGCCCGCGACAGCAAGGAGAATCCCCATCAGGCCGTACGTCAGGCCCGAGGCCGCAATCCAGCTGGGAATGAAGTCCATCAGGCCCAGTTTTTCGAGGAAGTAGAATCCGAACGTGCCCACTGTCCCCATACTGACAGCCAGATACGCGGAAAGTCGCGTGGTCTTCTTCGAGAAGACCGCCCCGAGCGCCACGGCGGCCGTCGCCGAGATGAGCGCACTCGAGAAGAAGTACATCTCCTGCAGGCCTGGGAACTCAAAGGCCCAGAGCAGCGAGATGAGGATGAACCCTGCGGTCACGCCACGCCCCACGTTGAGCTTCGTCGTGCCGCTCACGTCGTACTTCTCGAAGACGAGCGGTTCGA
>CAYXAD010000042.1:0-19140 GCA_964462965.1 uncultured Salinivenus sp.
GTGAAATCCTCTTTGCGGCGTGTTCACGTGCACCGGTAATCCGCTATCCGGGCCGAGCGAGTCCTACGTGTACGTCCATCACATTCGTGTGGGTCGGTCCGGGGCGCAGCAGTTGATCGATCGCGTCGAACAGAGGATACGCATCATTGTCGGCAAGATGAGCCTCCGGATCGTGGCCGGCCGCTCGGGCTTCAGAAGCCGTCGACGGGGTCGCCCAGGCCCCCGCAGCATCGGTGGGTCCATCGATGCCGTCGGTGCCCCCGCTCAGGAGCACCGTCTCAGTAGATACGCCGTCAAGGGAAAGGGCTGCCCCGAGGGCCACCTCCTGATTGCGGCCGCCTCGGCCCGACCCCGTGACCGTCACGGTGGTCTCTCCGCCCCAGAGCCAGCATGTGGGCTCCTCAATACCTTCTTCCGTCATCAATCGAGCATGGGCCTTGCCCACCTCCCGGGCCTCTCCCTCCACGCCGGGCGTAACACGTCGAACGCGGTACCCTCTTTCCTCCGCTTCGAGACGAGCGGCTTCGAGGGCATCTCGGTTGGTTCCGACGAGAGACGTCTCCACCGTGTCGAAGCAGGAGGCTCCCGGCTTGGGCGTCTCCGGATGGCGACCGCGGGCTCCCTCAGCAAGGTGCGTTCGAACCGGTTCCGGTACATCGTGCCAGAGACCATGGGTGTACAAGACCCGCACCGCCTCCTCATAGGTCGAGGGGTCCGGAACCGTCGGCCCACTGGCAATGGCCGTCAGATCGTCTCCCACGACGTCCGACACGACGAGGGCCCGTACCCGAGCGGGGTGGGCCGCTCGGGCCAGCTGTCCGCCCCCGACCTGCGTCAGGTGCTTGCGCACGACGTTCGCCCCGTGAATCTCCACCCCAGCGGTCATCAGCTTGTGGTACGTCGGCTTTAAATCCTCCAGGTCCAGCGGGTCGACGGGCAAGGACGACAGGGCCGTGCCCCCGCCCGAGACGAGCACGAGGACCAGCGTGTCCTCTTCCGCCTCCCGGGCGTCCCTCATCAATTGTCGGGCGCCCCGAACACTGCCCGACGACGGAAGCGGATGCCCCCCTTCCACCACTCCGACCGACGAGGGACGGGGCAGGTCGTCCGGATAGCGTGCCGGATATCCCTCGGGCACAATCACAATGCCCTCCACCGTGTTCTCCTCCAAGTGCGTCTCCACCACTCCCGCCATTGCCATCGCGGCCTTCCCCATTCCGAGGACGAGGACTTCGCCCTCCGCTTGAGTTTGCAGGCCCTCGTTGGACAAGACGTCGGAACGAGAGAAGAGACGAGGCGCCTGGACGCGTTCGAGCCCCGCTCGAAAAATCGCCCGGGCATCGGTCACAATCTTGTCGTCAGAGTTCGTGGAACCCATAACAGATCAAAGACAGATCTCTCCAGAGAACGCACACACAGATACCTCCCCCAGCGAGAGAAGTTGACGGCTCGCCCTCTTCCCGTCCCCTTTCCTGGACGGAACTCCAATTCCAGCATCGCCCCCCACTTGACGTCCCCGTGCGCACCGCTTTGATCGCTTTTTCTTGTCCTCAATGGATTCTCCACCGAACACCTGGGCGACGAACGGAACTGCCAACGGAGTTGAAAGTGCAGAAAGGAGATGCCACCTAACATCACCCTGGTCCACCATGGAGGAGCCTTCTCAAAACGGCGCCCCCGCTCCACTCGAAAAGCCGATCGGTCGGCTCCACGTCCTTACCGACTTTCACCTTCAGCAGCAGTGGTCACACGCCGAGCTGACCCGCCTCGCCATTGAAGGAGGCGCCGATTCCATCCAGTTCCGACAGAAGCACGGGGGAATTCAAAACATTCTCCTGGAAGCCTACAAGGTTGCAGACGTCTGTGAGGAGCACTCCGTCCCGCTCCTCGTCAACGATCGCCTCGACGTCACCCAGGCCGTTGGGGCGAGTGGGGTCCACCTCGGCCAGGAAGACTTTCCCGTCGATGAAGCTCGAAACATCCTCGGCCCGGACGCCATCATCGGCGCAAGCGCAACCAAGACGCATCAGGTCGTCGAGGCCTACGAGCAGGGAGCGGACTACGTAGGCTTCGGGCCCGTCTTTCCGACGACCACGAAGCGAAACCCAAAGTCGGTGAAGGGCCCCGAGGGCCTCGCCGATGCCTGCGAAGCGGTGCCCATTCCCGTCATCGCCATCGGAGGCATCACGCGAGACCGAGTCCGTCCCGTTCTGGAAACGGGAGCGCATGGCGTGGCGGTCTTGTCCGCCGTGGCGACCGCCAAAAATCCAACTCGCGCCACGAGACGACTGCGCCGCGCCATCGACGGAACCCTCCAGGAAGCGTAGCCCGCTCCTTCCCGCCCTCGACGGGGCGGACTTCTCCGCGGAAGCCCAGGAGGACCCGCCCCATTTATGACGAGATCAGCATCTTTTCCAGCGAGACGGGAGTGGTCCCATCTACTCGTCGTGTGCGGCCGAAAGGGCAGCCACGAGTCCTTCGGGGGACGGAGTGTCTGCCACGGCCTCCACGACAAGGCCTCGATCTTGCAGCGCCGACGCCGTCGTGGGACCGATCGCGGCAATGCGATACGTGCTCGGGTCAACCGACTCTGAGGCCTGGATGGCGTCCCATCCCGACGGGCTAAAGAAGACGAGCCAGGGGGCCGAGGGAAGGGTCAACCCACTCCGGGCCCTTGTTTCATACACGATCAGTTCGTCGAAGGCCACGTCTTCTGCGCGAAGTCGATGCGGGAGGGTGTCCCGGCGCCGATTGCCTGCCAAAAAGAGCACGGGGGCTTCCGGGGCCTCCTCCACGATTCGATCTGCAAGGGCATCCGCCGAGCCCGTATCGGCCCCCACTGGCTGTAGGCCTACCGCGCGCAGGGACTGTGCGGTCTTCGGGCCGACGACGTAGGCGGGACGGTTCTGCCAAGCGTTGGCGAGTGACGGGGTCTCCCGAAAGACCCCGTCCAACGCCCGTCCCACCCGGGGGCTCGTGGCGACGAGGGCCGCATAGTGCTTCCCCGCGTCCAGGTGGTCACGGAGCTCATCTTGATAGGGAAACTCAAAAGCCAGCACGGGACGACACTCGGCCTGCAGGCCCGCCTCGGCAAACGCCTGCATGTATGGGTCCGGCTCATCGGCCGAGCGCAACAGAATGACGTCCGTCTGGGAAGACATGTCGTTCCTGCGAGCTCCTTAGAAGATCCTTCTGATTCGTTGGATCAGGTCCTGGAAAGCGGTGCGAGAGCCGCGGGTGGAAAACATCACGGCGAGCTTCGCGGGGAGGCCTGCTCCCTCTCCTCGTACGACCGCCCTACGGACGAAAGGAAGACTGTCTCTCCCACTCTTCTCCAAGCACTTCCTCGAGAATTTGCGCTCCCCCTGCCTCGAGAAGCTCCACCGCGAGGCTTCGTCCCATCTTTTTTCCGTCCTCGGGGGGGCCGGTCCGCTGGTCCCGGTAGGACTCGCTTCCATCGAGGGCGGCAATGCAGGCATCAAGGGTGAGGTCTCCCTCGTCGGTAAGGTGGGCCCAGGCCCCCATGGGCACCTGGCATCCCCCTCCCACCTCCCGGAGAAAGGCCCGTTCAGCGGCCGTGGCGAAACCCGTGGGTTCGTGATGCAGCACCTCGTGGAGGATCGAATGGACGGTCTCGTCGCCTTTCACACAGGCAATGCCCAAGGCTCCCTGTCCCACCGCAGGCACCATAATTTCGGGATCGATCTCGTCACGGATGTGGACACCCAGTCCCAACCGCACGAGCCCGGCCACAGCGAGGACCATTCCGTGCCACGAACTCTCCTTTAGCTTTTCGATCCGGGTGTCCACGTTGCCACGGACTGGGACGATCTCGAGGTCGTCGCGCCAGGTGCGAAGCTGCGCCTGCCGACGAAGGGAGGCCGTGGCCACGGTCGCACCCGCGGGAAGGTCTTCGAGGTGCCCGTCGAAGGACGGATGGGCGACAAACGCGTCAAAGGGGGTCTCTCGGGGACCAATCGCGGCGAGGGCAAGGCCCTCCGGAACCGTAGACGGTATGTCCTTCAACGAATGAACCGCCAGATCAATGTCGCCGGCCAGAAGCGCCCGGTCGAGCTCTTTCGTAAAAACCGCCTCGTCCCCAAGTTCAGCGATCGGCGTGTCTCGGTCTTCGTCCCCCCGCGTAGAAATCGTTTCGAGCTCCACTCGGTGCCCCGCAGCTTCCAGTTTTGAGCGGACGAAGTTTGCTTGCCAGAGGGCCAGCTCGCTTCCTCGGGTGCCGAGCACGAGCGGTTCCTGGGACGTCATAAGAGACTCGTTCGTTTGTAGTCAGTAGGGCGGTGGAAAGACGGATCGGGCGTGGAGCTGCGTGCAACGCCCGTCGATCGCGTGAGACCTTCCCGACAGCAACCGGTCGGCGTTTCAGTCAACCCTCCAGTGAAGACGACTGAACCTCACTGTACTCTTCCTCGAGGAATTCAGACATTCGCAACGCCTGGTCGAGTCGGTCCGGCTCTTCTTCATTGCCCTCTGGATGATGGGTGAGATAGGGACATTCTGAGGGGGCTTCTCCCAGGCTCGGCTGAACCTCCTCGGAAACCGTCTGGAGCGATCGTCCGCCAGCCTCCTCGTTCGTCGGGGAAAAGAGGGCCCGGAGGAGCTGAATCCCCTGAACAAAATCGATGCTGTCGGGATCGACGTTCTTGAGACGGACGATGGGGACGGCGAGGAGCTTCTGCATAATAGACTTCGTGAGACGGTCGACCTCCTCTCTGTCCATGTCGGTCCGATGAGCGTGTCGGTCGACCTCTTGCTCACGGATGGTATCGAAGGTCTCACGGATGGCCTGAATGGCAGGTTGCAAGGCCTGTTGATGGAAGACCCACGTCACAAAGTCCTGCAGCAGTTCCTCACAGATCGACGTGGCCGCGGGGACCGCCTCCGCACGACGGTCCTGCACCTCGTCCGTCCAGGCATTGAGAGAATCCAGATCGTAAAGCTCAAAGCCGGTCTGCTCCCGAATGGACGGCTCCACGTTTCGGGGGCGGGCAATGTCGACGATAAGGGTCGACGGCTCCTTCTCGCCATCGGGAAGGGCATCAGCAAATACGATGGGATGAGGTGCCCCTGTAGCCACAATCGCAAGATCGGCCGCAGCCACCACGTCGTGCCGCCGCTTCCAGAGCGCGACGTCGGCATCGAATCGTTCAGCCACCTTGTGGGCGCGATCCGATGAGCGATTCGTAATGGTGAGCGAAGCCGGTCTGTCCTCGATCATGGCTTCCAGGGCCAGTTGCCCCATCTTCCCGGCGCCGACGAGAACCACGTCCGTCTCGGAAAGCCCCTCGTACGGAGTCGACGTGTCGAGATACTGCCGGGCCATCTCGACGGCGGCCGTAGATACGGACGCAGCCCCTTGCTCGAGCGCGGTCTCCGTGGACACCCGCTTGGCGGCCCGAAAGGCCGTGTGCATGAGCCGATGCATCAGCGAATGCACTGCCCCAGCGTCCACCGCCTGCTGATAGGCCTCCTTGACCTGAGCGAGAATTTGGCTGTCCCCGAGCACCATAGATCGGAGGCCACTGGTGACCTGCAAAAGGTGCCGGACCGCCGCCTCGTCTCGATACCAAAAGGCCTCTTCGGGCCAGGAGTGCCCCGCTGCCTCGGCCAACGCGTCGCGGACTTCAATGACATCTTCCTCAGCCCCATACAGGTACGCCTCTGTACGGTTACAGGTGGAAAGGACGACGACCTCCGCGTCGTCCAGCAGGTCAATGTCGTCGTAGAGGGATTCCTGTGCAGTAGCATCTAGCGCGAAAGCCTCTGCCCGCTCGACGGACGAGCACTCGTGATTCAGACCGATCGCGTAGAACCTCATGGAGGAAATGACGATGACCGTAGAAAAGACGCAATCATTCGTACATGAGAGGAGATTCCCTGTTCAGAGACGGGGGGTGAATAAGAAATGAGTTTGCCTCTCCCACGACCATGGAGCCGTTCCCCTTCTCTGCCCCGAACACAGCAGGAAATCCCAAGGTGTTGCATCATGAAACGTCGTAGGGATCAGAAAAGCCACACGACCAAATCATCCATTCCCTGATATCTCACCCTCCAGCAGAAAACATCTTTCCCGACAATTAGCGCTAGACCGTCATCAAGATGATAGATATCATCAAAAACCCATGATTCGCTCAGAATGCCACGGGCATGCAATTCCCGTCCAGGCGACGAACAACGGACCGACGATCGTTGAAAACCCAGACGCAGAGGCAGGCTTGCGGTCCCGACCCCGTTCGGGGGCTGCGGTCGACCGTCTCTGGGGGAAAAGGGGGATCCCTCGTGACGTAGGTCCCTCCCAACCTTCATTGCCGAATCCTGACCGAGGCGCCCCCCGAAGGAAATCCCGTTGATCCTGGTTCCCTCCCTGAACGCCCAGCAGCAAAGACATTCTGCCTCCATAGTTGTTCGCTTTCAGAACCTGTTTGGTGGATGGATACGAAGCTGCAGAAAGACGCCCAAGGGAGTGCCTGTAGCGGGGCGACCGGCCGAGCGCAGACGTCTTTCTGCACGAAATCCACGAAGTCACAGGCCGTAGACAATCCGCCAAACAGGTTCTCAGGGCTTCAACTTTCAGATCGTTTACTGACTTATAGACCGCGCGTCCCGTCAATGACTGCTCTTCGAAGATTCCTGCTCTTTTGCACTGGACTTATCGGCGTCACCCTCGCCGTCGGTATCGTCGGACTGTTACTGAATCCCAGTCGGGCATACCTTTGGACTCAAAGCATCTTGTGGGCCTTTCTGGGGAGTCTCGCGGTCGCCCCCTTCCTTGTATTTATATCCTCTTCTTCATCTCCCTCCCGATCCCCTGAAGCGTCGGCGCCTCCGTTTGACCCTGACGCAGAGGAGCCCGAGTGGCCCTTCGAGCAAGACGACGAATGGCCGAGCTACACGGGAACCCCAGAACGATCTTCTACGAACTGGACAGATTAGATGACCCAGTCAGGGGCCCGTCATCTCGAACAGGGACCGTCTCCGTCGGCCTACTCGGCCCCCGCCTCTGATGAACCGTTCTCTTCGTCGACAAAGGGAATCGTGAGGACGGGACAGGGCGCGGCCCGCACGACTCGTTCCGTGTTGCTCCCCATCAAAAACCGAGTCATCCCCGTGTATCCCCGGGTGGCCATCACGATCAGGCCGACGTGTTCGTCATCCGCAAACTCCACAATCTGCTGTACCACGTTTCCTTTTCGCACGTGGTATTTGCTTTCAACCCTGGGACCGCCGATTTCCTGCTCCAGTTGCTCGAGCGCCTGACGAGCATTTTCAACGATCTCGGGATCCATTTCTAGGACGCCAACGCCCGGAACGCCCGTGTCGCTGAACGTCGGCACGACTCGCTTCTCGGCCACGAACAGGAGATGCAAAAGGGCTTGGCACTGATTCGCGAGGCCCTTCGACAGGCGCAAGGCCATGTGCGAGACTTCGGAAAAGACGATCGGAGCCAGGATCTCCGCCAACGAGACATCCTGTACGTCTGGAACCCCCTCTCCGTCGTCGCGAACGGTCATGACGGGACACGGCGCCCGACGAAGAAGAGCGTCAGCCACACTCCCAAGCATCAACCGATCGATGCCTTGCCGTCCATGCGTTCCCATCGCTACGAGATCGATGTCGCGATCCTCGATGTACTCGTGGATCGCATCGGCCACGTCGCCGCCCAAGTGCAAAGACACGTTCGTTTCGACGTCGACCGGCGACTCCTCCGGAGCAATCGTCCGAAGGCGCTCGTGGGCTTCGGTTCGAATCTGCTCTCGGAGGGACACCGTTTGATCGTCTGCTTCCGTAATCCCGTAGCGCTCGGAGTCTAGCTCGTCGACGACATGTAGAAGCTGAAGCGACGCCCCAAAGCGATCGGCCAGATACACGGCGTAGGCCAATGCCCGGTCCGCAGAGGTCGAAAAATCCGTGGGAACGAGGAGGGTGCGAAGCGTCATGAGAACCACATTTGAAAACGAGAAGAGAGCACGTGTGAGACCCTTCTTCCTTCATCCATCATGCGCCTCCCCGGCCGCTGGTGGGACGAGCGACTTGCCGAACGACTTCACCGTAAACACGGGAGAAGACGCCTGCCGCACCACGCGCTCGGTCACGCTCCCCAAAAGAACTCGGTCGAGTCCCGTCCGGCCGTGCGTGGCGATGACGATGAGGTCCACGTCATCTCGTTCGGCCCGATCGAGAATGACGGACGGAGCATAGCCCACCGTCGCATCGATCACGACGTGCTCGTATCCGATCTGATTCTGCACCAATGTGGCCAGACTCTTCTCAACCCGCTCGACCACCTCCGGCCCCGGAAGATCGACGGGCTCCATGCCGTAGGCGGACGGATAGACGACTTCCTCGACCGCGTGAAGGAGGGTCAGTTGAGCCCCATAGGTGAGGGCCAGTTCTTTGGCGTGACGAAGGGCACCTTCGGAGGCCTCCGAGAAATCAATCGGCACGAGAATATTGCGTACCGCCCAGGCCGGAGCTACACTTTTGGTGTCGCGAACGGTAAGAACCGGACACGGCGCCTCGCGGAGGACCTCTTCGGACACACTTCCAATGAACAGGCGCTGCAACCCTCGTCGCCCGCGCGTGCCGACGACCACCAGATCTACGTCGCGATCGTCCGCATATTCGACGATTCCTTCGGCGGGAGACGTCTCCTCCATGCGTTCCTGCACCAGAGAGAGGGCCTCCAGGTTCATGGGCTGAGGCGGCTGACCCCCCACGTCGAGCAGGTTTGCGAGGGTGCCCACCGACACCGGAAACTCCTCTGCCATGCCGGGATTGTCAGCAGACCCGTCCTGCGCAACGTTCAAAACGTGAATCTCTGCCTCGTGCCACGACGCCAACGCGGCCGCGTAGGGAAAGGCTCGTGCCGACTCGGTTGAAAAGTCGGTCGGCCACAGAATGCGATCAATGGAAAGCATATCGAAGCACGTGTTGCGTTCTGGAACCGAAACCGAGGGTCTATGGAAAAGAAATCCCCCTCAGGAAGTCATCGGGAAAAGGCCTACGTTGAAAAGCTCACGCCCCGCCAGAGTTCATAGCCCGCAAATGTAATCACAGCAATTATGAGCGGGAGAAGATGAAAGATGCCCCGATGGGATTTCCTACGGCCTGACTGACGGCGTATCCAATAGACGCCGACAGCGCAATGACCCAGAGGGAGCCTGTAAAGACGAGGGCCACCAGGGCCCCCACAATGAGCCGCCCCGTAGTCCACCACCGCAGCCGCATAGAGACCAGTCGAGCCCACGCTTGCCACGAGTTCCACGTGGTCCAACGATGGGGACGACCCAACGTCCGTTCAGCCTCCACGCGGTCGTCGAAGTCCCACAAGACACGCTGAGAATCAGCCCATTCAAGCTTTGACATTCGGTTCAAAAATAGCCTCGGCGATACAAAAAGAGGCGTGATTCACCGCCTCGCGTCGCACGGCGACGGGCTCGGATGACCCGATTTTGCCAACCCATGGCTTACACTGAACTCATCTTCTCCATACCCGTTGGTGGGAAACTTTGATACGTTTCATCAATTCATAGGGTGGCGGTATTTGTTGCCCTTCGTGATGATGACCACCAATTCCCCTATCCAACATGCGAGGAGTTAGTTTTAAGCCCCAGGACGCTGAAGACTTTTCCACTGGTGAAATTAAGTCGTACGGTGGTATTTATGCAGCAACGGCCGAAGACTTCGCCGGGGCCTTCGAGATGGATTCTGAGGACTTTATCGAGGTCGTTCAATCCTCCGACGTCGAACCTCTAACGGAGGTCGGCGATGACAGCGAACCCGGCAAGTACAGCCTCTCGTTCGAGCGTGAGGAGTTCGAAAAGCTCAAGGACATCTTGCTAGAAGACGAAGAGGGATAGAGAACTACGAAGCGCGTCCGGTACAGGGGCCGCTCGACCTTCTCTCCATAGTTTTCGCCCGATCTGGATCGTTGTGGATTCGGATCGGGCGTTTCTCTTGTCCCCTCTGCACTGCCGCAGTCCGTCCACAACGGGATTCATTTCCGTCCCCCAATTACCATTCGTCGACTCGGCAGAGGCCCCCACAGACCCATTCTCCCCAAGTGATCCCTTCCCAACGAGATACAGGTTGCTTCAGAAGTCGGATGGGAATCCTCGTCACTCATACCTCGTCAACTCATGACGCGTGACTCGTGAGACTCGTGGCTGGGGACTCGTAAGCTCGTTTCGGGAGCGACGAATGAGGTGTCGCACCGGGACGACTCAACCAGAGCAATGGAAGGTCAATGGGAACCGCTAAGCGTCTCCTCGCCCCCTGCATGGGCCCTCTCCCACGTAGAAGACGCCGCGGCGAGCCTTATTAGTCCGCCTCGTGAACCGCCTTCTGTTCGGCTGAGCGGACGTCCTCGGCCCCGGGAGGCTCCTGCACCTGGGTCGCCACCAGCAGGGCGCCCCCGAACGCAAGGAGGGCGCCGACCCCAAACGGAATGACGAAGCCAAACTGCACGAAGAAGCCGGCCGTCAACTGACCGAAGGCAATGCCCAGACCAAACGAGACCGTCAGTACGGAGAGCTGTGCGCCGGACTGTCCCTTTCGCGTGTGATCGCCCGCCAGGGCAAGCGCCGGAGCAAAGATAAGCGCCCCGGCCGTTCCCTGCAAGACGCGGAGGACAATCATCTCCCAGGGGCTCCCCGCCAGGCCCTGCAGGAAGGTCGTGGGAATTAACGCCACCAGGCCCACCAGAATAAATCCCTTTCGGCCCATCCGGTCGCTCGCCCGGCCAACAAAGGGTTGCAAAACGGCTAGGGCTGCAATGAGGGAGACGAACTCGACGGCAAACAAGACGGGGCCCTGCCCCAGCCGGGCGTTCACCTCGGGCTCGATGGCCGACAGAAGAGCCATGCACGAGGCCATGACCAGTGTGGCCATCCCCAGGGCAAAGATGGTGTCGAGGCCTCCCGTCTTTGGATCCCACACCTGCAACGCCAACCGACGCTTGGTCGGCGCAGTCCCCTCTGGATCGTGAACGATCAGCGCCACCAGCCCGGCACTGAAGAGGGCTGCGGCACCGGCGACAAAGAAGGTGGCCTGAAAGCCCGTCACCAGAAGATTACCCGGAAGCGTAAACGGCCCCGTTTCGAGAAGCACGCTGGCCAGCAAGGGCCCAGCCCCAAAGCCCACAAGACGAAAGGCATTGTAGACGCCCATGTGCCCGCCCCGGGTTCCGGCGTGGCTCACTTCGTTCACGATTGCGAGGCTGGCCGTGATGGTAAAGGCGGCGGCCAATCCTTGGAGGATACGAAGTACGAAGAGGTGCCAGTACGCCGTCGCCCCCGCAAAAGCCATATTGATGACCCCGAAGACGAGGAGTCCACCGAGGACGAACACCTTTCGGCGTCCCCACACGTCCGAAAGGCGGCCGGCAAACGGCTGAGCCAGACTGCTCGCAATGCCGAACAGGGCCAGCACTACCCCGGCAATCAACGAGGCGGGAAGCCCAAACACGTTGCCCTTTACGACATCGCTCGCAACGTAGAGCGGCAACACGATGATGAGAAACGAATTTCCGACCGCATCTGCCATTCGAGCCGTCGCCAGCGCAAGAATTCGGCGATCCGTGTCAAAGAACGAAGAGGCAAAATCGGAAGGCATTCAGGAAAGAATCGCATCGGGGAAACCTAGTGGGACTCCCCTCCCACCTCCTTGTCCTGCAGACGCTTCAGTCGAACGGAGGGTTCAGACCCTCGGTTCTGCCCTCAACCGGACTGGGCGTTGAAGATCCCGTGCGCCCCCCGTAACAAGATAGGAAAATCCTTCCGGCGTCGCGCGGAATCCGAAGCCACGACGGCTCGTAAAAGTCGATGCTTCGACGCTTTTTGCTGCCTTCAACATCCATAATGCCTCATCCTGCCCCTTGGCTCGAATTTGAAGCCCTCGTAGACCTTTTGTCGGGGGCTACAACGGTCGTGTTGAGTGGTGCGGGCGTAAGTACAGAATCGGGCATTCCGGACTATCGCGGGCCCGAGACCGCCGAAAAGGATCACGATCCCATCCGGTACCGGGAGTTCCTGGAGAGCGAAGACATCCGTCGCCACTACTGGGCGCGAAGTGCGATTGGCTGGCCCACCTTCGACGCAGCCCGTCCGAACCCAGGGCACTACGCCCTGGCCCACCTCGAGGAACGGGGATACGTCACTGGGATCATCACCCAAAACGTGGATCGCCTTCATCAGGATGCCGGCTCCGAATGCGTCGTAGAACTACATGGGTCGCTGGCCGAGGTGTATTGCCTAGACTGCGACCGCCGGTCGTCCCGACGCGATCTCCAGGACCGCCTCCTGGCGCAAAACCCCGGGTGGACAGACAAGGCGGCCACGTTGGCCCCAGACGGAGACGCCGACCTCCCTCGCTCCGCCACCCAGTCCTTTCGGGTCCCTCCGTGCCCGTCCTGTGGAGGGGTGCTCAAACCCAACGTCGTCTTCTTCGGGGAGAATGCGCCCTCACGTCAAGTCGACGCGGCTTGGGACCTGCTGGCTGCGGCCGACGTCTTGCTCGTGACGGGCTCCTCCCTCACGGTATACTCCGGCTTTCGCTTTGTCCGAGAAGCCGCACAGAACACGCAGCCCGTCGGCATCGTCAATCTAGGCGCCACCCGGGGCGACGACCTCGCCCAGGTGCACGTGGACGGCCGCACGGGACAGGTGCTCCCCCAGCTGGCCCGGGCCCTGACTGCCCCTGAGCCCGTGGACTAGTCTTTTGTTACGTCCTGCCCTCCCTCTCGGCATGCGTCGCTCCGTGATCCCAGCGAGCCCGGGACCCGGTGCAATCGGTGGGCTTCCCTCCCCGTCACCGGGGTAGTCTCTTCTCGAATGGGAAGCCACAGTCGTTCCAGGCGTTTACCCCCTTTGCTCCCATGCCCTCTCCCTCCTCACAGGTGCGTTCCCTTACGGACGAACAGCGCGCAATCGTTCAGCACACGGAGGGGCCGGCCGTGGTCCGTGCGGTCGCCGGGGCCGGAAAGACGACCGTCATGCTGCACCGCATCCGTCGGCTCGTCAAGGAGAACGGCATTGCCCCCGCCCGCATTCTCGCCTGTTCGTTCAGCCGAGCGACGGTGCAAGACGTCAACGAGGGACTGCAGGCCCTGAGCGTCGACGGCGTCGATACGAAAACGCTCCATGCGCTGGGCTTGGCCCTGCTCCGGTGCGCCGAGCCAACGGGACTGGACCTAAATCAGAACGACGCGCCCAGCCCACAGGCACAGGCCCACATTCTCGCTCGGCGTGCCATCGCGGACCAGGCGGCCGAGCGAGACCTCGAGCCGCACGAGATCGACGTCGCCCCGCGGGACCTCGCCGACCAGGTCGCCGCCTGGAAGCAGCAGCTCGCATACCCGGACGACGAGGTCACAGATCTGCCCGACTCTGCACAGGCGCAGGCTCACGAGGCGACCCATGACAACGAGGACTACGTCTCCCTCTTCCGTCGCTTCGAACGTCATCGCCGCCGAAAAGGGTGGCTCACCTATCCCGACATGGTGAGGACCGCCTGGGAACTCCTGTGTCGAGATGGATCTCTCCGAACGGAGGCGCAAGCGGCCTACGACGTCGTTCTGGTGGACGAGTTCCAGGACATCAGTCGGGCACAGTTTCTACTGCTCGACCTGCTGACGGCCTCCCACCGCAATTACATGGCCATCGGGGACGAAGACCAGTGTATTTACGCCTGGCGTGGGGCCCGGCCCTCCTTCCTCCTCGATTTTCCGGACCGCTACGACGCCGAGGAGTACCTCCTTACAGACACATTCCGATCCCAGGCCTCCCATACGGTCCTGGCAAACGCAATCCTCGACCACGAGGACCGCCGAGACGACAAACGCCTGCATCTCACTCGTGGATTTGAGGGGAGCACCCGCCTCCTTTCGGCAGAGACGCCTGCAGCCGAAGCCGATCAAATTGCCGGGGTGGTCTCAACCTTCCTCGAGGAAGAAGCTTCTCCCGAGGAGGTCACTGTCCTCGTACGGACGTATGCACAAACGCCTCCGCTGGAGCGCGCCTTTCTCGAGAGCGACCTGGCATATCACATTGTCGGGCACAGCCCTTTTTATCGACGACGGCCCGTCCAAACCCTGCTCCGGTATTTGTACTGGGCCACGCTGGAGCACCGACGTCGCCAGTACGGCTGGTTCGACGAGCGTCGCACGGCGGAGCGGTATGTGGACCGCTTTGCGCACATCTTGAAACGCCCCACCCGCTACGTGGCGCACGCCCAGATCGATCTCATTGGCCAACAAACGCTGACGCGTCAGACGTCCGCCCTCGACGTACTCTCCGACCACGTCCCGGAGCTTCCCGACCGGACGGCCGACCGGGTCCGCGCCTTTCTCGACGTGGTCGATCACCTCGTCGATCGACTCGACAATCCTCCTGCCCTGACGCTCGAATGGTTGACCGAGCAACTGGAGTACGAGTCCTGGCTGCGAGAGCAGAGCCCGACCCCCGAACGAGGAACGGCCCGCGTCCGCACCGTTCGCTCCCTGATCCGATACGCAGACGCATATCCGAGCACCCCAGCCCTCCTCGACAACATCCGGACGCTGGCTGCCAGCGATTCAGAGGGGCTCCCTCCCTCCAGCATTGAGATCCGTTCGATTCATCGGGCCAAAGGTGCCGAGTGGCCGATCGTGATCGTGCCAGGATGCAACGAGGGGGTTCTCCCCTTCGAGAGCGGGGCGGACGCAACCGAAGAACGATCGATCGAGGAGGAGCGGCGTCTGTTCTACGTCGCCGTTACGCGCGCCCGAGAGCACCTCGTCCTGTCCACGCATGCCTCCTCGGAGGCTCGTTTTCTCCAGGACGCCGAGGCCGAGAGGCACCTCGAACGCTGTCGCCGAACCCAAGTGGCCCTTCAGACGTCCCCCGACGACCTTTCCGAGAAGTGCCTAATTCGGCTGTGTCGAGACCTCGGGGGCTTGAGGATGGAACGCTACATCCGTCGGTGGTGGACGCCTCCCTCGAAGCACCGAAAACGGCTACGACGACGGCTTCGCGCCTTGGAGCCAGAAATCGAGGAAGCCCAACACGACCTCCAGGCGTACAAAGAAGCAAAGCGCGACTACGAGACCTCTCAGAAAGAGGCCCAAACGCAGGCCCGCGAGGACGCCACCGAATGGAAGCAGCGAATCGGTACGGCCCCGTTTGCTGTGAACAACGAGTGCCCGGATTGCTTCTACGCCGAAGAGACTGTCTTCACCTTTGAGTGGAACGAAGAGACCGACACGGTCGAGGTCTTTCGGCACGAGGAGCGTGTCGGCACCCTCGATCCACTGGGCGAAAGTCGGTTGGCCCCCGATCAGATTTTGAGCCTTCCGTGGTCGTCCATGGTGGCAACCTTCGAGGGAGTGGAACAAGGACGAGCACGGCTTCGATTGTCCATCGACTGGACGGAAACACGTGAACAGCTTGCGCAGGACCGCGCCGCCGAGATCGAGTCGCCTCAGCCTCCAAGCGATCGAACGGAAGCCCTTACCGGCGATGCCTTCGAGCGAGGCTACACCGCCCTCCGCGACGCCGTAGCTCCCCCCTCGACGGAGACATAAAAACGCTCCCCTCCCTCCTTTTCCAGGCTCACTCTCTCTTCGAAAAAAGAAGACGTATCCCTCATCCCCTCCTCACTCGTTAACTCCTTAACCCGTGACTCGGCAACTCATGACTCACTCAATCTCCCGCCGGTTCTCGACAATGCGGTGCACCAATCCATAGTCGACCGCCGCCTCGGCCTCCAGGGCTCGACGGTCGCTGAGGTCGGTCGAGACTTGCTCCTCGGACTGCCCGGTCGCCGCCGCGAGCACCTCGATTACCCGCCGGCGTCGCTCGGAAAGCTCCTCTGCTTCCGTGTCCAGGTCCTTCGTGGCCCCCCTACTCAAACGTCCTCTGGGTTCGTCAAACCGAAAGCGAGCGTGGGGCAAGGCAAACCGTCGACCCGACGGCGCCCCGGCAAAGGCAACAACTCCGGGGCCGACAATTCGCCCGGCCCCCAGTACGGTCACGGGCGCCGCCATCGACTGAAGCAGATCGTGCACCGAGAGTCCAGCCTCCATCTCCCCCTCGGGCACACTACTCATCATGATCTGAATGGACTCCTCGGACTCGGCGTCCAGCACAGTTAGCTGCTCCGAAATGCGAGCCGCTACGGAAGACGTGAGCGCCTCGTTCAGGACGAGCGTGCGCTCATTCAGAAGCCGGCTGTTGAGCTCCGACCGAAAGTTGGACCACGGGAGATCGGGGCCTTGATGCTCCATCATCGATCGATCGTTGTCCACAGGGATCAGAGAGGGTTTCACTGTGGGCGATGCGCCGCCGTTCCCAAGCTGGGTGCTCCGTCCTATTCAGATTCCAAAGGGCCTTCACACCTCTTGCCTTGAAGACGACCCGGTCCGTTCGGTATTCAATGTACTGTCCTCAACACAGAGGCAACAGCGGCCACCGCTCCGTGCATAGAGGTTCCTCGTGCCTCCTTGAAGAATGCCGAACTCCTGCCTGGTGCGTCGTTTTGAGGGTCCAAGCAGTGGAGGCCCTGTGAACATTCGGCAGCGGTGGAACCTCGCCCCGGGATTGCTCTTTTCTGTTGGTGGACATATTGAGACGGGCCGGTAGTTCAGCGGTTAGAATGCTGCCCTGTCACGGCAGAGGTCGCGGGTTCAAATCCCGTCCGGCCCGCTTCCCCGTAACTGTCTGCATTCCAGGCGGTTACGGGTTTTTTATTGGCTGGAAGAGCCGCTGTGGGTGAGATCGAAGGTTAACGCCACTGCTCCGAAGAGGCCTCCCTACGTGGACGGCGGACCGCAGACGACGGGCCGCCTAGCCCTGCCGTCCCTCTACGGGCAGCGGTCCATCGACCCTGTCTCCGTGAATCAGCTCCCGGCTGTAGGACCGTCAAATTCCATTTCCCCTCTTCTCCCACACGCTCCCTCTCCAATCCCCCCGAGAGTCCAGGAAGGCGCCTCCAACGTCGGACATCTCCTTACGGACGTGCTCGCCCCCTTTTCATGCAGGAGGCAGACCTGTATCTTCCAGGCGCAGCAACCGCTCTCTTCAACAACCCTCTCACTTTATGGAATACCGACATCTCGGTCGTTCTGGCCTCAACGTCTCGGCCCTCTCCTTTGGCTCCTGGGTGACCTTCGGTGACCAGATTGACAAAAGCCTTGCCGCCGAGTGCATGCAGGTGGCCTACGACCACGGAGTGAATTTTTTCGACAACGCCGAGGCCTATGCCGACGGCCAATCGGAAATCGTGATGGGAGAAATCATCCGCGACAAAGGGTGGAACCGAACCGACCTCGTCCTGTCGACCAAAATTTTCTGGGGTGGGAAAGGCCCCAACGACCAGGGCCTTTCCCGGAAACACATCATCGAGGGAATGGAGTCCTCGCTCCGACGTCTTCAGATGGAGTACGTCGACCTCGTCTTCTGCCACCGGCCGGACGTCGAAACGCCGATCGAGGAGACGGTTCGGGCCATGAGCTACCTGATCGATGAAGGCTACGCCTTCTACTGGGGAACCAGCGAGTGGATGCCCCAGCAGATCCGCCACGCCTATGAAGTGGCCCGACGCGAAAACCTCATCCCGCCGACCATGGAACAGCCCGAGTACAACATGTTTCGCCGCAGGCGGGTGGAGCATGAGCTCGTGCCCCTGTACGAGGACATCGGACTCGGCACGACGATCTGGAGCCCGCTCGCGAGTGGGCTGCTGACCGGGAAATACAACGACGGCATCCCGGAAGACAGCCGCTTGGCGACGGAAGGCTACGAGTGGCTTCGGAAGAAGGTGATGCAGGAAAACCGGCTCGAGAAGGTTCAGCGGCTCTCCGACGTCGCCGACGACCTCGGATGTACGACCGCCCAATTGGCGCTGGCGTGGTGCCTCACCAACGACGACGTCAGTACCGTGATTACGGGGGCCTCTAAACCCTCGCAGGTCGAGGAAAACATGCAGGCCCTCGAGGTTGCGGATCAGATCGATGCGGAGGTCGACGAGCAAATCGAGTCGATTCTCGACAATGCCCCCGATCCGATTCCGAATTATCGTCGGCACTAGAGAACATCAGTCCCCGTGGATCTGGAGAGCTCCCTTCGATGGATCTTTCAAAGTGGATCTTTCAAAGAAGGAACGCGGTGTGCAGCCCATCGAGACCGCTCGTAACCCGAGGCATAAATCAAAACGGACTCTCACTCCCAGGGGTGGATGCACACACGAATGGCGGAAACCACCCTTTAAATCCTAAAGCACCGAGTCCTGCAAGTAGACTCAGGTTGATGAGGGTCGGCCTTCAACGATCCACCCCCTGTCGCCCGCCCGCAGGTCGAGCCTACCCTCCGTAAACCGCTCGATCACGGCTGCATTCGTGTGGGTGTGGGCGGTGAGGGCAGTCGTCCGGAACCGTCCGCCCCCCAGGGCGAGCGGCAGTAGAAGCTGATCGGCCAGGTGTGGATCGACGGGGGCGTCGGCGGACAGGTAGGAGCGGGCGGCCTCGGCCACCGACGCCGCGACCTTCTCAGCAGGGAGCCCTTTTCTCCCGATGCCGCTCACGACGGTCGTGAGGTGATCGAATGCAAGTTCGAGAATCAGCGCATTTCCCGCTCCCACGGCCGACGGTGTCTCGATGCGTCCGTCGTCCAGTCCGCCGGGGAGCTCCTGCCCCAGAGTATCGAGCTCGCGCTCACCTATGTGCCGCGGCAAGTTGGCCACAATGGCCCGGGCTCGACGCCCCCTTGAGGCGCCTCGGTTCATCAGGGAGAACGATTCGAGGGATTCGACAGGCGTCACGTCTACCGTGCACTCTCCACCCCCTTTGGGATAAAACCCGGGACGGTGAAGCTGGGCCCGAAGGACCGGGCCCATTCGCTCAACGAGCGGGAGGAAGGCCCGGGCAAAAAACTCGAAGGGCGGAGCCGAGCGGTTGTGCGTTCCGCCTTCGACGGTCACCGTCGAGGAGCGAGGGGCCGTGAGAAGAGGAGGCAGTACCGTCTGCAAGACCAGGATGGCACTCCCGGCCGTGCCCACGTCAAACCGATAGGTCCCGGGATGAACCCCGGACGGGTCAGAGAGCAGAGCAGAGTTCCCCTTGGAGGCCCCTTCGACCGTTGCGTTACTGAT
>CAYXAD010000043.1:0-19110 GCA_964462965.1 uncultured Salinivenus sp.
CTAGGAGGCCTCGAACGACTCCTGAAGGCGGGTCCGAACGTCGACCTCGCTGTGCAGCGTGCGATGCACAGGACACTTGTTCGCAATGTCGAGGAGACGGTCGCGCTGTTCGGTGCTCAATTCTCCAACCAGCTCGAGCTCTCGCTCGATTCGGTCGATCTTTCCTTCGCTCGTATCGCAGTGTGCACAGTCCTCGGCGTGAATCTTTTCGTGGGTTAAGTGCACAATGGCCTCCTCCAGGGGCCACTCCTTTCGGTCGGCGTACATGCGGAGCGTAATTCCGGTGCAAGACCCCAGGGCCGCCAGGAGCAGGTCATAGGGAGTGGGTCCCTTATCTGTCCCCCCCATTGCCTCTGGCTCGTCAGCTATAAGCGAATGCCTCCCCGCCTGCACCTCCGTCCGAAACCCGTCTCCCGTACGGGTCATGACGTCCCCCTCAGGAGCAGGCGTCCCCTCCTGCTTCGGTTCTACGTACTTGCGGGCCCAGGCCCCGAGAACCGTGCCGACATACTCTGCATCGGCCGGTCGAGTGAGGAGATGGTCTGCCCGGTCGAGCGAGATGTAGCTCTTTGGGTGCTTGGCCGCCTTAAAAATCCGAGCGGCATTGTCCACTCCCACGATTTGATCCACGGGCGAGTGAAAAATTAGGAGCGGCCGACTAAGCGTGCGGATGGTCTTCTCCATCTTTGTGGCAGCGAGGTCCTCAAGAAATTGTTTTTGAATGGTGAAGGTCCGGTCGGCCAACCGAATTCGGGCCTTGCCACTGGTTTTAATTTCTTCGAGGGCATCCTCCAGATGGCGGGTGACGTGCTCAGGATCATAGGGCGCCCCAATGGTGGATACGGCCTGCACGCTCTCGAGACGATGGGCCGCCTGAAGAACAGCAGCGCCGCCCAGCGAGTGACCCACAAGAATCCGTGGGGGGGCGTATTCCTCAGCGAGAAAATTGGCGGCGACAACCAGATCGTCGACGTTGGAAGAAAAGTTCGTCTCCGCAAAGTCCCCCTCGCTTTCACCGAGTCCGGTAAAATCAAACCGAAGAACAGCAATGCCTTGCCGCGTGAGGGCTCGTGAAATGGCCCCGACGGCCCGAAGATCTTTTGAGCAGGTAAAGCAATGGGCAAAGAGAGCGTAGGCCGTCGGGGGGCCTGTGTCGGGGACATCGAGACGGGCTGCCAGTCGATCTCCGTCCGGGTTTTCGAAGTGAAGCTTCTGAAAGGGCATGGGGGTTGAACTGAGGAAGAAGGTTAACAGAGTTGCACACTCACGTGACGTCTCCGGATTTCCGATCAGGCCTACAAGAACCGACCTCTACTGGCTCAATCGGTCGGTGCCGAGGCACACTCGAACGAAAATCGGCGGGTCTTTGTGGGAGTTCCTCGTTGAAAGTTACGCTCGACAAACGTCACCTGCCCTGAGCGATCCAATAAGAGAACGGTCGAAGCACGGGTGCCGTACTCCGAACCGTTAATAAAAATAGGAGAGAGCTGCCGCTCAAGCTCTTGGCCTACCCCGGTGTCCGGGAGTTGCTCGTCGGGGGCGGTCTGCCGGTCATCGAGTAGTTCGAGAAGACGGTCGGCGGAGATGTCCCCGTCGAGGATCGAAGCAAGCCCTTCTTTTCCCCGCTTCACTTTTGGCCAAGAAGTGTTCAGCCGGGCGTTGCTAATGCCGTGGATTCCAGGAGAAACGGCGTGAATGTCGTTCTCTCGATTTGAGAAGTAATACACGTGTTCAGGCGTCCCAACCAGTAGATTGAATCCATTGTACTGGTCGGCCCGATCAGCCACCTGCTCTAGATAAGAGTCCGGCTGCGGTTCCTCTCTGAGGTAGTCCGCCACGAGATGCCCTCGAGAAGGGGCGTCCGGACGGCGGTCCACCTCGTCGCGAACGTTTGTAATGGCCCCCCAGTGTCCATTGCGGGTCACCCCCATCCACGTGCCTCCGGCCTTCTTATCCCGCCCTGCCAGCACGTGGGGGGCGTCCTCCCAAAACTCAGCGGGCGCGGTCGGGCGCTCGTAGAACTCGTCTCGGTTCGCAGCAAAAACCAGGGGATAATCGGGATGGTGCTGATGGGCAAAGACAATCAGACACATAGAGGACACTTACAGTCGCAGAGAACATGTCGTATCGTGTACGCCGGGACGGCCTGGGGTCCTTCTCGTCACACAAAATCACTCGATCTGTGCGTGCTTTTCAATAGCCAGCAGTCGGGGCGGGTCGTTCCGATGGTTTAGAAATTGATAGAACAACACCTGAAACGTATCCTGAGGGAGAGCAGCAGCCCACTCCGTTACAGCGTCCGCCTCTTCGGTGCCTCCCTCATGTCCCGTATACTGAACCACGGTGACGATTCCTCCAGGTTGAAGCACACGAGTTGCGGCCTCCAAGGCACGCCGGGTCGTTTCGGGCTGGGTCGTGAGGGAATGATCTCCCCCGGGGAGGTACCCGAGATTAAACATGACCGCCCCAATCTCTCCATGGAGGTCCTCAGGGAGGTGACGCAACATGGCTTCGTGACCAGCGTGGAGCAGGTGCACCTCCGTCTCGAGGGCGTGTTCTTCGAGTCGTTTCCGGGTGCGATCCAGGGCATCGGTCTGAATGTCAAATCCAAAAATCGTCCCCTGCGGCCCGACGGCCTGGGCCAAAAATACCGTATCGTGTCCATTGCCGACCGTGGCATCCACAGCCGCGTCCCCCGGCTCCAGGGCTCGGCCCGCCAACACATGTGCATAGTCGAGAACGGAATGGGTGACCATGTGCACGTAAGGCCGTCGGGGCGGATCGTACGAACGACTCGGAGCGCGTGTCCTTCATGCTGACCAGCCGAATCGGTTCCCCAAATCTCCTCCGAAGAATGCAGCAAATTCCGTGGGGAGCCTGAACCTTCCTCGATCTGGACCCGTGGGGGAATGTCCTCCGCTCAGCCATCTCTCTTCTGTACTATGGCCGTTCACGTTGATCTCGACGAACGTAGTTACACCGTCCACTTCAAATCCCTCTCCGAGGTCCCGGGGCTCATGTCCGAGGCAGGCCTTCAACCTGGACGCTGCCTTCTCGTGACGGACGAAAACGTGGCTGCTCATTACCGAACCCCACTTCGTACAAGCCTGGAGAAGGCCGGATGGACCGTACAGGCCATTGTATTGCCCCCCGGCGAGTCCACCAAATCGGCCTCGTTCCTGCACAAGATTTATGATGAAGCCTTGGAGTGGGGCATCGATCGCTCCACCCCGGTGCTTGCCCTGGGCGGTGGGGTCGTGGGGGATCTCGCAGGCTTTGCGGCCGCTACCCTCCTGCGAGGAGTGCCCCTGGTGCAACTTCCGACGTCCCTCCTTGCTCAGGTGGACGCCTCTGTCGGGGGGAAAACAGCCATTAACCACGCAACCGGGAAAAACCTGATTGGGGCCTTCTACCAGCCCACCCTGGTCTGCGCAGATCCCACCAGCCTGGATACCCTTCCAATGCGGGAGTACACGAGTGGGATGGCCGAGGTGGTCAAACACGCGCTCATCAAAGCCCCTGCCCTCTTCGAGGAGCTCGAGGACCACCTCGTATCTATCGTGTCCCGTCGGAACCGTGAACGGATCGCCTCCATCCTCGAGCAAGCCGTACGGGTGAAGGCAGAGGTCGTACGGAAGGACGAGCGAGAAGAAGGTCGGCGGGCGATTCTGAATTTTGGGCACACCTTCGCCCACGCTCTGGAGAAGGTGGCGGGATACGGAACGTTCACCCACGGCGAGGCGGTCGCAATCGGCATGCGAGCCGCCGTGTACCTCTCCCATCACCGTTCTCCCGATGCGGTGCCCCTGGAGCGCCTCGATCACGTCATCCGATCCATTCCGGTCGACGACGATCCCTCTCAGGTGCCCTTTTCTAAACTCTATCGGGCCATGAAAGCCGACAAGAAAAACCGGGGCGAGACCATTCGCTTTGTCCTGCTCGATCGTCTAGGACAGGCCTCTCTCATCGAGAATGTATCTCGTGAAGAAGTCCGTCAGGCCTGGACGTTTGCCTGTTCGGAATGAAACGCCGACCCGTCTTGATCGTGTCAATGGATTGATGCCCCACCTCAGCTAGTCGGGCCCTTTACTCCCCACGACCTGGTCTCTCCTAGTGCCTGAGTCTTCGTCTCGCTCCTTTTCACAGTCCTTCTGGCGGACCCTCCAGGTGGCGTTGTCCGCCCTTCTCGTAAGTGCTGTGATCTTTGTTGGGCTCACGCGCACCGAGGTCGGCAGAAATGGAATTCGGCAGCAGATCGAGTCGGCCTTCAACCAGCGGTTTGCAGGCTCCCTCACGATCGATCGGCTCGAAGGAACCCTAATCGATGACTTCATTGCCACGGATGTGAGACTGAAGGATCCGTCGGGCCGCCTCGTCGCCCGTGTCGATTCGATCGTTGCCACCCCTCGCTGGGCTACGCTCTTAACCTCCACCCTCTCGTTCCGCTCCGTAACCCTGGAGAATCCCCACCTGCGCCTGCATCGCGATTCGACCGGTCGGTGGAACGCCGAAGACGCGCTGCAACGCCGATCCACGTCCCCCGCCGACTCGGATCGCCCCCTGGATTTCTCTTTCGCGACCATCTCCGTAAACAATGGACGGGTAACGACCCGTCGTGACGGAGAGCGTCCCTCTCTCGTCCAGAATGACTGGCTCTTCGACTACACGCAGACGGAAGTTCGGGACATTCGCCTCGACGCCTCCGTCGAGTGGACAGAGCAGGACCAACTCCTCGACATCGAATTTGGATCGATGTATCTCCCCGAGCCCGACCTCAAGGTGTCAACGTTTCGGGGCCAGGCCATCCTGGAAAAGGACAGATGGTCTTTGACCCGATTTGACCTTACTACGTCGGAGTCTCGCCTCCGAGCAACGGGATCCATCCAGCCGTCTTCTTCCGATCGTCGTCCCCCTGCCTTCGATCTCCAAATTGCCCGGAGCCGCATTGACCACGATGAACTGGGACGGATCCTCCCTCGCTTGCCCCTGACTGATGTCGTCACGCTCGAAGGTCGAGTCAGAGGATCCCTGGACCGACTTTTCTTGAATGATCTTCGGCTCACTCACGGCGAGTCCTTCGCTCGACTGGATGGATCTCTCTCCGATCTCCCCACTTCCTTGGACGCCGAGCTAACGCTCGTCGAGAGCCACCTTCTTCCCTCCGACCTCCAAGAGGTGTGGCCCGACTTCCCGCACTCTCAATTTCGGCCACTCGGCCCCATTGAGACGACAGCCAGCATAACGGGTACAGCACGCTGGCAAAACCGGTCTCGCCCCGCGGTGGATCTTTCGGGCACTGTAGACGCCCAAAGTCCGGAAGGGGCGATGCAGGGGCGGTTTTCCCTCAATCGCACGAACTCAAGGCTCCTCCAGTACTCTGCAAACCTTCAGGTAGACAGCTTAAACCTGGATTCGCTTCCCAGCACTCCCGCCCTCGCAACAGATCTCAACGGCCGCCTGGAGGTGGAAGGCGAGGGCCTGACGGCTCAGACCTTGAGTAGCAGGTTCGACGTGTCCCTATCGGCCTCACAACTTGGCCCGCAACACGTTGCCTCCGCTCAGGCCTCGTTCTGGGTTGCCAATCAGACGGCACAGGGATCCGTCACCCTGAATCAGCTCTTGGGGGGTGCCCTCCACGCCGAGGGGTCCATCACTGCTCTCGACGAAACGCCCTCCTATCAGGGAACGGCCGAAGCCGAAAACTTTAACGTGGCGCCGTACGAGGACCACATTACTTCGACGCAGCTGAACGCCCTTCTTACCGTAGAAGGACAGGGAATCCAATGGCAGTCCCTTTCGGGCCGTGCCCGTCTTGAGGTAGACAGTTCCACCGTTCGACGAGCAAACGAAACGGTCCCTCTCCCGCCTCATTCGGCCTCTCTCCGCCTCGCCGACACACATTCCCAGGAGCCCCGCATTGAAATCGATGGGTCGGTGGCTTCGGTTACCGTCGACGGGACCACCCTCGGCCCTCCACTTTGGAAAACCGGCCGTGTCTGGCTCGCGACCTTAGAAGGAGCCGTGCAACGAGAACTCGAAAAGCCGGCCCCCTCTCTTCCCGCTGATTCGTCGGGGGCTCTTTCTCCGTCTTTCTCCCTTCCGTTCACCGAAGACTCGACGGCCCTTCATTCGGCAGCCCAGGCGTCCCTGGCTCGGTCGGGACACACTGCGCCGCTCGAGGTGTCCACGACCGTCGACCTGCTACAGCCCGAAGTGCTTCACGCCTGGTGGCCGACGTTTCCCAGTGCAGCGACCGATTTGACCGCGGAAGCTGAACTTCTCCTCAGCCTCGACAGCCTTCACTCCTCCGGTCGCATGACCACCTCCTCCCTTCAATTTGGCTCACGACAGATGAGCGAGGTGGAAGCCACCTACGAAGTAGCCACCCCTCTCCGTCGCCCGTTGGCCGAGTCGGTATCAGGCTCCCTCGAGGTGGCTGCTCACGAGATCCAGTTTGGAGGTCCGTCCCTCCTCAATCCCAAGGCCGCCCTTACGTACGCCTCTCGAGAGGGTCGTCTCCAGGTTGAGGCCGAACGCATGGGAGCGACACGAGAGCTCGGTCTGATTTCTGATCTACACATTGCGCCCAACCGTAACGAACTGACGATTCGTGACGTCTCAGCGACAATAGGATCTCACGAATGGACGAATCCCCAGCCGGGGACGGTGCTGCTCCACGCAGACGGAGTGCTTTTTTCGCCCCTTATCATTGAGAGTCCCCACACCCAGCTGTCCTCCCCCCAGCGTCTCCAGCTAGCGGGAACCGTCTCCTCTTCGGCCACAGATAGCCTTTCCTTAGAAGCCCAAAACGTTCTCCTCGCCCCCTTTTCCCAGGTCGCTGAGCTTCCGAAGCCCATTGGGGGGCAATTAAACGGACACGTTGATCTAATCGGCGGATGGGCCGATCCTCAGCTAGAAGGAGATCTCGCCGTGCAACGACTGTCATACGACCGCCGTGTTCTCGGCGACCTGAACGTTCAAAGTCGATACACGACGGATTCTCCCGACCTCATTCTGGAGGCCTCTCTCAACACCAAAGCCCCGAACCCGGACAGCCTATCGGGGCCGTCTTTCGTTCCGGGAGGCCCCCAGTCCGTGGAGCCAAATAGACTGCGAATGAGTGGTCGAATTCGGCTTCCGTCCTGGGTTCCCACGACCCTCCCCGCCCACACGTCCGAGCTTTCCTCCGACGAACACTTCGACCTCACGGTCGACGTAGAACGGGCCGATCTATTCTTCTTCGAGTATATTTTTGAAGAGAAGGTTACCAATGTACAAGGGTTTGCCACGGGCCGCCTCCACATTGGGGGAAATCTGCAGTACCCGATCTTTGATGCCGACCTCGACGTAGAGAATGGGGCTGTGTCGCTCCCCGAGTTTGGCCTGAACTATCGTGTCAGCGGGCCTGTCGCCGTCGACCACCAAGGCATCCACCTCCAGAGCATCTCCGTACTCGATGACGACGGGTCCGCAACGGTCGACGGGAGCATTCTCTTCAACGAATACCAGTTTTTCTCCTTCGACCTCCGCGGCGAGCTAGACGGGATTACAGTCATCGACGTCCCCGATGCCCAAGACCTTCCCTTCTATGGTCACGTTCGGGGGTCGGGTCCGGTAACCCTAACCGGTCCACTTTCGGATGCGTCCCTCCGCTCCGAATCTGCAGAAACCACGGCGGACAGTGAACTCTACATCCCAGCCTCGGGGCAAGGGGTCGAAAATGCGTCCGGCTTCATCATTTTCGCCGACTCGACGGGGCAGCTTCCCAACCTGCAAGAGATTACGCGCCGAGACAACATCCTCTCGGATCGACCCGCCGGGGAGCCCACTTTCGTCGACGGGCTTGACATTGATCTAAACATACTCGCCCCTGAAGGATCTACGGTCAACCTGGTCTTTGATCCGCTCGTCGGAGACGTCGTCACGGCCGTAGGCTCGGGTCGCGTGCAGCTTCAGCGACAAGAAGGAGAATTTTACGTCTATGGGACCTTTAACGCAACCGGTGGGACCTACCTCTTCACTGCCGGAGAGGTCTTCGTTCGGCGATTTACCCTGAATGAAGGAACCATTACGTGGGACGGAAGCCCGACCAATGCGCAGCTCGACCTCAACGCCGAATATGAGACTCGTGCCTCTCCGCGAGGGCTTCCCAGCCAAAGCCAGTTTACTGGCCGAATTCCGGTCACGATTGACCTCGGCATCACCGGACGAGTTGAGAGCCCCAACGTCGATCTGAGTCTCTCCCTGTCCCGCGAAGAGCGAGGCGAAATCGTGGGCTCCCAGACCCTAGACGCTATTCTCAATCAGCCGGATCAGGCAACGGAGTATGCAACCAGTGTTCTCCTGACCAACACATTCCTGCTCACGACGGAGTCGTTCCTCGAAACGAATGACGCGGAACCCGGAGGCCCGAGTGAAAACCTCCGTCGTGCAGGCTACAACAGCGTCTCTCAATTGGTGGCCAGCCAGCTCAACAGATACCTCGCCGCCGCCCTCCCCAATGTGGTAGACGTAAACTTCGGACTGCAGGGAGAAGACCCAAAAGATCTCGATGTAATTTATGGCATCGCCCTTCGACTTCTCAATGAGCGTCTGGTGATTCGAGGAGAGGGGGTGTACACCGCGGACAATCCGGAAGATCGACAGACCCGTGGGCCCGAAGGCGAGTTCGTCGTGGAAGTCCGCCTCAGCTCGCGGGTGAGTGCCGAGGTCTTCTATCGGAGAACCGGCGACAACCTTACCTTCAACCAGATCGTCACCAGTAGTGCAGGCGCCGGCCTGTCGTATCAGACGGAATTCTCGACCTGGCATGACCTCTTCACGCGAGTCTTCGGTTGGCTCCTTCCCGATTCTCCTCCCGAGGATTCCCCCGACCCGGACACAGAGCCGGTGACGCGCCGTTCTGAAGAGCCCGACTCCACCGGCGACGAGTCGAACGATGCGCCCCAGGAATAACCCGTATCCCCGCTTGTGTGACTTTTCCGTGCGGGGCGAACGGCCTGTTCTCCGAGACGTTGAGATCTATTCAATAGTTTGTGTATGAAAATCCAGAGCCTGTGGCTCAACCAGATACCTCCCCCCCTGCTGACGCCGACACCCTGCGTCAGGACATCCTGAGCTTTCTCCGCGAGCATTCCGATGAGGCCTTCCGCTCTCATGACATCGCTCAGGGCCTCGAGATCGAAGACAACGATCGGTACCTCCGCTTTTGTGACGTCCTCGCTGAAATGAGTGCCCAACGGCTCGTGAAGCGTGAGGGCAGAAAGTACAAGTTCAACCCCCAGGAAGCCGAGGAAAAACAGACCACACATCGAACGGGCATCCTCTCGTGCAACGCCCAGGGTTTTGGGTTTGTGCAGGCGGTAGACACGGAAGAAGAGTTCTTTATCCGGGAATCTCACATGGGAGAGGCCCTGCACGGGGATCTCGTCCGGGTGGCGGTCGCCGCCCGAGCTCCCGCCGACAAAAAACGGGAATGCGAAGTCCTAGAGGTCGTCGAACGCCGACGGGACAAGGTGGTGGGCACCTTCCACAATCGGGGCGATTATGCCTTCGTCGAGCCCGACGATCAGCGCATCCTTCAGGACGTCTACGTCTCTTCCGATGCCTTTAGCGGAGCCAAGGACGGCGAAAAGGTCGTCGTCTCCATCGACCGCTTTGATAGCCGCAAGGCCTCTCCGGAAGGGCGAATTCTCCGCGTCATCGGTCCGGCCGACGACCCCAACGTCCGGGTGCTGTCTCTCGCCATGAGCATGGACGTGAAGGCCGATTTCCCCGAGAGCGTGGAACAAGAGGCCGAGAGCATTCCCGTCGAGATTCCGTCTGAGGAAATCGAGCGACGTCGGGACCTCCGAGAAAAGCCGATCTTCACGATCGACCCGGTCGACGCAAAAGACTTCGACGACGCGATCCACGTCGAGTCACTCGACAACGGGCACTACGAGGTAGGGGTCCATATTGCCGACGTGAGCCACTACGTGGAGCCCGATACTGCGCTGGACGACGAGGCCCTGGAGCGAGCCACGAGTGTGTATCTGGTGGATCGCACGATTCCGATGCTCCCGGAGAAGATTTCGAACAAGGTGTGCTCCCTTCGTCCCAAGGAGGACAAGCTCGCCTTCTCCATCCTCATGGAGGTGACGACGCACGGCGAAGTCGTCGACTATGACATCTGTGAGACGGTCATCCACTCCAAGCAGCGCCTCACCTACGGGCAAGCCCAAGACTACATCGAAGGCGGATATCCCGAGGATCCGGTGGCCTCGGACGTGGTCCAGGCCAACCGTCTCGCCAAAACGCTCACCAAAAAGCGATTGCGCGAGGGAGCCATCGACTTCGGTTCGGACGAAGTGAAAGTGATTCTCGATGAGTCGGGAAATCCGCAGGACATTGTCCGGAAAGAACGGACCGCAGCAAACCGCCTCATCGAGGAGCTCATGCTTCTCGCCAACCGAACCGTCGCGGCGCATATTGGAGACCCGACCCGGGCCGATCGACTCCACACGAATGGGCAGGATGGGCAGGAACCCCTCCCGTTCATCTACCGAATCCACGACAATCCCGACGGCGAGAAAATCCGCCAGCTCGCCGAATACGTGCAAGTTTTCGGGCACGAGCTTCCCCTCACCGACGGCAACGTTCGCTCGACGGATCTCGCCGAGCTGATCGAGAACGTAAAAAACCAGCCGGAAGAGCAAGTCATCATCCGGGCGGCGCTTCGTGCCATGTCCAAGGCCAAGTACGCCGTCGGAAATATCGGGCACTACGGCCTCGGATTTGAGTACTACACCCACTTCACCAGCCCCATCCGGCGCTATCCGGACCTGATGGTCCATCGCCTTCTCAAGCAATACGATCAGGGCAAGCCGGCGGCCACCGTCGACGAACTCGCCGAACGGTGTGAGCACTGTTCCGAGCAGGAACGCAACGCAGAAGAAGCCGAGCGGGAATCCATCAAGCTCAAACAGGTCGAGTACGTTAAGAACCACGTGGGCGAGGAATTCGAAGGAGTGGTCAGCGGAGTGACCAAGTTCGGTGTATTTGTCGAAATCACCGAGCTCCTCGTCGAAGGCCTCGTTCACGTTCGAGAGATGGACGACGACTACTACGTGTACGACGAATCCACGTACACCATGCGGGGCGAAGACACGGGCAAGTCCTATCGGCCGGGAGACACGGTTCAGGTAAAAGTCGCCAGTG
The DNA here is from genome assembly GCA_964462965.1 of uncultured Salinivenus sp. GTDB lineage: Bacteria > Bacteroidota > Rhodothermia > Rhodothermales > Salinibacteraceae > Salinibacter. The sequence continues at coordinate 11,200 of CAYXAD010000043.1, forward strand.
CAAGTGTAGAGGACCGCGAAATCGATCTCCTCTTTGTGGAGTAGCTCTTCCCCTTTCTCCCAACGGGCCTCCTCTCCAACATAGGCCTGTGAAGAGCACTCCGACATCGACCGGACACCTATCCCTATTCTGCCCCAGGTGCCTGTCCGAAACGTGAGCCAGGGGGTGCTTCACGACTCCTTTTATCTCATTCTCCCCTACGGGGGAGCGGAGCCGGGGCTTACAGCTCATTGGCGGACAACGCAAAGACGTCGTCGCTCTCCTCAATCCGGTCGAGGACATCTTCGTCGTACGGCCCGGAGAACCGAATGCTGGCCACGGCGGCCTCTCCTCCTTCAAAGATGCGGTTACTCATCTCCTGAATGTTCCAGTTTGCCCGGCGAATTTCGTCGAGGACCCCGGCGAGCACGCCGACCTGATCTTTGTGGCGAACGGTGAGCTGATAGCTCGCCTCCGTTTGCTCGGCCAAATTCACACAATTGGGCACGTCGCCCTCTTCGTCGAACGTGATGATGACGCGGGCGGCCTCCGTTGCGGTCGCATCCAGCGCCTGTTGTGTGGAGGCCCCGATGTGATGGGTCATGTATAGATTTGGATGATCGGCCAAGGGGTGCTCGAAATCAGCCTGCTTGGCAGAGGGCTCGCCCTCCATCACGTCAATCGCAGCCCGAACGTTCTTCTCGTCCATGGCCCACTCCAGCGCGTCCTCGTCGACCACAGCCGCTCGAGTGGTGTTGATGAAGTGTGCGCCTTCGGGAAGGGCCTCAAAAAACGAGCGGTCTGCCAGGTGCTTCGTCTCGGGGGTTGACGCCACGTGTAGAGTGACGATGCTTGCATCCTCGGCGACGGCTTCTGGGCTCTCTCGGTAGCCTACGCCAAACCGTTCTGCCTTCTCCGGCGTCAACGAACGACTCCAAGCAATCACGTCGAGGTCGAACGCCTTGGCCCGATGCAACACCTCGGTTCCGATGTTGCCCAGGCCCAAAATGCCCAGGGTCCGCCCTTTCAGCCCCTGAGCCTGCGCATACTCCTTCTTGTTCCAACGGCCCGCGCGGGCATCTTCGACGTTGTCGGGAAGACGACGATCGAGCGAAACGATCAATCCCATGGTGAGCTCGGCAACTGCGACGGAGTTTTTCCCCGGGCAATTGGCCACAAAGATGCCGCGGTTGGCAGCTCCCGTCACATCGATGGTGTCGTAGCCAGCGCCTGCCCTCACGATCAGAGCCAAGTTTGGGCTCGCCTCGAGGGCCTCGGAGCTCACCCGCGTGGACCGAACGACCAGAACATCGGGGGTTTCGGCCTCGAGGGCCTCGATAAGCGCATCGCCTGACAATGTGGGTTTATCCACCACCGTGTATCCGGCGTCCCGAAGCTGTTGAACGCCTACGTTCGCAATGTTATCTGCTACCAAGACAGTCATTGAGAATCCCTTCGTCAGTTCAAAAGACGATGTACTCACTCTCCCCTGTTACCTCACCGGGTCAACCGATGCCTCGGCCGGTACGTCGTCGGCAAAATCATGAACGAGAAGTCCACTCCGAAGCTTGGGCTCGAACCAGGTGGACTTGGGCGGCATCAGGCTTCCCTCGTCGGACACGGCCACGAGCTCTTCGATGCTGGTCGGATACATACTCACGGCCATCTGCGCCTCGCCCGAGTCTACGCGCTGCTCGAGCTCCTCGGTGCCCCGAATGCCCCCCACAAAATCGATGTTGGAATCCCGGCGGGGATCGAAGATGCTTAGCCGGGGCTCCAGGATGTATTCACTGAGGCGGGCCACATCGAGCTGATCCACGACCCGGACTCCCCGTGACGGCGGGAGCGACAGTCGATGCCAGGCGCCGTCGAGATAAAGGCAGACGAATCCTTTCATGGGGGGCACCGGATCGTCCACATCGCGTTCCACTTCAAACGCATCATCCAATGTGTCAAGGAACTCGGACGGCGACGCAGGAAGATCAAAAATGATCCGATTGTATGCCATGATGTGCATGTTGCTCATCGGAAAGATCACCGCAGGAAACATCTCATACCCCGGAACCTCCGGATCGTCGCCGTCTCGGGCCTGCTCCCGCAATTTGGCGGCCGTCCGGCTCGCAGCTTTGCAGCGATGATGTCCGTCCGCAATGTAGAGATGGTCGACTTCCAAGAACGCATCGACGAGGCCTTCGGCGCCCCCGACCTTCCACACGGTGTGGCGGACTCCATCTTCGGCCTCGAAGTCGTAGATCGGCTCTCCCTCCTGGACCATCGACACCAGATCGTGAATGGCCTCCACGTCCCGATAGGTCAGCATCACAGGTTCTGCGTGGGCCTGCTGTGAGAGGATGTGCCGGGTCCGATCATCTTCCTTTGCCGGTCGCGTTTCTTCGTGCTTCACAATGGTGCCCTCGTCATACTCGGCCACAGACACGCATCCGAAGATGCCGGTTTGCTCCCGCCCGTCCATCACCAGCCGATACACGTATACGGAAGGCTCTTCTTCTTGGACTGTGTAGTCGGCGTCGACAAACTGACGGAGGTTTACGGCTCCTTGCTCATAAACAGCATCCTCGTGCACATCCGTCTCCGGAGACAAATCAATTTCCGGGCGGGCAATGTGCAGAAAACTACGAGGCTTTCCCTCGGCCTTGTCGCGTGCTTCCTCTGTATCAATCACGTCATAAGGAACTGAGGCAATTTCTTCAACGTGTTCAGATCGTGGACGAACAGCCCGAAAAGGATACAGGGTAGCCATGGAGCAACAGACAGGTGATTCGTACGGAAGTGACGCTGAAATGAGGTGTGTAGTATACAGTCCAGCGGGGGGAGTCGCACACCTGAACGAGGAGCAACAAAAAGTTTACACAGTTTCGTTTGCCCCTTACAGAGTGCCCTGTGGACATTCAATTAATTGCAATTCGTCCCTCGATAGAGCGTGAACATCCCACCGGGTTTTAAGTCTAATGGTATGGAAATGGGAGAGGAGGTCCCGTTCCCGATACATCGCGGGGTGGAGCAGTTGGTAGCTCATCGGGCTCATAACCCGAAGGTCGCCGGTTCGAATCCGGCCCCCGCTACTATTTAGCTGTCCCGAAATCGACGCCGCTTCCAGGTCGCACTCCTGGAAGCGGCGTTTTGCTTTTTGTACACTACTCGACAGTTCAGGTAGGTTGCGTGGGAGTTTGGGGAAGCCGCAGGTCCCTTTTTTGCTAACCCAGGAAGATCGTAGAAGCAGGTCCAGGTGTGTTTTTTGGATACAGGTTCGACTCTCTGACGAATTGGGATCTGGTGTGAGTACTGCCACTCAGACCCTTCCAGGAGCCAATATCTACGTCCCACCTTTCTGTGTTTCTTCTTTCCCTCATACTCGCTGGATGCTCTCTGTTCGGGGCAGACGATGAGCTGGAAATATGAGGTCGATGAACCGGCAGAAGCTCGGACGTCCCTGCCCCGAACGCAGGACATTGCCCCCGCACCCGGCGATACGTTATACGTACAGGGGCGTCCTCGCGACGGTACTGGAATCGTCGTCCGACTTTACCGCGACGGCGAGGTCATCCGGGAGGACCAACGTCGGAGTCTGGCGATCCTCTCTTATGTCGTTGAGGACTAATCCAAATGCTGAGGACCCTTGTATACGTCAATGGAAGGATGGGAGGGACTTGGAACGAGACGTCGCGAGGCACACTCGGAATGACCGTCGGTCCCGCCTCGCGATACACATCCCGTCTCTTCCGCAACGGAAAAGTGCACTCTATTCTCTCGGAACTGGTATCACTTCCCTCTCCGTTTGTCGTGGACAGGGGCATGAGTCCTGAGATCCCTTCTCCTCTCTTTCCCACCACACGCTCCTCCCCCTCTCCTCTCGGTCGGGAAGAATTGCTTTCGCATCTGCATTCGCTCCTTGTACGTATGCGCGTCTCTCTCGAAACTTTCTTCGCTTCCCTCCTCCTTCTCTTCCTCACGGTGGCCTGTACGGCTCCCTCGGCGACGAACCAGTCGTCTCCGTCCTCGGTCCAGACGGAGCAAGCGACCGAAGAGACGGAGACGGACAGTCGTCATCTCTCACAGGAAGAACAAGTTGCTCGATGGTTTCAGACTCATCGAGACCGTCCTCCCCTGCTCCGGAATTTTCTCGAGCAGATGCCCAAGGGAGCAGATCTACACACCCATTTGACCGGGGCCGTGTACGCAGAAACCTATCTGCAGTGGGCCCACGAGCAAGATCTCTGTGCGCGTCCCCAGGCGGGCAAGATCGTCCCCTGTCCCAACCGAGACCACAATGCGTCTCCTGAGGCTCTCCCGATGGATTCCGTTCTGGCGTCGTCGAGCCTGTATCAGGGCATGATTGACGCCCTTTCGGTTCGGAATTTGGAGGCCTCAGAACGAACCGGTCGAGAGCAGTTCTTTGCCGCCTTTAATCGCTTTCAAGCCGTCTACGAGGATCGTCCCCTCAGAAAGGGAGACGCCGTTGCCGAACTCGTGGAGCGTGCAGCCGCTCAGAACATCCAGCATACGGAGATTATCTTTTTCGACGGAGGCAATGTCGTCGACTCGGTGGCTTCTACGGTTGCCTACACCGATGATTGGCAGGCCCTTCGAACACGATTATTGGATGCTGGTCTACGGGAGGCGGTAGAGCGCGGTAGATCGTTTTTGGATCGAGTCGAGGCACGGGCCGACTCACTCCTCGGCTGCTCGACTGCCCCTTCCCCCCCGGCCTGCGACGTCTCTCGCCGCTACCGGATGTATTCTGTCCGCACCCTCCCTCCGGTCCACGTATTTGCGCATTTGCTATACGGGGTCGAACGGGCCCGAACCGATCCCCGTGTCCGCTCCGTCGATCTGGTCGCACCGGAAGATGACCGGATCGCCCTACGGGACTACGACCGGCATATGGAGATGCTGGAGTTCCTTCGGGCCACCGTGGACGATTCACTAGAAGTGGGGCTTCACGCCGGAGAACTTACCCAAGGCCTCGTTCCTCCCAGGCATCTCGACGATCACGTGTGGCGCGCCTTGAACGTTGCAGAGGCGCAGAGAATCGGCCACGCAGTGGACGTGGGGGCGGAAACCCACACCCGGAAGCTCCTAGAAACCCTGCGCACCCGGGACGTATGTGTGGAGATCTGCCTGACCAGCAACGAAATCATTCTTGGAGTCAGTGGCGAAGAGCACCCCTTTCCTGACTTTCTCGCTGCCGATGTGCCTGTCACCCTGGCCACCGATGACGAAGGAATCTCGCGGATCGACTTGACGCATGAATATCTCCGTGCCGCAACCTCATATTCCTTAGAGTACCGTACCCTCAAAGACCTGAGCCGCAACAGCCTCCGCTACTCCTTTCTGGAAGGAAAGAGTCTCTGGAATTCCCGTGAGTATGAGGAATACGTAGCCCCTTGTGAAACGGCCGATCCTTCTCGCCAGGAGCTCGCCCCCTCCTGCCAGACATTCCTCACCGCAAATCCCAAAGCCCGAGCCGAATGGGAGCTCGAGCGTAGGTTTTCTGAATTTGAAGCTTCCTTTCTGAGAAATTGAGAGGCCCTATCGACAGCTTCTCAGAGCAGTGGAGAGGCCTCACTTCCCTCGAGGACCTATTTTTAGCTGTCAGAGTGCGGGGGGCACGAAATGTAGAGGTTCACAAAGGAACCTAGAGTCGAAAGACTGAAAAACTTCTTGCATTTATACCTGTCGCTCATATTCCTTAACTTTCATCAGGGTTGAATGCTCACCTTTGTACACTGAATCCTTCTCTCTTTCGAGCGCCCCTTCATGTCTCATCGTCCCCTTATCGGCGGGTTCGTGCTGTTCATGCTCATTCTTCTCATGAATGCGTGCGGCACTGCTGAGCCCGTTCGTGAAGCCCCCACCCTTCGCCTCACAGCAGTGGACAGCAAAACCGGTGAGCCGCTCGATAGCGCAGAGGTCTGGAATCGACGCACCGGAGACACCACTGACGTTGGATCTGGAGAGCCCTATGCACTCCGGGAGCCATCTCCGGCCCTTTACGTCTTCGATATTGATGGGTACGGCTTTCATCGTCATCGGCATTTCTCTGTCGTCGTCGAACCTGACGATAAATCTATCTTCCTCGATGTTCCACTTCGCCCGAAACAACTGAGCATCGATTGCCAGTCGGCTCGAGCCCTGTACAAGGAGGACCTTAGTCATGCGGTCGATCAAGACTCAAATGGAGTCCAGTTGCGACTTTTGAATACCCTGGCACGCAATGGTCAAGTGCAGGTGCAACCTGCAGTCGTTAACAATTATGACATTCCCGTCTTTGTGCCAAAAAATTTTGGGCCTCTCGGCCATTATTCGATTCGCCTCGTCGACGAAGACGGGAATGAACTGTCCTACGAGTACGAAGACGGCCCTCCAAAGCAGGACCACCGCATATACTCCGAGACAGACATTCTGCCAGTCGTTCCCGGAGAAACAGAGCGCCTTCGCAAGTACATCCTCACCCTTCAGGAAGAGATCGAAGAAGGAACGACTATTTATGCCCACATGGGGTACGACTTTTCCCTCTCTGATACCCTCCAGGTCACTTCGGCAACCCCTTTTCCCTCGGTTCACCTCGATTCGCTCCACGTTCCTCACTACGACACCCTCCGGGTGAAAGGGCAAATCCAGGCTGCGGATAGTCTCGTACTGAAGCAGGACACGACAGTGATGGAAATCACTGGTATCGATACTACGGTTACGAGGGACGGCTACCTGCTCTATTCTACCCGTCGGGACAGTAACGCCACTCCTACGGCTGAGGCTGCACGCTCCCTTCTGTTTGTACCGGATTCAGTCAAAGAGCGTGTGCGCCGCGACTCCCTCGCCACCAAGCCACCGATCGCCTCAATCCCTCCCGGAGAACAGGACTTCCACGTTCCCCTCCCAAGTGAGCCGATCTTGAACCTCCCTCCCACTATCGTCCATCGCAGGAATCGCTCCCGCCTCAATGACATAATCAGGGACAGCACGCTGGTAGACGCGCTGACGAGTGGACTCCCTCGCCTGCACGTTTCTGCCGACTCTCTACTCAACCTCCCGGAAAGCTTACGGGAGACCTATCTGTCCACCCCTGATCTTCCGAGAAAGAAGATCCACCGTGGAGTCTTCCCCAACACCTCCGCTTCCAACACCCCTTCCCTCCAGGTTCTGCCCGATACCTCTCTCCCGGTGAGCCTCTCACCGGAGGGAAGCTCCCTCCTCTCCTCTGTGTCTCCTCCCGTCCCGGATTCAATTCCCTTTGATTCCCTGTCCTTAACAGTTCCCTCCGAGGCCGACTCTTTTGTCACGGGTTCTGTAGTGGACGCCTATCTCGATACCCCTCCCCAACATTCCTACTGGTACGTTCCAGATTCACTCACGGCCGGCAAGACCCGAGTAATGGTCATCGACTCCACCTTTCGACACTTACGTGCCCGTCCCTACGTTGACACGACATACACCCACTACGAAGCGCTCATTCCAGATCGACTCGGTCAGCCGGACACCTCGACCCACCTCCGATTTCCTCAACAAGTCATTACTGCCCCCACGGGTGGATATCGAACTCAATACTTGAGGGCGTGGAGGCACTTTCAGCAAAGACGTCTTCGTAATCACTACTGTCAGATTTATCCCTATCCCTTAGAATCACGGTGGCGGACCATGGCCATGCATTGAACTCACGAAAGAGAATGCAGCGGAACGTCTACCCGGATCGATCAAAGAAGTCTCTCTTTTCCTAACTGTTGAGGTCGAATGGAGCGTTCAGTACAACTCCTCCTACTAGTGATCCTGATCACATGTGGGTGTAGTTCCACGGAAGACCCTGAATCGGATCAGTCATCGACTCGGAGGGACACCCTCTCCACCCACTCTAATGGAACGCCCGCCACGGTTCATCGCTACCGTGCAGACTCGCTCGTAGAGCGACAGTACTAC
>CAYXAD010000044.1:0-18838 GCA_964462965.1 uncultured Salinivenus sp.
TGCTGGAGCACCCGCTCACCGACCGCGGCCTCGAACGCTTCCTCGACGACTGGGAGGAGTACAAGGAAGCCGCCAAGGTGCTCGATTAGCGCCGCTCAGCGGCGGTCTTTCAGCCGAAGCCGGGGAGGGGCTTGAGGGGACACGACAGGATCGACACCGAGCGCCCCGTCAACTGTAGGGACGTCTCGCCCAAGGATCGCCGTCCGTGCGAGTCCCTCGGTTTTCGCTTTTTCCTCTGTTCCCACCTCGTTCCGGTGTGATGTCTGATTTGACGCCGCAGAGTGAACAGATGCGGGTCGCCCGGCTCCATGGCCCCGGCGACGTGCGGATGGAAGACGTTCCGCTACCGTCCCCCCCGGACGGGCAGGTGCGGTTGCGCATGCGAAGCGTCGGCATTTGCGGAAGTGACCTGCATCATTTTCGGGAGGGCAGCACGGGGAGCGAGGAGATCGAGGCCCCCTTCGTGCTGGGACACGAAATTTCCGCGGAAGTGCCCGAGGAGAGTGCGGATCCGTTGGGTCTCGCGCCCGGCACGGTGGTGGCCGTCGACCCGGCCCGTCCGTGCGGAGAGTGTGAGTGGTGTGAGCGGGGGCACCACAATCTGTGTCCCCACGTGCACTTCAAAGGTGCGGTCGGACATCCGGGGGGGCTGGCGGAGCACCTCTTTGCCCGTCCCGAAGAAGTCATTCCGGTGCCGGACGAGTTTAGCGCCGACGTGGCGGCGCTCCTCGAACCCCTGGGGGTGGCGATCCACGCCGTCGATCTCGCTGAGATTCAGCCGATGGAGTCGGTGGCGGTTCTCGGAGCGGGCCCCATTGGACTCCTCCTGGCGCAGGTGGTCCGAGTGGCGGGGGCAGGTCCCTGCTACGTCATTGATCCACAGGCCTACCGGACCGAGGTCGCCGTTCGACTCGGTGCCGATGCAACGGCAGAAAACGTTCGGGCCGTCGACGAGTGGACGAACGGGCGGGGGGTGGACGTGGTGCTCGAAGCGACAAATGCTCCCGAGGGATTTCAGCACGCCGTCGAGAGCGCACGCATCGGTGGGCGGGTGGTTCTTGTCGGGATTCCCGAGGACAACGAGTATTCCCTTACAGCGGCGAAAGCTCGACGGAGGGGACTCACGGTCAAATTTTCGCGACGGATGGGCGACGTCTATCCCCGTGCCATCCAGATGGTCGCCTCCGGGCACGTGGCCCTCGATCCCCTCGTGACACATCGATTCCCGCTGGCAAAGGCGCCCGAGGCGATTGCGCTGCAGTCCCGCTATGCGGACGGGGTTATCAAGGCCGTCGTGTATCAGGAGCCGAGTGCGTAACGGACAGGTCTGCAGGGACCACCCACCGCCTCTAGGCTTCCCTTCTGCCGTCTACCGTCCGCCCTCTTATCGAAAAGCAGCGAGTACGTCTCACCTTGAGTTGGCGAGTGAAAAGGAAATCCGGATGACAAGCGGAGACGTACAACAACGAGTTCGGCCTTCAGCTCCTTTCGCATCCTCTTTCTTCCAATCGCAGCGGCCAGACGTCAATGACGGCAACGATGCCTTCTCCCATCCGCACGGATGGAAGCAACGAATTTGCGCACTACTCGATGATCGAGCGCATTCCATCGATCATCGACGATGTGATGGAGCGGAATCCAGAGTATCCCGCCGCCGTCACCGACGATCTTCAGGTCCTACAGCATGCGATCGAGGGGGATGAACCCTTGGAGCTCTTTGAGGGCCCGACTCCGGATTATGACTGTTGGGTCCGGCGGTTTTCTCCACACCGGGGCGAGACGTGGTTGGGAACGGAGTGGTTCTTTGCTGAGATGCTGGCCTACCGTCATATTGTGGCGGCGTGTCGGTATTGGGCGACCCGCCGCGATCCGTTTGGACCCTTCAAGGAGGAAGAACACCAGTCGGAAGTCCTCCCCGAGGTGGTGGGCGAGGCCCTGGAGCACGACGAGGAGCCGGAGGTCGAGCTGGGACAGCGGCTGAAGAGCTCGCTGTGGGGAAACCGCATGGATCTCAGCATGAGTTGGGTGATCGAGCAGGGGACTGCTGCTACGGACGAGCACCTGCTACGCAACGACATTCCGGCTGTTGCCCGCGAGCTGTTCTCGGAGCCTTCCGGTCCGGTGCACATCATTATGGACAATGCCGGGACCGAAGAGGCCTTCGACCTGGCGCTGACGGACACCCTCCTCGCCCACGATGTGGCGACGACGGTGACGCTTCACGTGAAGATGACTCCTGTGATGGTCGGGGACGTGACGGGGGACGACATTCTTCGACTGCTCGAGATCCTGGAGGGGCACGGGGGGATCCTACGGGGGCTTGCCGACCGCATACGCCGGTACATTCACGAAGGTCGGCTTCGCATCGTGCCGGATTTCTTCTGGAATACCGATGGCAGAATGTGGGAGCTGCCCCCTCGGTTGCAGCAGGCCTTTCACAACGCACAGCTGGTGATTTCGAAGGGGGACGTTAACTATCGTCGCATTACCAACGATGCGCTCTGGCCCGAAGAGACGGAGATTTCGGCACCGCTTGGTGACTTTCCGGCGCCGCTCCTTGCCCTCCGCACTGTGAAGAGTGACACAGTGATGGGGGTGGCTGCAGAAACTGTGAATCGCCTCGATCGGGAGGAGGACGGATGGCGGACAGCGGGGACGTATGGGGTGGCTCAGTTCGCGCCGTGAACTCGAGGTTGAGGGAAATCCGTTTCTGTGATTGCAGCTCGTCGGGAGGCTATGCTGTCGGCCTGTGCACGGTTTCTGCCCCCAGACACATTTTCTTCCCTTCTGAAGCATATGATGGAGAGCTCAGAAGGAGGGTTCTCCGGTCAATGGCTGCTTCAACCGTGACGTAGGGCGACCGGCCGGGCGTCCCTACTACTGGATGGCAGAGAGGGGGTTTTTACTGTGGTGCCGATAACATAAAATGGGCGTCTGCAATCCTCTACCGAGGACTACAGACGCCCATCCATTATACCGAATACCGGACTGGTGCTGGTTCGCGCTGGACATCGAACTGGTTTCGACGTCAACTCAGGGTCCACCAATCAGCGATTGGTCAGAGACCCTGCTAGGTGTCTACCGTGCAGTAAGCGTAGACGTTACCGCTCGACCCGTCCGGAGCCGCTTCCCTGCGCGAGTTGCTCGACCTCGTCGGGGCTGACCAGGTTGAAGTCTCCCGGAATGGTCTGCTTCAGGCACGAAGCCGCCGCGGCAAATTCAACCGCGTCTCGCGTGTCCTCCTTCGAGAGAAGTCCGTAAATCAATCCTCCGGCAAAGGAATCGCCTCCCCCGACGCGGTCCACCAAATCGATCTCGTAGCGATCGGAGCGATACGGGGTTTGGCAGTCCTCATCGTCGTGGAGCATGGCGCTCCACCCGTTCATCGAGGCGGAGTGACTCTCTCGAAGGGTGATGGCCACAGTTTCGAAGTCATATTCGTCCTTCAGGCGTCGGGCCAACTCGGCGTAGCCTTCCTCGTCGAGCTCTCCAGCCTCGACATCCGTGTCGCCGGCCTCCATTCCGAGACTTCGATCTGCGTCTTCCTCATTTGCGATGCAGACGTCCACATAGTCCATGAAGGGGCGCATCACGGATCGGGCTTCCTCGACGGTCCACAGCTTCGACCGGTAGTTGAGGTCGCAGCTGACCGTGACTCCGGCGTCTTGCGCGGCCTTGAGCGCTTCCCGCAGTGTTTCGCGGGTGGTCTCTCCCAACGCAGGAGTGATGCCCGTCCAGTGAAACCAGGAGGCATCGCCGAAGGCAGCGTCCCAGTCGAGTTCGTCGGCGGAAAGTGTGTTTACGGCCGATCGGGCCCGATCGTAAATCACCTTCGACGGGCGCTGACTCGCCCCGTACTCCAGAAAGTACGTCCCCAATCGATCGCCCCCTCGTTTGATGTGGTCCGTGCCCACGCCGTACCGTCGCAGGTGGTTCAGACAGGCCTGTCCAATTTCGTTTTCCGGAAGCTTGGTGATGAGATAGCTCTCCAGGCCGTAATTTGCCAGACTGACGGCAACGTTCGCTTCTCCACCTCCGAAGGTGGCATCGAAGCGCTGCGCCTGCACGAAGCGCTTGTATCCCGGGGGAGAAAGACGCAACATTATTTCCCCAAACGTAACTGCTTTCATAATGAGATAAAAAGGAGTAATTAGAGAGTATGATTCAAAGAGATGAGGCGCTATTCGGCTCGTGCCTCATCAATGCTATTTCGCAATGTGCGTGCATTCTCGGTAAGCTTCTCAAAGTTCCCCTCCGCGATCGCCGTTTTGTCCAGAAGGGCACTCCCGACGCCCACCGCAGACGCGCCGGCTTTAATCCAATCTCCCGCCCCGGTGAGGGTGACTCCTCCCGTAGGCATGAGCTTCAGATGAGGCAGGGGACCGCGAACAGACTTGCAGTAGCCTTTTCCAAGCGTGCTGGCGTGAAACACCTTCACGAGATCGGCCCCTGCCTCGTGTGCCAGTTGCATCTCGGTCGGAGAGAACGCTCCCGGGAAGGCCGGCAAGCCCTGCTCGTGGGCCGCTTCTACAATCTCTTCCTTAAAGATGGGGCTCACCACAAAACGAGCGCCCGCATTTATTGCCTTGCGTGCTGTGTCTCCGTCGAGCACCGAACCGACGCCTACGAGCACCTCCTCATCGTCCCTCATTCGGCGCGAGACCTCCTCGATGACTCCGAGCGCTCCCGGCGTCGTCATCGTAATCTCGATGGCTGTAATGCCCCCCGCTCGAATGGCATCGGCCACTCGGACGAGCTTTTCGGCTTCGGGCATTCGCACCACACCCGCCGCACCACACTCGATGATTTGATTGGTAATCTTCCGTCGCTGAGCCTCGTCTGTCATAGCGTGTCGTTTTGCTGTATCAGTTTTTTCGTCGGAAAGAATGAAAACAAAGGCGCTGTTTACACCACCTCGGCCGAGGAAAATGCGGCCGCTGCCGTCCCTATGGTTGGCGGGGGTTCCTTCTCCTGGGTAATGGCGGTGTCCGTCATTCGCCAGGGAATCCCTGTGAGGGTCATCCGGGAACCAAACACGGCCGGAGCTGGCCCAGCGGAAGGCAGGTCCTCAATTGCATCGCATTGTCTGTAGCCGGATTCTCATTCAGCATCTCCACCTCAATAGAGAAGAGGCGACAATCCGAAGCAGTCGTTCCGATCCTGTGGCACCCCCGATCTTCCGAAACCTGTGCCGCAGAGTCGTGAGTAACCTCTACCCTCAGGAACCACAGGATTACTGCAGGGAGGGAGGGGCGACCTGCCGCCGCGATCGTGGCAATACCCACCGGGAGGGTCGTCAGTGAAACTGCAGAGAGGGTATTACCCGACCAATATGGGGACCAGCGGGCATATTGATGAAAGAGCACGCTCAGCGCAATGGGAGAGACTATCATCTTAATCGTTTTCCACATCATCCCAACTCGCCTTAGACCGTTTCCCCGGGTCTACCTCCTGAGGCTGACAATGGAAGCTATATGGCCAAGAGGCCCTTCATTGTCGGAGAAACACCTCCCGCCCCCGAAGGACTGAAAAGGGATTATTCCCAGGAACAAACGATTTTTTGGAGTCCAGAGGGATCAACGTCAAGAGAAAGGAAGTCGAGTGAGACAAACGGCTCGGCCCCCACCTTCGTCAAAACAGGAGCAGGGCCAGAGGTGCGGCACCGAAGGGCCGCGTCACGTACTGCTCCGGGTTGACCCGGCACTGTAAGATTGAGGCAAACCGACTGGGTGCGAGGCCGACGGTTGCCCTTCGCTGCAGTCTTGGCGGGACATCCCGAGACCGTTGCAGGCGGGAGATCAACCAGCGGCAGGATGGAGCTCTGGTGGGCCACCCCAGCGGCATGCCTTTTTGCGTCTTTCGAGCTCCGATAACTTCTTTCACTCGTATCGTGCACTCTGCTCCAGCGCATGATAACCTGAATGAGTGGCACAATCAAGAGCCTTGATCAAAGCCGGCCACCTCCCGGTGCAACTCCGAAGAGTACATCGCCAGTGTTATCGAGGCAAACACTGCTGGCGTACCGGGAACGTTGCTCGAGCCCGGACGAACACGAATGCCGGAGGTCAACAGCGCAACGAGACCGACCGAATTCCTCGTCGCCGGATCGGGACTGATCGTTACATTTGCTGCTCATGAAGCGGGGAGCCGATTCAGAACCTGTTTGGCGGATTGTCTACGGCCACCGTACGCCGTTGTACGTTCACCGTGCAGACCGTCAACACATTCATTTGGACGGAATCCACGATAAAATACAGGACACTCGGAAGCACCGGGTTGGACGTTTCGGCGATTGGTTTTGGCGCCTGGGTTGCGTATTTCGTATTGAGTGGATTCGATAATCGGCCTCATTATGAAATACGCAACACGGAATACACAATACGAGAGAGGACTCCTTTAGAAGCTCCTTCTCGTGGATGAGCCTATAATCATTTGTTTATCCACCTCCTTTCGACATGTATCTCCTCGGCTACGACGTCGGCAGTTCTGCAATCAAGGCAGCTCTCTTGGAGGTCGAGACGGGCCGGGTAAAAGCTTCGGCGCGCTCTCCGGTGGACTCGGAGATGCGGATGGAGGCGCCTCGATCGGGGTGGGCCGAACAACCCCCGGGCCGCTGGTGGCACCACGTCCAGGCCGCCACGGAGGCGCTCCGGGAAGAGGCGCGGTTCGATCCGGAAGCGGTGGAGGCCATCGGGCTCACGTACCAGATGCACGGGCTCGTTCTGGTTGATGAAAACCACGACGTCTTGCGGCCGTCGATCATCTGGTGCGACAGTCGGGCCGTCGACATCGGGCGGGAGGCCTTCGAGGAGTTGGGGCGAGAATGGTGCTTGCGGCACTTGCTCAACAGTCCGGGGAACTTTACGGCCTCGAAGCTCGCCTGGGTCAAACGCAACGAGCCGGAGGTCTACGAGCGCACGCACCGGGCGATGCTGCCCGGGGACTACGTGGCCCTGAAAATGACGGGATCGATTCAGACCACCCCGTCGGGGTTGTCCGAGGGCACACTGTGGGACGTACAGCGGGAGGGGCTGGCCGTAGACCTTCTCGACTACTTCGAGCTCGACCCCGACCTGTGGCCTGAGGTCGTTCCCACCTGTTCCATTCAGGGATCGCTCACCCACACGGCGGCCGACACCCTGGGGCTCTCGCCGGGGACTTCGGTGGCTTACCGGGCCGGAGATCAGCCCAATAATGCTCTTTCCCTTGACGTGCTGGAGCCCGGAGAGGTGGCAACGACCGCCGGTACCTCCGGGGTCGTCTACGGCGTCGGGGATACGCCCGACTACGATCCACAGTCTCGGGTGAACACGTTTCTGCACGTCAATCATCGACCGGGGGAGCATCCTCGATATGGCACCCTCATGTGCGTGAACGGCACCGGCATCCTGAACCGTTGGCTCCGGGAGACCCTTGCAGTCGAGGATGGGCTATCGTATGACCGGATGAACGCAGAGGCGGCCCGGGCGCCGATTGGGGCCCACGGGCTTTCCGTTCTTCCCTTTGGCAACGGAGCCGAGCGGACCCTTGGCAATCGCGACCTCGGCGCGTCAATTCACGGGCTCAACTTCAACATCCACGACCGGTCGCACCTGCTGCGCGCCGCGCAAGAGGGGATCGTCTTTGCCCTCCGCTACGGCCTCGACATCATGACGGGTATGGGCCTCTCGGTGGACACGGTGCGTGCGGGCTACGCAAATATGTTTTTGAGCCCGGTCTTTCGGGAGGCCTTTGCCACCGTTACGGGGGCCACCGTCGAGCTCATTCGCACCGATGGGGCCGAAGGGGCGGCCCGAGGAGCAGGCCTGGGTGCCGAGCTCTATGCGTCTCCGAGGGAGGCGTTTGAGGGGCTGAAAAGGGTCGACACCGTCGAACCACGAGGCACCCTTTCCTCTGCCTACACCGAGGGATACGAACGGTGGAGGGAACTCCTGTCCCGTGAGCTAGAGCGGGTGGGGTAGGGGATTCAGGAGCAACACCGGTGCACAAGTTCACCCGTGCTGATGGGCCGTCGAAAGAGCGACGGCTAGGCATTTCTCCGGACGTGAGCATTCATGTATTCAGAAAAGCGAGTCAGGCCCAGGAGCTGCTGATGAGCGATTTGAGTCACCGCAGCACTACAGTCGTAGTTGCCTTCGAGGAGGAGCGGGCCACTGGGGGTCAGCATGACGTCCCATCCCACACAGGCAATGGAGGGCAGAGTGGCGTGTGCTTGTAGCGCGAGTGCTTTGGCCTCGTGCCAGTCCGGGAGTTGTTGCCCGACCATCCGTTTTTCTGTCTGTGGATGTTGTTCTTTTTCCCGAAAGAGATACTTTGCCTCTTTGTAGAGGGGAGGGCCCAGTGTGCCTGAGTCGGTATCTATCCGGACCGCCAGTGCCGTTTTCTGAGTGAATGTAGGCGCCGAGACATCTTTTAGGGGGGTGGTGAGAAAGCCGGCGAGATACTCTGGGGGCCCCCCTGGTTTTCGAATGGTGATGATGCGTACAGTGGAAGGGCCGATTCTTCCCGTAAGCTCCCGAAGCTGTGGGTGATCGCGCACACACGGCTGGAGCAAGAGAGCCGTGTCCTCTGACTGCTTCTTCAATGCATCCATCAGGGCCTGTGGGGTGTATCTCCGTCCGACACTGTCTCGGTAGTAGTCTTCTTCCTCGTAGATCCACCTCTGGGTGCCCTGTCCTAAAAACCCGGTCACGGGTTTCGAGAAGAGGTTTTGTGGGGGAAGGGCGTTGTTGACTCCGGCATAATCCTGCTGGAGGGAGCCATTTTCGAAGGTGGCGAGGGCAGGAACCGCCGGGAGGTCGTGGGACTGGCAGTGAATCCAAAAGGACCGTTTTTCGTGGAGCGGCTCGTATTCTTCGTTCGGTGCGGTTGACGCCAGCTGATGTAGGAGGGTACTGGCAGAATGGTCATCCAGAAAGAAGCGCGCCTTCTTTCGAACCGGGTCCTTGTACATGCCCAGGAAGTAATAGCAGTCCGGGGACACTCGGTGTGCGTTATAGAGACGAAGTTGCTGGAGAATTTGAGTGGAAAGGGGGACATCAGTCCGGGCAGCCACCCGGGGTCCGTATTCGGCCGTCGCACGAGACACCCGGAAGGCATTTTGAAGGATGTCTCTTCCCGGTTGAGCCACGTTGGAAAGCCAGATGCGGAGCCGAGGAAACGTTTCGGCATGCTCCTTCCACGCCTCTTGCTGCTCCTCGTGTGTGCGACGACAGAACACACGAAGCTTTTCCACCGACCGGTGTGCTTGTGAAGGAGCGAAAATCTGGTTCACGACGGAATCACAACGTCTTTCAAGGGGGAGTGCATCAAAAAGCGCTGCAGCTGTGCCTCTACGAACTCCTCAACCATTGCTCTGCGGCGCGGGTCGTAGGCAGCGACGTGTGGCGTTACCAAGAGGCGAGAGGTCGACCACAGGGGATGATCGTCCGGCAGGGGCTCGAGGGAGGCCGGGAGGACGTCCAGGGCGGCACCTCCCAGGGCGTCGTCTTCAAGAGCCGCCACGAGCCCGTTCAGGTCGAGTGTTTCCCCCCGTCCCACGTTGATCAGTACAGCATGAGGCGGCAGTTCGCGCAAGGCATGCTCGTCAATCATGCCTGCGGTTTCGTCGGTGTGAGGCAGGGCCAGAAAACACCAATCTGTGTTCTCCAGGGCGGAATGCCAGGAGTGTTGGTCGTAGAGTTCATCGAAGTCTTCGTCGGAGGGAGATCCGTCTACAGTTCTCTTGACACCGGCAACCTCGAGGCCAAGCCCGTGTGCGAAGTTGGCAATGGCCCGTCCCACGTTGCCGGCCCCGAACACCAGTGCCCGCTCAGGCGCAGGAAGAAAGGGGAGGTCTTTGTCCCAGTGCTGTTGCATCTGATTCTGATAGGCCTCGGGGAGGCCGCGGGTGAGGGCAAAGGCGAGGGCGAGGGCGTGGCGCGCGACTCCATCCGCAGAACCCGTAAATTTAGTTAAGGTGACGTCCCGTTCTGCGAGGGCGGTGCAGGGGAGGCGGTCCACGCCGTTTGTCGTGCTTTGCACCCAGCGAAGCTGATCGGCATGGGGAAGGGACTGCCGTAGATACCGGTGGCCAAAGATGACGTCGGCAGTGTCCGCAGCAGCAATGGCCTCTTCTTCACTGTCGGCGACGGTAAGTCTAATGTCCGAATCCATGTTCTTCAGCCGCTCCAGGTGCGGGGAGGAGGGCTGATGCGGCGAATACATGAGAAGGATGTGCATGTAGGAAGGAGGCAGGGGAGCTTAGAGACAATGTGGAGCTCTGTTTGGAGGGGCACTTCGTTTGCTACGAGGAGGCCGCCACCGGCTGAACGCGAGTCAGAACTTCTTGGAGCGTTTCGTGATCGGCCTCGATGGCGCTGGGGCGCCGGGCCCGGGCGGCAGTCCACTTGGCATGAAAGGCGTCAATCTCGGCTTCGATGTCGCGCCCTTCTAGGTCCGACTTAAACGTGCGGCGCAGAATACACATCCCACACTCCAGCCGAGCCATCTCACGGAGAAGGTGAATAAAGGGAATTGGATCGCCGCCCCCAATAATGGTTCCTCCCCCGAAGCCTACGGCTCGGTTCTTCAACGTCCGGCATACGCGTTCCACCGTTCCGTCGTAGACGGGCTCCCAGAGCCACGAACTGTCTCGGCTGATCCGTAGGTCGTTGAGCCCGACGTGAGCAAAGTCCCAGTCCAGGTCCCGAAGGCCTTCGCAGCGGTCGACCAGGTCTTGGGTCTCGATTTGGATGAGCGTTTGTGCCCGATTGCCCACAAGTTGAAGGAAGGTAGCAACCTCAGAGGGCGTTTGGGCCTGCGGAAGCATTAGAATTTCCGCCCCTGCGTCTAACGCCTTTTCGACGTCTGCCTCCGTATGAGGACCCAGGGGATTCACCCGAACGGTCACGGGGATGTCCAGTTGCCTAGCGAGACGCCGAGCGTCGGCGGCAGTGTCCTGGTTGATTTCAAAGTCGTGGTCGGCTTGGCGCTCTTGTTTTCCGAGCCGCTCCCAATCGACAATGACGCTGTCAACTCCCGCCCTCTCCGCGTTGCAGGCGAGGTCGACGGACGAGGTGAAGAGAAAAAGTTTCATGAGATCCAAAACAACCCATCAGAAGTCATCAAAGTGCGTCAAAAAGAAATGAAGGAGGCACTGTGGTAGGGTGATAGGATCGGCTCAGAGGTGGGAAAGATGGAAGATGATTGAGGGTAGCCAAACGGAGTACTTCGAGAAAATCCTTGATCCAAAGGTGTAGAGGGATTTCCCCTGTCGCCCCTGCCCGAGTCTTTGACGTTCGCTTTCGTATAGCTGCGGAGAAGCAGAAGGGTGTTCTGAAGCCCGATCTTGCTCGTCCGTCTTGCTGTTCCGAAGGGACAGTGGCGGGGATCACTCTCCATTCGACATAGGAATCTTGGTCATTTCATTTGTCTCGTGGATGTTGCAGTCATTATCCCCCTTTACAATGGCGCTGAGTGGATTGAAGAGACCCTCCAATCCGTCCTCGCCCAGACCCATTGTCCCAAAGAGGTGGTGGTCGTCGATGATGGGTCCGAGGACGGGTCGAGGGCGGTCGTGCGGTCTTCCTTTCCAGAAGTGAAGTTGCTCGAGAACCCGGGGGAGGGGGGAAAGGGAGCGGGCCCGGCTCGTCGATTTGGGTTGCAACACACCACTGCTCCGCTGGTGGCGTTTCTCGATCAGGATGATTTATGGCATCCCGATCACCTTCGCATCCTTGTTCGGCTCTTACGGAACAGCGAGAATCCCGCTGCGGTCGCAGGGCTCGATCACTTCCAGAATTCGTCTACACCGACCTACAACTTGGACGAAGACGGCGTCCGGGATTTTTCTCCCTGGGAGCGATTTCCACTCAATAGCATTCATTCTCCCTCGTGTGTGCTCATCCGACGGGAAGCTCTCGACCGGATTGGGGGATGGCCCAGCCAGTTCACCATCAGTGACATGCATGCCTGGTTTAAGCTGACGACCAGGGCCCCAATGCTCCGCACCGACAAGGTCTCTGTTGGGAAGCGCGTGCACGACGAGTCCTACCTGATACAACTTCGAACGGAGGATGCGTTCTCGTTTTTGCAGCAACACGTCCGCGTGTGCGAAGATGCCCTTGCCTTCCGAAAAGAGGTCTCCGCGGAGGCCCAACACGTCTTCCGGGACCGTCTGGATACGTTTAAAATGATTGGGGACGCTCTCGAAGGAGTGCGGCAGGGCGAGACGGGGCGTCTTCGAGAGGTGGCCCGCTACTTGGAGCACGAGAGCACGACAGAGCAGGAGATGATTCGGGAGTTCTGGTTTTTCCTCCTGCGGCTGTTTTCGATGCCGCGTTCTCAATTTCCCACGATCGATACATCGAAACAACGGCAGTTGCTGGGACAAATTGTTCGCGAATGGCCCAATCAGGGCCTGCAGCCCCGGCGGGCCCTGTCACGGGCCCTCATTCAAACGATCTCCTACAAGGCCTTCCTGGGCTCCGCACTCCGCACTCCGTTCCAGGCGGCAACCTCCGTCCTCTTTCTCGAATGCATGCTGATGCAAATTGAAAGGGCCGTAGAGAGAACCACTGATTCGGTGCGCGCTTCGATCGATGTCATGTGGAGCCTCCTTGTAAAACAAGTGCAATTCGGGGCTGCTGCGGTTAACCGGTTGCGTTCAAAGTCATAAGGGATTGTTCAGGCAGCAGCTTGTCCTCCCCCCGGTGGAGGACACCGTTTCTAACGGACGAACCACCTCACCTCCGACTTCAAAGACTTCTTTCGCTAGGCGACGCATTCTTCGTTATGGATGTTTCCATTCTAATCTGCACCCGGAATCGGGCGGAATTTCTGCGAGAGACCCTCCGCTCGGTTGCCAGCACGAACGTCCCTTCTGCCTGGCAGGTCGAGCTGATTATTGTGGACAATGGGTCGACGGATGAGACGCGCGAGGTCGTGACGGAGGAGGCCCCACGTGCGCTAAACCCTCGCTGCGTTGTGGAACCGAACCCCGGACTTTCTCACGCACGAAACAGAGGAATCGCCGCGGCGGACGGACAGGTGCTCTTGTTTACGGACGACGACGTGCGAGTGCCCTCCGTCTGGATTGAACCGATGGCGACCCCCATTCTGGAAGGACGAAGCGAGGCTGTCGCCGGAGGGGTGCAACTTACCGACGAGTTGCACCGACCTTGGATGTCGGATCTGCACACGAGCTTGCTGGCGGACACGAGGGCGCTCGAGAGACAGGGGGGAACGCGGCTTGTTGGTGCCAATATGGCCATTGGCCGGAGCGTATTCGACACGATTCCAGAGTTTGATCCGGAACTAGGGGCGGGGCACCGGACCCTCGGGTTTCACGAGGAGACGCTTCTCACTCTTCAGATGAAAGAGGCCGGTTTTCAGATCGAGACCGCCTATGACGTAATCGTGGAGCATCACCCTCAACCAGATCGCATTCACTGGGAGGCCTACGGCCAAGCCGCCGAGAAACTCGGACGGTCGGATGCCTATCTCGACCACCATTGGCGACATGCCCATGGACAGTGGCTCCGAAGTTCGGTGGCATGGGCGGTGTGGTCTGCCTCCCTCTGGGTCTGCCGACGCCTGTTGGGGTACGTCGAACGAAGGGAAGAGGGCATGAATCGATTTGAAATGTCTCTACGTCGACGGATTGCCTATCATAAACAGATGCTGGACTTTGCGGGCACCCCTTCGAAATACGATCAGTACGGAGCGCAGAAACGATCTGCGAGCCCCGCTTCCCCGCAGGGACGGGCAGATGGATCTGTCGCGATGAGCACCAATGCGGACTACAGCGGAGGGGCGAATTGATGGTGGAACGTGGGAGAAAGGAGGGGCCGCAGTGAAGGGGGGCGGGTTCGTCGGTCACGGAAAGGGCGAACTGCTGCATCTGTGCGGGCCGACAGCAAGGAGTCGTCGTTCCGGCCTCCCTTCCTCGTCCGTCGTCTTCGTCTTCCGATCGAGGAGGGAGTTTTAGTCCTGCTCGAGAGAGGCCGGGGGGCGAGGGGAAGAGTCCCCGGCATTTTGACCGTGGGTTCCCTGCCCGTAGGTCCACTGCACCGCATACTGCAACAGGGCGTTAATCGTATCGAAGCCCAGTTTGTCTTTGGCTCGGCGGCGATACGCTTCAATGGTCTTTCGGCCGAGGCTCAAACGTCCGGCAATCTCTTGGATGCTGTTTCCTTGTCCCAGCATCTGAAAGACAGCCAGTTCTCGGTCGGTCAGTTCGTTGACTGCAATGGATGGGTCGGACGGTTCTTTCTGGACCACCTTGCTGAGGATTTGGGTCGACAGGCGGTGGCTCAGGTAAATTTCTCCGCGAGCTACACTCCGGATGGCGTCGACGATCTTTTCCATGGGTTCGCTCTTCATGAGGTAGCCAGTTGCGCCGGCACGGATGGCTCGCTCTGCATAGATGTTCTCATTAAACATGGAAAAGATCACCGTTTGCACCTCCGGATACTGTGATCGCATCCGCTCGACGAGGTCGAGGCCGTGGGCGTCGGTTAATGAAATGTCGACAATTGCAACATGGGGAGAGGTCTGATCAATTTGCTGGAGGGCATCCTCAGACGAAGCGGCTTCGCCGCAGACCTCTAAGTCTTCCTCCGATTCGATGATGTCCGTCAGTGCATCTCGAATGACCGGATGGTCGTCGATGAGAAGGACTCGAAGTAGATCCGTCGATTGCTGGTTGTGTGTAGCAGTGTCAGGCATACGCGTCCAGGAGGCTTGTACGCATCGGCACGTGGGTGAGCATTCGGAGAGAACGGGTTTTCACTCTTCTCAAAGGAAGGGGCGATCCCTCATTTGTTCTTTATGCCCGAGAGCGTTCCTTTGAGGAATCACGGTTCCGCGTGCTATTCTGTCCTCCAGCGGATTACATTGCTGTAACCGATGTACAGGTGGGGGGGACGTAAACGACGAAGGAAAGTTGCTGGACCGATCAGTCTCCCACTCCCAAGGGGGAAAGGAGAAGGCGAAAGGACACACCTGCTGTTCCCAGCAGTCACCGATTACCTACACACCGGGTTCGCTAGATCCCGGGTCTGAACAATCCTCCGGAACCTGTATCTGACTCAGTGAGACGAAGCAGAGGTGTCGGGCAGCGTTGAGGTCGAGTCTCGAGGGGAGGGGAGGCGGGGAGGAGGGTGCGTACTTCGTTGGGCAGGTTTCGCCTGACGCAACGATTCAAGTCTCGCCATCGAGGGGATCTGTGAGATTGGAAGGTGCCCCGAAACGATGTGGCCGACAGTGGCGCTGTGATTCAGGCCCAGGGAATCGAGATCCGCGTGCAACGTATTTGGATCGTTCGCGGCCACGGCGTCGATGACGACGTTGTCATTTGTAACGGGGAGATGCGTTTCCTCGGGAGGGAACTCACAAGAATCCGGCAGTTGTTGGCGGCGGTGGTACAGAATCAGGAGGGCCAGCCCCGCCTTGGCGAGCGGGCCGTCTTTGTTTTTTAGATCCGGCCCATGAAAGTCGCGTTGGGCGTCCAGTCGAACACTGTCGGCCGGGGGCTGGGCGACAGTGGGAAGGCAGAACAGCAGACCAACGCCCAGGATCCCCCACGCCACGGTCTGCGGGAGGTGCCACCACAAATACATAAGAGCCTACATTTCTAGGAAAGACCTCTATTCGTATTGTTAAGTACAGATTAAGGGACCGCTGGTTGGCGATGCGGACTTTACTAAAGGGGAGGGGGAGAAGCTAGGTTCGACGTCGCTCTGTTGACTTTCTGAGAGTTCTTTGGCTAACCTTTCATCAAGCGAGAAATAAAAATACTCATTTTTATATGATTAATAAAGGGGGCAATCTGGTGTTCACAACCCTGTGGAGGCTCGGTGCTTTTCTTCTCGTCCTGGGTCTTCTTCCTGGATGTGCGTCCGGCCCCTGCATTTTTCCCACGAACTGTTGTTGGAGGAAGCAGCTCTTGCTTTCTTGATTGGGCACCCTTGAAAATTTAGGGGAAAAGAAACCGGCGACGTGAAAGTGTGAATCTGAGTCAATCCTTGATTATACTGTCTTAGCTTCTACTACGACGTCAGCATACAGCTCTCTGTGACGGCACATCCGTTTTTGGGAAAGACCGTCCGTGACATTCCTTTACATTTACAGCGCTCGTTCATCCGTCATGCGTATCACATTCGCCTTCGGGGTCTTTGCACTCTCCCTTCTAACACTCGTTGGTTGCAGCAGCTCGGCACAAATGGCCGATTCCTCCCCGACGACTGAGTCCGAAGAATCCGCTGACGAAACTGGGGATTTCGAAGAAGCAATTGCCGAGAGCGACTCCCTTGGAGGGCTCTTCACCCTCTACCGCGACACCACGGACGGTTCATTACAGATGGCCATTGACACCGACCAAGTGGGGGAGGAGTACATTTACTTTACACACACCGTAGATGGTGTAACTGAGGCGGGACACTTCCGCGGGGCGTATCGAGACAACGCCGTTTTTAAAATTCGTCGCCATTACGATCGAATCGAGTTCGTAGAAGCCAATACCAACTTTCATTTTAATGACGAGAGCGCATTGGCTCGGGCCTCGGAAGCCAACGTGAGCCCTGCGGTGTTGCACGTCGAAGAGATTGTCGCTCGCGATACGTCCGAAGGCCGCCTTCTGATCGAAGCCGACAATCTTTTTCTCACAGAGGCCCTTCACCAAGTCAAGCCATCCCCGTCGCCGGGTGCCCCGCCGACCGCCTTTAAACTCGGAAGTCACAGTCGGGAAAAGTCTAAGGTGTCGTCTGTGGACAACTACCCGGAAAATACGGATGTCACCGTCGACTACGTTTTCGAGAATCCTCGACCTCTCAATTCGGGGTCGGATGCGGTCACCGATGCACGGAACGTCACCATTACGCTACGCCATAGCCTCATCCAGGTCCCTGAGAATGAGTTCGAACCACGTTTTGCGGACCCGCGCGTAGGATTCTTTACTCAGGAAAAGGACGACCTCACCTCGACCAGTGCGACTCCGTACCACGACCTCATCAACCGCTGGCATCTGGAGAAGAAGAATCCCGACGCCGAACTCTCGGAGCCGGTGGAGCCTATTGTTTGGTGGATCGAAAACACGACCCCCGAGCAGGTCCGGCCGATCATTCGGGAGGCCGTTCTACAATGGAACGAAGCCTTCGAGGAGGCAGGCTTTCGCAATGCCATCGAAGTGAAGGTCCAGCCCGACACGGCGTCCTGGGACGCTGGGGACATTCGATACAACGTGCTTCGCTGGACGTCTTCTCCCAATCCACCGTTTGGGGGCTACGGGCCCAGCTTCGTCAATCCACACACCGGGCAAATCTTGGGGGCCGACGTGATGCTGGAGTATAGTTTTCTCACGAACCGCGTCGCTTACAACCAGCTCTTCGAGGTGGCGGGCATGCCCATGACCCCTTCATCTTCGGCCACGGAGCACCTGCCGGAGCATGCCTGCACGCTGCCGTCGTTCCTACACATGAATACAATGTTTGGTCGAACCACCCAGCAGGTGTTCGAGGACGGAGTGGAGGGGCCGGATCCCGAGCAAAGAGGTCCTTCCGATCTCGAGGGAGAACTGACGCAGCTAATGGAGGAGTCGATTTATTACCTGGCTCTCCACGAAGTCGGCCACACACTGGGCCTGATGCACAACATGAAAGCGTCTCAGCTTCATTCGAGTGAGGCCGTGCACGACGCTTCAATCACCCGGGAGGAGGGTCTTACCGGCTCGGTGATGGATTACCCGGCCATTAATGTTGCGCCGCCCGACGCCAATCAGGGGCAGTACTACACGACCACTCCGGGGCCGTACGACGAGTGGGCCATTCAGTACGGCTACTCGGATGCTTCGGAAGAGGAACTCGAGGACATTCTGTCCCGCTCGACGGAGCCAGAACTGGCCTTTGGAAATGACGCCGACGACATGCGCGCACCGGGGAAGGCCATTGATCCACACGTAATGATCGGGGACATGTCGAATGAAGCTCTCTCGTACGCTGAGGGTCGGCTGGAGCTCGTGGACGATCTTTTTGGCGACTTGCTCGAAAAATACGAAGAGCCGGGGCAGTCCTACGAAGAACTCCGTGACGCTTTCTTGACGGTCACCGGACAGCAGGCACAGATGGCCGACGTGCTCTCCCGCTACATTGGAGGGGTACACGTCGATCGGGCATTCATTGGCCAAGAGGGGGCCGACGATCCGTACCGGCCGGTTCCGCTCGAGCGACAGCGGCGGGCGCTCGAGCTCCTTAATGACCATGTCTTTGCTCCGGATGCCTTTGATGTGCCGAATGATCTCTATCGGCACCTCCAGCCGCAACGGCGGGGTTTCAACTTTTTCGGATCCTCGGAGGACCCGAAAATTCACGCTCGTGCGCTCGGCATTCAGGAGCGGGTGCTGGCTCACCTGCTGCATCCCGATGTGCTGCAGCGCATGAGTGACGCCCGTCTCTACGGCAACGAGTATCACCTGACGGATTACATGGAGGACCTTACGGCAGCAGTGTTTGCGGCCGATGCCGACGCCAACGTGAACACATTTCGCCAGAACCTGCAAGTGTCCTACGTGCAGTCCCTCGCCGACGTGTTGAGTGAGGAAGGACGCGAGCAGTACGATCCTCTCGCGCAGTCTGCGGCCCTACAGAGTCTACGTCAAATCGAGGGGATGATCGACGGAAAACGGGGTGTCAATGCTGAAACGCAAGCCCACACCGACCACATTCTCCTCCTGATTGAAGATGCTACCTCAACGGACTAGGCTCTGTCTGGCAAATTCCTCAAGGGCTGCCCGTGGGCCTCGCTGCGCTCTGCAGCGTTCCGCTGCATCGCCGTAGGCGGGGCTACGGCTGCTTCGCGCGCC
>CAYXAD010000045.1:0-18348 GCA_964462965.1 uncultured Salinivenus sp.
CCGGATTGAAGACGTTCTTGAGGGCGTCTTCGACGGTTGACTTCATGGACTGATAGTCCATGTCGCCGCTCTCCTCTTGGGAGAAGCCGATGCCCTTGCCGAAGGACTTAATGTCCTGCGTTCCGATGTTGGACGTCATGATCAGGATCGTATTCCGGAAGTCGACCCGGCGACCGAGGCCGTCGGTCAGGATTCCGTCGTCGAGGACCTGGAGCAGGATGTTGAAGACGTCCGGGTGAGCCTTCTCGATTTCGTCGAGGAGGATCACCGAGTACGGCTTCCGCCGGACCTTCTCTGTCAGCTGACCGCCCTCTTCGTGGCCCACGTATCCCGGAGGCGCACCCACCAAGCGGCTCACGGAGAACTTCTCCATGTACTCGCTCATGTCGATGCGGATGAGGGACTCCTGGGACTCGAAGAGGTATTCCGTCAGCACCTTGGCGAGCTCCGTCTTGCCGACCCCTGTCGGGCCGAGGAAGATGAAGGAGCCAATGGGCTTTTCGGGATCCTTGAGTCCGGCCCGGGTGCGGCGAATGGCCTTGGACAGCTTTTCGATCGCTTCGTCCTGGCCGACCACCTTTTCCTTGAGGGCTTCCTCCATCTGGAGGAGCTTCTTCTGCTCCGGCTCGCTAATCTTGTCGACCGGGATGCCGGTCATCATGGCCACCACGTGTGCAATGTCCTCGGACGTCACGTCGTGGATTTCGGTCTCGGCCCGCTCCTGCCAGTCCTTCTTGGCCTGCTCGAGCTCCTCCTGGAGCGTCTTCTCCTTGTCGCGGAGGCGAGCCGCCTCTTCGAAGCGCTGGCTCTTGACGACCTGGTTCTTTTCCTCCTGCACGTCTTCGATCTTTTCCTCGAGCTCGAGGATTTCAGGGGGAACCTTAATGTTCGACAGGTGAACGCGGGCTCCGGCCTCGTCCATCACGTCGATGGCCTTGTCCGGCAGAAAGCGATCGGTGATGTACCGGTCGCTGAGCTGGACCGCCAAGTCAATGGCCTCTTCGGAGTACCGGACGTTGTGGTGGTCCTCGTAGTGCGTCTTGATGTTTGCCAGAATGTTTTTGGTCTCCTCCGGCGTCGACGGATCGACGATGATCTTCTGGAAACGGCGGTCGAGCGCACCGTCCTTCTCGATATTCTGCCGGTACTCGTCGAGCGTCGTCGCTCCGATGCACTGAAGGTCGCCGCGAGCGAGTGCCGGCTTGAACATGTTGGACGCGTCGAGACTGCCGGAGGCACCGCCGGCACCGACAATGGTGTGGATCTCGTCGATGAAGAGAACGACCTCGGGGCTCTTCTCGAGCTCCTTCATGACCGCTTTCATGCGCTCCTCGAACTGGCCCCGGTACTTGGTACCGGCCACGAGGGAGGCAAGGTCGAGCGTCACGATGCGCTTATCGTACAGCACCCGGCTCACCTTGCGCTCGACGATGCGCATGGCGAGGCCCTCGGCGATGGCGGTTTTCCCCACACCGGGCTCACCGATCAGGACGGGATTGTTTTTCTTGCGACGGCTCAGGACTTGAGCGACCCGCTCGATTTCCTTTTCCCGGCCAATAATGGGGTCGAGTTCGTTCTCTTCGGCGAGTTCCGTAAGGTCACGGCCGAAGTTGTCAAGCACGGGGGTTTTGCTCTTCTCCATTTCACCACTCTCTTGTCCGTATCCAGATGACAGGCGACCACCAGAGCCGCTACTGCCGCTTGAGGAGGAGGCCTTTCCGCTAATAATTGAGTCTAGTTCGTTTCGCACGGCGTCGTAAGTTACGGAAAATCCTTGTTGCAAAATTTGTGCGGCGATGTTTTCATCGTCGCGGAGCAGGCTAAGCAGCAGATGCTCCGTCCCAATGACATCGCTCTTGTAGAGTTTGGCTTCGAGGTACGTGATCTTCAGTACCTTTTCGGCCTGTTTGGTCAGCGGAATGTTGCCGACCGAGGTGGAGCTACTCGTGCTTCGGACCGTGTCTTCCACGGCCTCTTTGAGCTGAAGCAAGTCGCATCCGAGGTTGCGAAGGATCTTGACGGCGATCCCTTCACCCTCTCGGATGATGCCGAGCAGCAGGTGCTCCGTTCCAATGTAGTCATGACCGAGACGAATCGCCTCCTCGCGACTATAGGATATAACGTCTCGGACACGATTAGAGAAATTACCTTCCATACCAAGCGTATTGAACAATCAAAAGCGCCACGACGGCGCCCTACACGAAGGGGACGGACAGGGAAATCATCCGGAACGGTGTCGCTCCTCACACCTGCCCCACGACGTGAAGCACGTCGTGATCACTAACCATCCCTGTGCGCGCTCTGTTCCTCTCTTGCGTTCGTATACCATCCGGAGCACAGCAATCCGTCCGAATGGAGCACGCCAAAAAAAGAAAGGAGCCATTCCCCGGTTATCCACAATGGGCGAAGAGAAAGCCCCTCCAAATCGGAGTCGTATAGGGCGAAAAACTACCGGGGGCCAACAACGACCGAAGGGGAGATGTCGTCGTTGGAAAAGGGACGTCTGGGCCCATTAGGCAGCAAAGCTAGCCCCGCAACCACACGTTTCCGTGGCATTGGGATTTTCGAAGGTAAAGCCGCGAGCGTTCAGCCCGTCATGGTAGTTGATCGTCGTCCCCATGAGATACAGACCATGTCGCTTATCCATGTAGACGGTGATGCCGTCCAGGTCAAACTCCTGATCGTGCTCCCGCTTTTTGTCAAAGCCGAGCACGTAACTCATGCCGGAGCATCCACCGCCGCGAACGCCTACCCGAAGACCGTAGCCGTCCGGGATACTTTTCTTCCGAATAATCTTCCGAATCTCTTTCGCGGCATTTGGACTAATCTGGATGGGGGTATCCGATTCTGCGGATGTGTCAGGAGTCGTGGTGGTAGCGTCAGCCATAAGGAACGCTGGCGTGCGTACTAAAAAACGCAGGGGGTAACTGTGTATCGTCGATTTGATTAACGATAGGGACAATTCTCCTGTTCCCCAATTGGGCACATTTCGTCAGTTAAGAGGGCGAGCAAGGACAACCGGTTCTTTAAAACGGCGGACCGTTCCCTCCTCGGCGCGCACGGCTTCGAATAGAACCACATAGACCCCGATTCGAACGCGCTGCCCCGCGTCGTTTCGACCGTTCCAGATGAGTTCTCCAGTGCGTCCCGCGAGGCGAGCGTCCTCTAGCGTTCGCACCTTCCGCCCCCGCGAATCATAAATTCGAACCCGCACCAAATTCGGCACGTCCGAGAGACGATACTGGATGCTCGTTCCCCCGTCTCGTTCGATCGAGAAGGGGCTCGGCGCAATCGTGAGGCCCGGGTCTTCAGGGGGAGGACTCTCTGGGTCGATGTGTACTGAATTCGAGGCTCCGGGCGTGCCCCCATCGGCCGCTGTGCTGCTCGTCCAGTTGTCTTTCGCGGATGCTTTTGCTCTGGGACTGATCCGCTCGAGTGCAATCCCCTTCGGATCTGCCACGCCAGCGGCGTGCCAGTCGGGGGCAAAGTCAACTTCTGCGACAGGCTGTCCATCGGCGCGATGCAGGCGGACGAGATCTCCGTCGTTGTCGAGGCCGAGGCGAGATGCCTGAACCGGGAGAAAGCGTACCGTCTCGTCCGTGAGTGGGGCGTTCGGGAAAGCCTCTGCGAGTTGAGATTCCGAGGCGGTTGAGCTTCCCTTGGGCGCGGCCGCAACGACGGCCATTCCCTCGGGGGGAAGGGCCCGTGGACGCCCCATTCGAAGGGTATCCGCCTGTCCCTCTTCTGTGGGGCGGTCCGTGAGCGTCCACTCGTTCAGCGTCAAGGGGCGATCGGTCCGGTTGAGGAGCTCTACGAATTCGACTTGATTTGGACGGTCGTCAAAGTCGTCGGCCCGTGGATCGTAGAGGATTTCGTTGATCGCAATGTCTTCTGGGACCGGGCGATGGGCAAAGGGAATCGTCACTTCGTCCATTGGATTCCCGACGCGGTCTTCCACGTTCTTGACAGTCAGAACGGAGGTTGTCGGGGCCGCCGAAAAAGAAAGTCGGACGATGCTGTCCACGGGGAGCTGGACTTTGGTGATCGTGACGTCGTCCAACTGAAAGGAGGCGGGGCGCAGGCGGGAGGGGTGTAAGGGCTCATTAAAGAAGACCCGTCCAGCGGTATCCCCGACTTGTTCGGCGAAGACGGGAGACGGGGGCGAGGTGTCGGGGGCATGCCGGCTGTTTTCGGCGCCCGGTGTGGCGCCGAGCGGGGCCGTCGAGGAGGCAAAGTTGGAGGGCGAGTCGGAGGGGCCCCTCGGGTCGATGCGTTCGAGGGAGGTTCCCTCTGCACCGCCCCACGAGGGAGCGTAAGGGACGGAGTCGAGGACGGTTTCAGAGGAGGCATGTCGGACGAGAGGCATATCGCCTCCGTTGTTGAGGGCGTCCCAGCCGCCGGGGGCAAGATGTGCAGTATCTGAGTAGGTCGTCTCGAAGGCGGCGGAATCCCGGACGAGCACCACGTAGGTGTTCGGTTCGAACGGGGTCAGCGGAGGGGCAACGGACGCGTAGTCGCGATTGTCGTCCGCGTACTCCAGGTCTCCGAGGTCGAAGGTTTTGTTCGATGCATTGTAGAGTTCGATAAATTCGCTCGAGGCGACCGTCGGTGCATACATGACCTCAGAGACGACGATCTCGCCGGGCTGTGGACGGTCCGGTTCGAAAAACGAAAACGTGGCCTGCGTTTCGCTGCGAACGTTTCCGCGCTGATCTGCCATGTCGGTGGCGACGAGGGTGTAGGAACCGGTCGAAAGGGTCGACCCCAGTACACATTGAACCTGGCGAGGCGGACTGCTATCGTCTGTGACGACGTCCACAACCGAGGGCGCATCGGGGCCTTCAAGGTGGAAGCTCGCAGACGACACCGTAGAGAGGGGGAGCGGCTCAGAGAATACTGCAGTCAGCGAGTCTCCTTCGGGAGAAGGAGTCACCGCTTCCAGCGTGGGAGGGGTCTCGTCGGGGTCGTACACACTGTTTTCGGCTCCGGGGGTCGCTCCTGCTCCGGCCTCCGACGGGGCAAAATTTTCGGCACGATCCGACGGCCCTCGCGGATCGATCCGCTCGAGGGACCCTCCGTCACTTCCTCCCCAACTCGGCGTGTACGGCACCGAGTCGAGCACCGTGTTCGACGCCGTGTGACGCAAGTAGACCGTGTCGCCGCCATTGTTAAGTGCATCCCAGCCCGAGGGCGTATGATACTCGACAGAGGGGAACGCGGACTCGAAGGCCCCAGGGTCGCGGACGAGAACGACGTAGTCGTCGGGGGCCAAGAGCGTTTCGGATTGAGCGACGGGCGTATAGTCAAGCTGATCGTCGGCAAACGAAAGCTGACTCAGGTCGACGGAAGCCTCGGAGCGGTTGTAGAGTTCGATGAACTCGTTGGTCGAGGGGGACGGGGCGTACATGACTTCGTTAATCACCACGTCTCCAGGGGCCGGTTGCGCTTGCCCTGGGGAGGGGACCAATCCGATGACCACCGCTCCTACGAAGAGGAAACGGGACATGGCCAGAGATGTCGTCGAGAGAAGAAATGTTTTTAGGGAAATGACCTTCTTTCCTGAAGTGGAATCAGAAGTTAATCTCCCAAGAGGAAACTCTCAAAATAAAAAATTAAACCTCCTACTACATAGAGCTGAAGAGAGAATCACCGATCGGACCAGTTCGGGGGAGGCAGTCCTCGGGGAGGAGCACACGCGAGGGAGAAATCATGCAAAAGAACGAGCGGGGCCCTCACATCGAGACTCCTTCTTGGCCGCCGAGGGACGGGCTACCGGCTCCGTCGTCGACAGGTCGGGCCTCCGGGCACAATCGACCGCCGGTTGTACACGCTGGGCGGGCTCGTCTTCACAGCCATCGACGTCCTCCGTGCGAGAGGGCCTAAGCCGGTTCTAGAACGGCAGAAGTACAGCCTGCTCTGTGACGGTCTTTACCAACCCCCTTTCGGGCGAGCCGGGATCCGTTCCGTGTTAGAGGAGCGGCCCCGGCCCCCTCGACTTACCGACGCGATTGAGTGGTGCCGTTGCCGGACGTAGCAAACTTGGAATGGGTGGGTCCAATGCTGTCGGTAAGCCCACTTTCGAGGTGGTTCATGAGCACGCGAGCCATCAGGCGAGCCGTGGGAGCCAAGGGCGTCTCATCGATGTCGAACCGATGGTGGTGAAGGGGAAAGCACGTTTCTGGACCGGAGGCAGTCCCCACACGAATGAAGGCCCCGGGAACGTGCTTGAGGTAGTGGGCAAAGTCCTCGCCCCCCATGCTGGACTGGCCGATTTGGTGGATGGCCTGCTCGCCAAACGTGTCGCGGATGGTGTCGGCGACATTCTGGATCGCCGTTTCGTCGTTCATGACCGGCGGCGACCCATCTTCGAAGTCGAGCTCGATCGTTGCTCGATGGAGTTCGCCGAGGCGTTCCGTGGTCTCTCGCATGAAGGTTCGGATGGTCTCACGATCCTCGGGGTTCACCGTTCGAAGGGTTCCGCCGAAGGAGGCCTGTTCGGGAATCACGTTGTGTGCCTCACTGCCGTTCATTTTTGTGATGGTGAGGACACTCGGATCGCGAGCGTCCGTCACCCGGCCCACGACCTGGTAAAACTGATTCATGAGCTGGGAGGCGAGCCACACGGTATCGATCCCTTCGTGGGGGCGGGCCGAGTGCCCGGTGCCCTCCTGCCGCACCAGTACGTCGAAGCGGTCGGTGGAGGCCGTCGCCGGACCTACGATGAGGCCGTATCGACCGACGTCCAGCGTGGGATCGACGTGCACGCCGTACACGGCATCGAGGCCTTCGAGGATGCCGGACCGAACCATGAGCGGGGCGCCGCTCGGCAATCCTTCTTCGTTG
Organism: uncultured Salinivenus sp.; assembly: GCA_964462965.1. Classification (GTDB taxonomy): domain Bacteria; phylum Bacteroidota; class Rhodothermia; order Rhodothermales; family Salinibacteraceae; genus Salinibacter. Next base: position 6,844 of record CAYXAD010000045.1, read on the forward strand.
GGTTGGAAAAATACTCGGACCCGGCCCGAAAGCTCGTTCCGGGGTGCATCCAACGCAAGAGCGACCCCAATGGCCATGGCCGTGTGCGCGTCGTGTCCACAGAGGTGGGCCACGTTGGGCCGCTGGGAGCGATAAGAGACCTGTTTCTGGTCTTGTGCCGGCAAGGCATCGATGTCGGCCCGGTATCCGACGGCCCCACCCGTGTTATTGCCCTCGATGTCGACGTACAGGCCCGTTCCGGCCACCGGCCCCTGGACGTCGAGCCCAAAGCTTTCGAGGGTTCGACGGATAAAGCGGGACGTATCGTGCTCATTCATGCCCACCTCCGGGTGTTTGTGGAGGTGACGACGAATGGCGACGAGCACTTGTGCAAGGGAGTGGTCCTCTCCCTTCATGGTGGCAATCGGTTCAGGCAGGTGGGCGGGGTCCTCAGGAGTAACGTCGGAGAGCATAGAGTGCCGGACTCGTTCGAGAAGTGAGCGCTCCGGCCGAGGCGTCATAGGCGACACATCGGCCGTCCGTACGTATACGGGTCGGGAGGACGTGAGATTCGGTCGGAGGAGCGCTTCTACCAGGGCATTCCTCGGGGACGGTGTACGCTTGTGGGTCCCGTGTCCAAGTTCTACCGATGAAGAGTGCTTCCTCCCGGGAGGCCTAGCACGTCGTCTCTGGTTTAGACACGAGTTTGCGAGCCCCGAATTGACGAGGCTTCCTCGCTCGCCGTATTGAGACACTCTGCAGGCCGAGGGAAAACGACCACTTACGTGAGACCCAGGCGCTTGCGGAGCCCCCATTCCAGAGCCAAGAGGGCGAGGATGACGGCCAAAAAGAGGGATCGTTGCCAGAGCTCAGCTTCGGAGGTTTCCTCGACGACCTCCGGAGCGAAGGAGGTGCTGTTGGAGAGGTTGGCGGGCAAGTCCGACACCGTGCTGGAGGTGTAGGCCTGGCCGCCGGAGCGGGTGGCAATCTGCCGCATGGTCACCGCGTCCGCACGGGGGGCCTGATACTCGAGACGGAGGGGACGAACCGAAAACTGTCCCTCGTCGGTGCCCAGTTCGGTGCCCTCCTGAGAGGCCACCGCTTCGTAGCGGTACTGACCGTCCGGCAGCGGCCCCACGTCCAGTTCGTATCGCCCATTGCCGAGTGGATCGAGGGTGTAGGGGTACTCCGTGCCGGCCGAGTCGGTGACCGTCAGCTCTACGGTGGCGTCTGAGACGGGAGACATGCTCTCGTCGTACACTTGTCCCGTAAATTCAACCGGTTCTCCTCCCTCGAACGTGGTCGTGACCGGCTCGACCTGAACCGGTTGATCCTCGTCCTGGGTGCCAACCCATCGGAGCAAATTGGCGGCCAGCGACGGCCAGGCGTCCGTCGCCGTCTCCAGGTCTGACGGAAGGAGGGCCCATCGCCACAGCCCGCTTCCGAGGAAGGCAGCGGTGCGATGGCCGGCGCGACGCCGAATCACGAGCAGGGGATCTTCGGTGTTGCCGGCAGGACGGGGGGCCGTGGCCAGAACTTGAGCGTCCGGGGTCGGGGACCACGTCACATCGCTCACGAGCAACGGGGGCAGTTGCTCGAAGAGCGACAGATCGCCCTCGTTCATCCGGAAGATCGGGTGCTGGCGCATGTTCTCCGCCACCTGGAAGGACCGTTCCGCAAAGGAGGCGTTGGTGCCTTCCGGCGTCGCGGGAAGGAAGGTCTCGAAATGGTCGCTCCACGCAGAGAGATCGGTTTGTTTGTCGAGGAAAAAGAGCGCGGGGGTGCCCTCGTCGATGGTCTCGGCAATGCGTTGTGTCGTTTCCGCTGAAACGGCACTGCTGGGAAACCCGGCACAGACGACGATGTCGATCTCGGAAAGGTCCTCCGGCAGCTCTCCCCCGTAAAAGCTCCCGTCCTGTTGGGGGACTCGGGCCACCACCTCCGTGTCGGCATTCCGCTCAAAGACCCGACGAATCGAGGTGAAGTTCGGCGACGGGGCCGCTCCGAGCACGAGAACCTGTCGCTTGCTGTCGAGCACTCGCAGCGAGGTGGTTCGTGCATTGTTGCGGGTGGTTGCTTCGCCGGGGATTTCGGAAACGCGAACCGTTAGTTCGTGCACTCCCACAGATTGGGGCTCGTACGTCAGGTCGACCGGGACCTCCGCCGTCCCTTCGGGGACCTGCAGGTCCGTTGCGTCGAGGACCTCGCCCCCCCGTTCGAGGGTGACGGTTACCGTTTCCCCGGTTCCCCCCTTGACGCTCAGATCGGCGCGGACCGGGACCTCCGAATCGAGATACGCACGATCATTGGTGGCCACGCGTTGGACCAGGAGGTCTCGCTGACGGGTGGTGTCGCCGACGGTGACCGTGTGAATCGGAACCGGATATCGATCGGCCACCCGGAGGGGGTTCTGCCCCGTGTTGTATTGCCCGTCCGAGACCAGAACGACGCCCTGCAAATTTTCGCCCTGAAGTTCGTCCTGGACGGCCTGAAGGGCTCGCGCGACGTCGGTTCGGGAGCCCTCGAACGAAAGAGAGTCAGTCGTTTGTGCGGAGAGCGATCGCAGGGACCGATCAAACGCAAAGAGGCGGGTGGTGCCCGGACGCTGGCCTGCGTCGAGGGCGTCGAAGACGGGCTGCACTGCACGTTGTGCAGCCGCGGCGGAGGGCGTGTCGGAGTCGGCGCTTACGACGCGGAGGCTCTCACTGTCGTCCATCAGGACCGCAAGCAGGGGAGGGTGCTCCGACTGCTGGATCTGTTGGACGATGGGTTCAAAGAGGAGGAAACAGATAAGTGCCAGGGCTCCAAACCGGAGCGCTCCGAGCACTCCGCGCCAGCTCGCGCTGAGTTCGGGAATGGTGCGCCGATAGCTCCAGTACGTAAGGCCTCCGGCTACGAGTACGCTCAGGGCGAGCAGCCAGGGACTATATCCCAGAGAAATGTTCATACGAGTCCACAGTGGTGCAGAAAATTGGGTCGCCGAGGCATCGCGCCCGACGCTTGAACCCGGATCGACCGGGAAGAGGTTTCAGAAGGGGGCGATGAAGCCCCAATCGCCCGGAAGGACCATCCTGCTTGGCCTCTGCTGGAGGGCGAGTTAACGAAGTGCCCCACGTTACGAGGTAGAACCCCTGTGACGGTGGACGGCGGTCGGCTGACCGCCGGAACGTACTGTCCTTTCCGCGGTCCACGGTCGTCAGGACGGCAATAGCACGTCGGTGGGAACCTGATTACTTCCTACGGAGAGGCCGTGTATTGAGGGTTCTCGTGTTCAATGAGGCAGCCAGCAACAGTAAGCGCCCGGGCCTGGGCAATTGAATTCGACCGGAGCGTTTACTCCGCTAGAGGGGTCTCCTCGACCACAGAGAGCCGTCCGGTGGTTTGGTCTCCCGAGTCGGTTCGGAGGCGATACCGGTAGCGCCCGGGCGGCAGGCTCTTGACGGAGAGAGTGATCCAGTTGGGCCCGGGATGAATGGCTCGCCGGGTCGAGTGCACCGGCCGGCCGTAGACGTCGAACACCGTCACCTCGAGCGTGGACGCGCCGGAGGGAGCGCGGACCGGGACGGTTGCGTGAGACGAGGCCGGCATCGGATGGGCGGCCTCGGCTTCGAGGCTCGGGGGTGGGGCGGCTCGCGCCTGCCACTCGGCCGTCCGAAGGGCCGCCTCGGCATTGACGACGCCCCACCCTCGGAGGGAGTCGGGGCGGTTGGCCTGGGAGGCAGTCTGACGCAGGAGACGACGGAGGTCCATGGGGGAGAGGTCGGGATTCACCTGCAGCAACAAGGCCGCGATGCCGGTAACCTGAGGGCTGGCAAAGGAGGTGCCCCCGACCTGGGCGTAGGCGTCGTCCTGCCAGGCGGCCACCAGCTCCTGCCCCTGCACGACCACGTCCGGTTTGATGCGCCCATCGGCGGTGGGGCCTCGGGAGCTGAAGGGGGCAAGCGAGGAGTCCGGGGCCACGGCGCCCACCGTTATCACCGAATCCGCATCGGCGGGCGTGTTCACGTAGTACCAGCAGCCGTCGGGGGTTTGACAGCCGCTGTTTCCGGCACTGGTCACCACCGTCACCCCGAGCTGGGCGGCCCGGTCCACGGCTCGGGTCGTGACGGCCGTGTCGCCGTCGAGGTCCTCCGGCTCATAGCTACGTTCCCCGTCGTCGAATCGAGTATATCCGATCGACACGTTGACCACGTCTACCCCATTGCGCTGGAGCCACTCGAGCCCGGCCACGAAAAAGTCCTCTTCGACGTTGCGCTCGTAGTGCGTGTACTCCGTGGTGGCGCCCAGGACCTCAGCGCCGTAGGCAGGCCCCACCAGGGATCCGTCCTCGCGCCCGACCGCGAGAGAGGTCACCGCCAATCCGTGGTTTCCCGACTGCAGGCCATTTGTGAAGTTGCGGAGCCCGAGCAGGCGTCCCTCCCGTCGCAGGGAGGAAAAGGCCGGATGACGGAGGCCCCGAAAGTGTGCGTCGAGAAAGCCGACGCGGACGCCGTGTCCGTCGAGGCCCCTCGCGAGCGGCTGCAGGGCGTTGATTCGGGCGAGATGGTCCCGCGAGCGGCCGGGGTTTACCCCCTCGTTCCCGGTGTCGCCCCACGGGAGCCCGAGGGGACGTATCGCAGGGGCCGCCGATGCGGAAAGGGCTTTTCCCGAGGCCACGGGCTGCGTCGACTGAACGAAGGGGAGCCGTTCGATTTGTGTTCGCTGGGGAGAGGAGAGCCGAGCGCTCACGGCGTGAAGCCAGCGGCTCTGGACGATCGGCCGTACGCCCTCTTCACGAAGGCGGCGCTGGTACGTCGGGGCCACCGGCTGCGTCCATCGCTCTTCCGGGGACAAAGATTTGCTCCCGGGTCGCTCGTCCAAAAAGATCCAGTATTTTTGCGGGGAGGCGGACGTATCTGCCGCCCCAGGGACGGCGAGAACCGACAGCGGGCACAGGAGCAGCGCGACGGCCAGGACCACACTCAGCCCCCGCCAAACGGGGGAGGGCATCGTCTGAACGACGGTCCAACGGCAGAATACGTTCACAGCGGAAGCAGGCAGGAGGCGGAAACGTCGGGAGCTATACATACGGAAGAAGGAGATACGTCATGTACCCAACAAAACTCGTCAGGAGGATGCCGCCTCCAATTCGTGATATTCGGTAGCGGGTCAGGGTGAGGGGAAGGAGGAGGGCACAGATTGCAAGCATCACTGGAAAGTGAAGCGTGATCGAACGCGCGTCGACGTCGATGGGCTCGACGATGGACAGGGTTCCTACGACGAAGAGAACGTTCAAAAGGTTGCTTCCCATGACGTTACCGACCGACATGTCGGATTCCTCTTTCAGAGCACTCACTAGCGATGCCGCAAGTTCGGGCAGACTCGTGCCAATGGCCACAATCGTGAGCCCGATGATGACGTGATCGATTCCGATGAGGTCGGCAATGGCCACCGCGTTGTCCACCATCAGGTGGGCACCCAGGGCGAGTGCGACCATTCCCCCCACCACGTAGGTGGTTTTCGCCGGGGCAGACATCTTGGGGTCGGCCGACTGGAGGTCGCCTTCGACCTCGTCGAGGATGGCTGCGGTGGTTGTACGTTGCGCGTCGTAGAAAAGATACGCGCCGAGGAAGATCAGCAGGAGCACCATCAAGATCCCGTCCCCTGCTCCGATGCGACCGTCGAGCGCACAGAGGTAGAAGAGCACCATCACGCCGAACATGACCGGATATTCGCGTCGCAGAATCTGGGGCGTGACGGTAAGAGGAAGGAGGAGGGCGCTGGTGCCCAAGATGAGCGCCACGTTGCTAATGTTGGAACCGATAATATTGCCGAGGGCCAGCGAGGACTCCCCCGTGAAGAGCGCAAAGAAGTTGACGAGGAACTCCGGCATGGAGGTACCCAGGGCGACGACCGTGAGGCCCACCACGACCGGACGAATGCCGTACTGTAGAGCGATGCTCGACGCCCCTTGGACGAGGCCTTCGGCCCCAATATAGAGAAAGACGAGGCCCAGGAGGAAGAGCAGAAAGTACAGGAGCATACAGAAGACCGCTTATTGATCGCCAACGTCGGTAGATCCTCCAGGAGCGCCTGCAGGTGGGCGGACTGCGTCCAGAGAGAGGAGAGAGTTATGGCTTTTCGAGGAGCGCACTGCCGCGAAACGAGCCGGGTAGCAGGGCGGAGATGGTGGTTTTCTCGGGAGGTTCGTGATGCCGATCCAACCAAAGGGGCATCTCTGGGGCGAGTTCCGCCAGTAGCTGCCGGCAGGCCCCACAGGGCGTGCCCTCCGGGTCCTTCGGGCAACTCAAAAAGAGTCGTTGCGGCGAGGCGGCGGCGTACGACAGGGCGGTGCCGAGGGCATTTCGCTCGGCACAGAGAATGCGGGCCCAGTCGGGATGTTCGACGTTGACCCCCGGTAGAAAGCGGCCGTCCTCGAGCTCGAGAAGAGCGCCCACCGGATACTCCGAGGACGGCACGTATGCCGCGTCGGCGATGCGACGAGCCGCCTCGATTCCGTCGTCGGGAGTGTCTACCGTGGGCTCAACGTCGGGAGAGAGACGAGTGTCGACGGAGGGGAGAGCTCCATTCGGCTCCTTCGGAGCCCGCAGCCAGACGTCGTCGGCGTAGGCCTTGTAGGGGCCGTGCGGCAGCTCTTCGACGTAGAGCGACTCTTCGGGGCGAAAGGGTCGCGAGAGTACAAAGGCGACGACCTCAGAGGCACGCTGTGCGGTCACCACGGTCGTGTACGCATTGATCAGGGCCGGAAGGGTCAGAGAGTAGGAGGCACTCTCGACCCGCACTCCGGGGACCCAGGTTCCGTCCTCGAGGAGAAGTCCTGCCGCCACGGGGGTTTCGGAAAACGGCACGTGTGCACGAGGCAGGAGGTTCTGCACCTGTTCGCGGAGCGGAGCGAGGGACGAATCGAGGGACACAATCGAAGGTCGGGCCACTGCACAAAAATCGGGACCCCGTCAATCGGTGGGGGGAGGGAAGGTTCCTTGGTCGGGGGGGAGGCCGAGGGGAGGCGGTCGTGAGGATCGGCGAGTCGAGACCACGGCTCGAGCCGCAAGTTTCGAGGAACACAAAGGAGGGGACAGACGAGAGAGCCAGGATCCCGCCGTTCCTTGGAACGCGTCTCCCCATTAGTGTGGGATTGTCTCTTTCGCCTCTCGTCTCTTACCATACCGGCAGGGGGAGGGGCGTCCTCATCGGCTCTCGAGAACCCCCCTGCCCACGGTTTTCATCTCGTTTGAATAGTACCACACGACACTATGCTTGCGAGGTCGACCCCGCCCTCCATCTCCGGTCGAGAAAGTGGGCGAGCCGTTGGAGACGGAGAACGGGACTACGTGTCGATGCTCCGTCGAGCAGCGAGAAGCGCCCTGCTTGGGGGCCTCTTTCTCCTGCTGGCGCTTTGGGCCCCTCGGCCCGTGACGGCTCAGAGTGACACGTTTCGCGTTGCGGTGGCCCACTTCTCACACGAAACCTGTACCTTCTGCCCCGGAGACGACGCGGGCATCGAGGCCTGGACCCGACAGCGTGAGCCGTACACCGGCGAGGAGCTGCTCGATCGAGACGGGGGCTTCATCGGCGGGTTTGTCCATCGGTCCGAGGAGTACGGCGACCTCGACCTGGTGGGGCTCACTTCACCGGCCGGAGTCTGGGGCGGGTCGTCCCGAAGCTGGAATACCGAAGAGGCCTTTGATCACTTCGTCGATCGCATGCTGGAGGACCTCCGCGAACAGATGCCGGTGGACGGGGTCTACCTCTCGCTCCACGGTGCCATGGCGGTTCGAAACGTGCCCCGGCCCGAAGCCGAGATCGCCCGCCGCTTTCGCAAGGTGGTGGGCGAGGACGTGCCCATCGTGGGGACCTTCGACCTGCACGGAAATGAGGACGGTCGCTTTCTGGAGTGGGCCGACGGAGCCTTCGTGACGAAACGCTATCCGCACTACGATACCTATTTGCAGGGCGAGCGGGCCGCCCGCTACCTTCGACAAGTGATGCGGGGGGACTACGAGCCGACCACGGCCACCCGAAAGCCGCCCCTCCTTACGGCGACGGTGCTTCAGTGGACCGGTCAGTCTCCGTCCATGGACATTATGGAACGAGCACGTCGGTGGGAGTCGCGGGCCAACGAGGCCTACGTGAGCGTCTTCTACGGCTTCCCCTGGTCCGACGTCCCGGACGTGGGGACCACCGTGCACGTGATGACGAATGACGATCCGGCGCTCGCTGACAGCATTGCAAGCGACATGGCGGATTTTATCTGGCGGGTTCGGGAGGATTTCGCCCACGGCGATTACCCGCAGCCGGAGGCGGCCGTTCGACAGGCACGGTCCGCGATTCAAGAGGGCGAGACGCCCGTCGTTCTGGCCGACTACTGGGATCGCCCGGGGGACGCGACGTGGACCCTTCGGGAGCTGATCGATCAGGACGTCAATGGCGTTTTGTATGCCTCTCTCACCGCAGAGCCCACGCTCGATCGAATCTGGGAGGAAGACCTCCAGCCCGGCGATCGCTTCGAGGGACGGGTCGGGGGGTACACGGGCGAGCAAGCCGGCGAGCCCGTACACCTGGAGGGCACTCTCGCCTGGCGCGGGGAGCGCTGGGGATACGACCGGGTGGCGGCGATCGACTTTGGCACCAACAATACCATCATTCTGGTGCCGGCTTATCAGCAGACGCGGACTCCCTGGGAGCTTCGCTTTGGGCCCATCGAGCCGGACGACTACCAGGTGTTCGTGTCTAAGACCCGCGTGCACTTCCGCCGCGGCTTCGACGAAACTGGCTATGCGCCGACGAACATTATCGTGGATGCACCGGGCGACTGGTTCGGGACGGTACGGCTCGATGCGCTGGAGTACGAGCATGCTCCGATCGACCGCCTCTACCCCTTCGGGACGCCGGGCGATTGGCGGGGACGCGAGATCAATCCAGGTCTTTCTGCACCGTAGCCCGTCGGTTCGCGCCCGCCTGGGACGTTTCCGCCCGCCCCGGTTAGATTTATTTCGTCAGTCATTTCTTTCTTGTCTCGACGTCCATCGACCGCGGTCGGGGTCCGCTCGAGATGCGTCCCTACGTCAGGGGGGAAGCAGACAACAGACGGATCACGTTCCTTCCGAGGCTTCTCGCGTATTCTCGATCTTCCGCATCGAGACCCCTCGAGCCGAGGCGCCCTCTCACGGCCCGCCCGATGAGCTCCAGAACGGGTTCCAGTCCGGTCCGCTGACGCTGCGATTCGCCCGTGGAAGCAGCTATTCACATTCATTCTAACGAGAGATTTCCTGGTAATCAGAGGGCAACTTTTGCAACCCGTCTCGCCAGAAGAGGTCTAACCGAACCGCTTTTCGGGACACTCCGGATGGATCGTGTCCACAGGGTACGCCCCGGGCACGAGCTCGAAGGAGGCGTTCCGAAAACATTCCGTCAGAGGGGTGAGCAACTGTCGGCGCCTTCAGACGCTGCGTGCCACAACCCGTTCAACGGCGGACGTTCGGAAGGGGAGCCTTCACGAGAGGTGATCCTTCGAAAGCGCTGAACTCTCAAACAACCAATTCAATGACCTATGACGATTCGACGAGTATCTTTTGTCGCCCTCTTTCTTGCCCTCGCTGGACTAGTGGCCGTGCCGAACAGTGCTATGGCCCAAGAAGACGAGGAGGAGCGCGCACCGATGGGTGGCCAGGAAAGCTTTACCCAGTTGATTGACGCGCTCAACAACAGTGAGGAACAGATTCAGGCCCTCAAGCAGCAGGACATTCAAAACGTCGAGTTGGTCAACGTTGAGGACCTTCGACAGGGCCTCGACGACACCCAGAAGCAACGGCTCGATGAGGCGATCAACCAGGCCAATACTGATGAGCTGCATACGGCCTTGGAAGGGAATCAAACGGTCCAAAGCGCGCTGGAGGAGGAAACCCAGAACGATGTGAGCGTTGACGACGTCGTTGCCGTAAACGCAAGCGGTGAAGGCGAGGTGGTTCTGTACTACGAACCGTCGACGCTCTAGCCTCTCTCGCTTAAATTCAGCAGCAGATGGGGGCCTTCTCTGTAATGGAGGAGGTCCCCATTTCTATGTTTGGGTGGGACAGCGACGCTCACTGGGAAGCATCGTCTAACGCCTGCGTGGAGCCTTCTGAGGGAGAGTGGGACTGCTCAGCAAGGCTCGGAGTCCTGGAGCGCACCGACTTTAAGCTATCGAGTAGCTGGCGTCCGTTCTTCGCCTTGAGGGGGGAAGCAATGTATACCGGCTTTCCAGGGAGCGAGTACAGATAGATGATTCCCTCGGCGTTCGGAAAGATGTGCTTTGACTGAAGGCCGTCGGGGAGGGTTTCGGGATAGCACATCAGGAGGTGGTCGACGAATTCGGCCTGGGGGGCGACTTGTGTCTCGTCGGTGTACCGATGCTGTACCCAGGCCATCGACGTATCTCCCGTTGGGGTGAACAGGTTGTCTCCCTCTCTCAAGTTCACCTTGTATTCGTGGACGAGCATGAAGCCCGGATGGGCGCCGTCCTTGAGGACCTTCACCGGATCGGGAAGAGAGGGCCCTTCAATCTCTTCGGCCCGAAACACTTCGAACGCTCGAACCTCTGGATCGGGCTCGACCGAGGGGGGGGAGGAGGTTGCAGGTCCGCACTGAGTTAAGAATAGAGTCGCCCCGAGGGCGACGAGAATCGAAAGAAACCACCCGTATCTGGACAAGGCGTTGCTCCATAAGCTTGGATTGTTTGCGCCATCCTATACATTAGAAAACACCGTGCCAGGGGGGGCACTCGGAGACCGATCCCGGTCTGGGGCGGGCACGTAAAACGGAGAATTGGGGATGGCCCCGATTATTTCGGGGTAGAATCCGTCGAAACGTGTACGCTCTACCTATCCATTAGAGGGTTCAGGAAGATATTTCTGGGTTGAGGCCACACAGACGGGGTGTAGCAGCTCATCATTGCTCCGTCCCTCTGGATCTGGAGGACCTGGACAGCCGGGAGGAATTTCTCGCGGCATTGCCTTTCTACCTTGCCCGTTCCATTTTGCCCGGGTGCGGGCCGGGCCGTCCTCGGACGATCGGGGTCAAGAGGGGCCCGGAGGCCATGGAGCTGTGCTCCTCCTGCTAGATGGTCCGCCGGCGCGATTGGGGCTGCAGGTGGGCAGGGCTCTGAGGGGGGCATCCTTTTCTACTCAGCACGGGGGCGCGCTCCCTGGGACAAACGGCAGGCCAAGACTCTTCGGGGGGCAGCGTCGAGAGCACTGTTCTGTGGGCTTCGACGAACCGTCCGCGGCGCCCAATCGGACGGTCGGCCCCCGCTCGATCGTGCGGGAGAAGAGGCCGCCGTGGGTGCTGGAGAAGTCGGTCGTTGCAGCGTGGCAATAGAGACTTGCAGAAAGTCCTCCGACGGACGAACGGCCGGGAGGTGAAGGGATCGCCAAGCCTGAATCTCTTGCCCCCTCGGGGCGTTGAGAAACTGGTTGTTCAGCTTGCCCGCTTTCTGCCGGAGTGGCGGAATTGGTAGACGCAACGGACTTAAAATCCGTTGGGCCCTGT
>CAYXAD010000046.1:0-1185 GCA_964462965.1 uncultured Salinivenus sp.
ACACACGGCTTTTCAGGCCGTTGCTCTACCACCTGAGCTACCTGACCCATCGTCGACCTGGCAATCTATGAGTGCCGGGACAAGAGAACGTACCGGCCCGTCGAAGGGCTGTCAATGGGGGAGGGTGGGGTTTCATGCCCCCTTCACCGCGGGGAAAGAGAGGCTTCACGCTCGAAGGACCCCCCCTTCTCGCAGGGTCATTCAGAACGGTGGGCGCCCCACATCAGTTTCGACCTGAGTGTGTGGAAAAAGTGTTGGCCCGAGAGCTTAATGAGGTTCACAGTGTGGGGGGCGCGCTGCACGACAAACTCTCCATCCTGCTCCTCGAAATGGGTGCTTCGGCCATCCGCCGCAAAGACGTACGAGTCGGCCTCGCCGACGACCCGGCAGCTGATGGTAACCTCCCCGGGGAGGACGATGGGACGGACGGTCAGGGTGTGAGGGGCGATGGGGGTGAGAATGACTGCGTTCACGCCGGGAGCAATGATGGGGCCCCCCGTGGAGAGAGAATACGCCGTGGAGCCGGTCGGGGTGGCCATAATGAGGCCGTCCGCCCAGTACGTGTTGAGGGGCGTATCGTCGACGTCGACCTCGATTTTGATGAGGCCCGCGTCCCCACTCCGATCGATCACGAACTCGTTGAGGGCCCATTTCTTCGTGGCCTCCGGATGATCCTTGACCTTGGCTTCGAGCACCATTCGCTCTTCGACGGTGTAGCGGCCCTGCTCGAGGGCATCGATTGCCTCCGGGAGTTGGTCAATCTCCAAGTTTGCGAGGAACCCGAGGCGGCCGATATTGACCCCGAGGAGGGGGGTATCATTGGGACCCGTCTGGTGGGCAGTGCGCAGGAGGGTGCCGTCGCCCCCAAACGAGAGGACCACGTCACTCGACTGAGCGATATCGGTCAGCACCTGCTCCTGACTGGGAGAAGCGTCGAGCAAGTTCCGATTCTGAAGGCCCGTTGCAATGGGCTCGTGGATCCAAAAGTCGAGCCCTCGACCGGTGAGCTCGCGGATCAACTGGGCTACGGGCTGCCACAGGTCTTGCTTGGTTGGATTTCCAGTGATGCCGTAGACCATAGCCGATCAGAAGAAGGCCGGTGCAACAAAAGTAGGGACCGGGGTTCCGAGGGGAGACCCAAAGCGTCCCCCCACTCAAGAGGCAGGGGGCTGAAACGTTCCCTGG
>CAYXAD010000046.1:1285-12430 GCA_964462965.1 uncultured Salinivenus sp.
AGCGTCCCCCCACTCAAGAGGCAGGGGGCTGAAACGTTCCCTGGGTCGAAGGGGGGCTGTCGGGCGGGCCGTCTCGTTCGGGACCAAGGGTGTGGACAGAGCAACGTGTGTCCGAATTGATTTCACTCAGCCCATGAAACGCTTTAGCGAGTGCCGTCTGTGCGCACGAGAAGGACCGAGCACGGAGCAAACACGGCCACCTGGTGGCTGACGGTCCCGACGCTGGTTTCTGGGTCGTCCCGGTTGATTTTGTGAGAGCGGAGGACGACCAAGTCCACGTCCTTCTCGTCGGCGACGCGGGTAATTTCGGGGCCGCGCTCTCCGTACGTGATGGCGGCCTGGACCTCAAATCCCTCATCCGCAAGCTCCCCGGCCCACGCCTTCATCTTTTCGTCGGCTTCCTCGCGAAGCTCCTCGTAGAAGTCGTCCATTTCTCCGGGCTCGTCGTCCTGGAGGGTTTCGATGACGTGGAGGAGCAGGATCTCCGTTTCGCCGGGGGTGCCCAGCTGTTGCGCCTTTCGGAGCACGTGCTCGTTGGCACTGGACATGTCGACGGCGACCATGATCGTATCGTACATAGGCAAAAAAAGAATTGGTCAGGCACAAAGAGGGGTGGGAATGTTGCCGACGACAACCTCGGTCGACAAAAGGAAGACGCTGGATCTTCCGAAATGGATCCGTCGTTAAATTTAGGGAGAAGCAGAGCTAGCAACAAGTCCTCTCGCCGCCGTGAGCACGAAGCCCCAGGACCTCCGAGAGCTTCGCTCTCTGCTGGCCCGTCGGCAACGGGAAAAGGCAGAGCTCGAGCAGCAGGTGCACGCTCTGCAGGACGCCTACCACGAGGAGATTGCACCGCTCCAGGAAGAAGTGCTTCGATTGCAGAAAGAGCGCCTCAAGGAGGCGGCTCAGGTGTACATGCGGAGTGCTCGGCTCCGGAATGCCTATCACGACGCCCAGCGGGCCTACGAGTCGTTCCGGGAAGAACACACGTCCCCTCCGTCGAGTCGGGAAAATCTCAAAGGGCTCTATCGGCGTGCCAGCAAAGAGTGCCACCCGGACGCGGTGCCCGACTCCTATCGAGAGGAGGCCGCAGCAACCTTTCAGGCCCTCGAGTCGGCCTATCAGGAGGGCCACCCTTCTGCAGTCGAAAACATCGCCGAGGCACTTCAGGAGTGGGGGTTCCCCACCCGTCCGACGGCCTCTGCAGAGGCTGCAGGGGCGTCGGGAGAAGAGGATCTCCGCCGGGCCGTCACTGCCCTCGAAGCCTCCATTGAGCGGCTGCGGGCCTCAGAAGCCTACGAGGCCGTTCATCAGTCGAGCGACCTCGAGGCCCTGGTCGCGGCGCGGAAACGAGACCTTCAGCGGAAACTGCAGGTGCTTCAGCGGCGATAAGGATTTCCAATCGTAAATTGTTTGGTTGCTGATTTCTACGAGGAGTTCACTTCTCTGCGTGCGTGTCGTCACCAGTTGACGAGAAACCAGTGAGGAGGCTCCACAACGGGTGCTGAGGTGAACAGCTGCTTGAAAGGGGTTCGTGTCGCTATCGGGTCTCTGACAAGTGAAACTGGGCACACCTCCATTCTTTTTCCCTCTATCCGTTCATCCTCAGCAGAGACGTTGTGATTTGGGGTGTGTCCGGATAGTTTGTGACGTGAGCCTGTCACAGTTGCACTCCCCTCTCTTCTCACGACCACGGATCCCATATGGCGCAATCCAGCACCACTCAGCGCGGGCGGACGCCCCTCATGCGGCAGTATTACGCGATTAAGGACCGCCATCCCCAGGCGATCCTCCTCTTCCGCATGGGCGATTTCTACGAGACCTTCGATGACGATGCGAAGACGGTGAGCCGTCTTCTGGGCATCACGCTCACCGAGCGTAACAACGGAGACGCCGACGACGTCCCAATGGCTGGGTTTCCCCACCACGCCATCGACAGTCACCTGCCCAAGCTCATCCGGTCGGGCCTTCGCGTCGCCATCTGCGAACAGGTGGAGGATCCGGATACCTCCAGTGGGAAGGTCGTCGACCGAGACGTGGTGGAAGTCGTCACGCCGGGGGTTTCCTTCCACGACCAGCTTCTCAACCCCAAACAGTCCAACTTTCTGGCGGCCATTCATTTTGGGACCGGGCGGGACACAGACCGGATGGGCTTTGCCTTCATCGACGCCACGACGGGAGAGTTCAGTGTGACGGAGGCCCCCGTCAACCAGCTGGAAGATCTGATTCAGACGGTGGCTCCCTCCGAGGTCATTCTCGACAAGCGCCAGGAGGACCGCCTGCAGGAGCACCTGCGGGAGCTCACCTTCACGGTGACCCCGCAGGAGGACTGGGTCTTCAAGTATGACTTTGCCTACCAGACGTTGCTGGAGCACTTCGAAACGCATTCACTCAAGGGCTTCGGCGTCGACGACCTGGACCTCGGCGTGGTCGCGGCGGGAGCGGCCCTCTATTATCTCGGGGAAACCCAAAAGGGAAAACTTCCCCACGTCCGGAAGATCAAACGATACTCGAAGGAGGAGCACATTGCCCTCGATCCCCAGACCAAGCGGAACCTCGAACTGGTCACCTCGCTGCAGGAGGACGGGCACGAGGGGACGCTCGTGAGCATCCTCGACGAGACGGAAACGCCCATGGGGGGGCGCCGCCTGCGGGCGTGGCTGGTGCGTCCCTTGCGGGAGGTCGACCGCATTCAACATCGACTCGACGCCGTGGAGGCGTTCGTCGAGGATCGCCCCCTGCGGGACGAGCTGCGCGACGAGCTGGGCCAGATGGGCGACCTCGAACGTCTGGCCGGCAAGGTGGCGACGGGCCGGGCCTCTCCGGGAGACCTCATCCAGATAAAGCTGACCCTCCGTCGTCTTCCCGCCCTTAAAGAGATTCTCGAAGGGACGGGATGCTCCGTGCTCGACACCCTCGAGGATCGCCTGAACCCCTGTCCCGACATCGTCGATCAGATACAGAGCGCCCTCGTCGACGATCCGCCCGCCAAGATCAGCGAGGGGGGGCTCATCCGGGACGGCTACTCCGAGGAACTGGATGAACTCCGAACCATCGCCAAGGAGGGCAAGGACTGGGTGGCCAACCTGGAGAAGGAAGAGAGTAAGCGCACCGACATTCCCTCGCTCAAGGTCGGGTTCAACAAGGTCTTTGGCTACTACCTGGAGGTCACGGACACACACGCCGACAAGGTGCCCGACGACTACATCCGGAAGCAAACCCTCGTCAACTCCGAGCGCTACGTGACGCCGGAGCTGAAGGAGATGGAGGAAAAAATTCTGACGGCGGAAGAGAAGATCGAGACGCTCGAGCAGGAGCTCTTCAACGAGCTTCGTGACCAAATTGCCGAGCAAACGCCGGCGCTTCAGGAGAATGCCGAGCTGCTCGCGCAACTCGACTGCTTTGCCGGCCTGGCAGAAGTCGCCGACGACCACGACTACGTTCGACCGTCGGTCGACGACAGCCTCACCATCGACATCGAGGAGGGCCGCCACCCGGTGGTGGAGCAGACGCTCCCTCCGGGGGATCCGTTCATTCCGAACGACGTCTACGTCGATCCCGACGACGAACAGATCCTCATCATCACGGGGCCCAACATGGCGGGCAAGAGCGTAGCTCTGCGGCAGGTGGGCCTCATCACGCTGCTCGCCCAGGTCGGCTCCTTCGTGCCGGCCGATGCAGCCCACGTCGGCGTCGTCGATCGCATCTTCACCCGCGTCGGTGCCTCCGACAACCTCGCTGCGGGAGAGAGCACGTTTCTGGTGGAGATGAACGAGGCGGCCAACATTCTCAACAACGCCACGGCTCGCTCCCTCATCCTGTTCGACGAGGTCGGACGCGGCACCTCTACGTTCGATGGATTGTCCATCGCGTGGGCCATCGTGGAGTACCTGCACGAGCGGCCCGAGGTCTCGGCGCGAACCCTCTTTGCCACACACTACCACGAACTCAATGCCATGGCCGAGCGCCTGGAGCGGGTCCACAACTACCGCATCCAGGTGAGCGAGCACGAAGGGGAAATCGTCTTCCTCCGCAAGCTCATTCCGGGCGGGGCCGATCATTCCTACGGCATCGAGGTGGCGAGGATGGCGGGCCTACCGGATGCCGTGATTGCCCGGGCCCGAGAGGTGCTCCACAACCTGGAAAGCCAGCAGCTCGAAATGGTGGAGGGGGAGCCGTCGGGCGACGGCATGGCCGCTCGCAAGGCCGACGCCGACGCGGTGCCCGACCTCGAGGACAGCCAGGCCAACCAAATGCACCTCTTTGCCCAGCCAGATCCGGTGGCCGAGGAGCTCAAGGACATGCTCGACGAGGTCGACCCGAACCGAATTACCCCCGTCGAAGCGCTGATGAAGCTGTCGGAGATGAAAGAAAAGCTTTCTGATTGAGAACCTGTTTTCGTTCGTGCCTCGGGGCCCCGGAAGCCCTCCGTCGGAGCAGGAGCCGGAGGAAGTGAAGCAGTTCGCGGACAGGGACCCGTGTTCGAGCCCTTGACTTCCGGTCTCCCTACGATCAGGCGTCGATTTGCTCTGCCAGGTCGTCACAGAGATACTGTTCTCCCGAAGTCACTGTATGGGCCGCTTCGAGGAGGACTTCGTGGACATTGTCTTTGAGGACGTACCCCTTTGCTCCGGAGCTCAGGGCTTCCTTTACGTATCGCGTTTCTCCGTGCATGGAGACGATCAGGACCTGCACGTCGGGATTCACCTCTTTGAGGCGACGGGTCAGTTCGAGTCCATCCATGTCCTTCATTGAGATGTCGACGATGGCGAGATCGACGTCCGTCTTCGGGAAGATCTGCATGGTTTCTGCTCCAGAGCCCGCTTCCCCATCGACGACAAAGGTCCCTTCATTTTCTAAGAGCCGGCGGAATTCATGCCGGATGATGGGGTGGTCGTCGACGATGAAGACGCGTGGGGATGAAGAAGGCGGCATAGCGATGTAGAAATTATTTGTGAGTACGCTGCCGGGTCAACACAGGCTCCTCCCACGAAAATCAGTCACGTCTTGCGATGAAACTGAACAACGGACAAGGAGACGTGGGAACAGCCGCAGGGGGTCGGGCACCTACGGAGGACTTACTGATCGGGGTGGGGAGAGAGTTTAGCAACGAAGAAGGACCCTCAAAAGTCACAACGCCCGAGAAGAAAGGAGCCAAGCACGCACGAGACCCATTTACATCTAATCATGAAATGAATCGAGTGTTGCCGAGAATTACTCCCCTGTAGGAGCGCAAGCGTTCTAGCGCGAAGTGCTCGCGCGTCCCAAAATGAAATACTCTCCGATCTTTTTTCCCAGAAACGGCAACACCGTGCCTGCGTCCGAACCCTTGGGGCTCTTTCTTTCGGTCTTCTCGATGCTTTTTTCCGATCTCGCTTTACAGGCAGGAGCTGTTACAGTTTTTGTTCGATTCGAGGTGTAGGCTTCACGGGCACTGTTTTCTCTGGAACCCGGGCCTTCTGCGTTTCATGCGGGCACCGATCGCCCCCGTCGAGTTCCTCGAACGAAGGGTCCCATCTCATTCCGGTGAACGAGGAGGGACAAGGCGTTGACCTCGGGGAGATCGGAGAGAAAGAAGGGGAGTGACCAATCCCTTGGACGTTCGGCAGTCCGCGAGCGGCCCAAGAACCCTGATGTCTTGTACCTTCTGAGTTCTGTCTTCTAGATTGATCTCGATCCTCTTTCACCGACTCCTTTCTCTTATGGTGCGCTCTTTTCTCGGCTCTGAGCCCGACTACGACGACACAAATTACATCGCCGACACGGCGGTCGTTCTTGGAGACGTCACCCTCGGGAAGAGGGCCAGCATCTGGCATCATTGCACGGTACGAGGGGACGTCAACTGGATCCGAATTGGGAAGGAAACGAACGTGCAGGACAACACCGTCATCCACGTGACCCACGGGACTGCGCCGACGGACATTGGGGCGCGCGTAACGATTGGACACGGCGCCATTATCCACGGATGCACCGTTGAGGACGAGGTGCTGATTGGGATGGGAGCCACGGTCCTGGATCACGCCGTCATTGGACGGCACAGCATCGTGGGGGCACAGGCATTGGTGACGAAAGGGACGGAGGTGCCGCCTCGCTCCCTGGTGTTGGGACAGCCCGCCGAGGTGGTGCGCGAGCTCACGGATGAAGAGGTCGCCTCGATTCGGGAAGGGGCCGACAATTACGTGCGCTACAGTGCGGTGCACGACGGCCGCGAGCAGCCAGCGACGAATCCCTGGTACGACCGGTCCTGAGAGGAGAAGGCTATCGATCGAGGGACTTGGTGTCGTCGGTCGGTTGCGAGGAGGACCCCCAAAGTTGGTTGAGCCCACTGAGGGCGAGAACGCCCCCTCCGACGGCGGTTCCGGCGACCGGGAGAGGGAGGCCGACCGTCAGGCCGCCCAGGATCCCCTTTGTGAGGCTGGTGCCGAAATGGTCGCCTCCGTAGCGGTACTGAATCCAGCCGGTGCCCACTCCGCCCAAGAGGAACCCCGTTCCGACGGACGCAACGGTGGAGAGGCCGAGCGTGGCGATATTTCCCGAGAAGAGAAGCCAGTCGAGCCCCAGGATGAGTGCACCGCTTGCGGGGTGGAGAAACGTTGAGGCGTCGCGGGACGGGGCGTCGGCCATGGAGGAACCGTATCGGGGCAAAGGAGGCTCAACGAGGGGCTATTGGTTGTAAGGTGTACGCTCCAATAGGTTCGACGGCCGTTCGGTGGGGGGAATCCCTCCTCTTCGGTCAGACTTGAGAAATCGACTCCCCTATTCGAGGTCCGACAGGATCTGCTTGACGCGGTCCCACGCCTCGTCGCGGGCCTGCCGGTGTTCGGGGGACCCTTCCGGGTCGTCCCCTCGGCGCATGAAGGCGTGCCCGGCGCCGTCATAGATTTCGTACTCGTAGGCGTTTCCGTGTGTCTGCATGAGCGCCTCCGTGCGGGGAATCGTCGAGTTGACGCGTTCGTCGTTCTCGCCGTAAAAGCCGTACACGGGGGCCGAGATGTTTTGAATGCGTGCCTCGTCCTCGGGCGCGGTTCCATAAAAGACGAGGGCCGCCGAGAGATCGGAGGCGTATGTGGCAAAGCGGAAGGTTTGCGAGCCGCCCCAGCAGAAGCCCATGACGGCCGTGGTTCCGTTGGAGGCCGGCATTTGAGCCACGTGCTCCTGCACGGCCTGAAGATCCGCTATCACCTGCTCGCCGTCCAGCTCGTAGATTGCAGAACGGGCGGCGTCGGAGCTTTCGAAATCGCTCGTTCGTTCGTGTTCACTGTCAAACTCCGAGAGCAGATCCGGAGCAATGGCGATGTATCCGGCTGCGGCGACCTGGTCGGCGGCGCTCCGCACCCAGTCCGTAAGCCCCCGATTCTCGTGGATGACGATGACGGCCGGCGTGCTCTCCTCGCGCTCGGGGTAGGCGACGAAGCTGTGGACGGTTCGGTCGCCCGGCGCCGAAACCGTCACCCATTCGTGATGCCGGGGCGACTCCTCGAGCTGCTCGACGGCGAAGTCCTGGCCCGACACGGGGAGAACGAGCAAGAAGAGGAATAACGACAGAAGAGATGCCTTGATGTTCATGGGAGCCTCCATCGGAAAATGGTTTTTAAAATGACATCGAGAGCTGCCCCCTGCCTCGTACCACGATAAAAGGAGGTGCGGGAGAAGAAAGCAAGTGGTGAGAGGCGCTCGCGGCGGAGTAGAGTGACACTGACCTCGGAGTCGAATGACAGGCTCAGGAGAAGGTGTCGACGACCGTCACTCCGGATGCTGTGTTTTCGTCCATCGTCGTCAGGGCCGATCCTGCCTCCGAAAGTGAAATGGTGTTCTGTATGAGCTTTTCGGGCTGGAGGGTGCCGTTTTGCACCATGTCCAGCAGCGCGGGGTACCGATGGGCCTGCATGCCGTGCGTCCCGAGAACGGTGAGTTCTTCGGCGATCACCCGGTCCATGGGGATGGGCGAGTGGCGATGGTCGTCGACCATGAGGCCGACCTGGACGTGGGTGCCGCGGCGTCGCAGGTTGGCAACGGAGTTGAACGAGGTTTCGGGCGAGCCGAGCGCGTCGATCGAGACGTGCCCCCCTCCGTTCGTGTATTCCCGAACGGCCGCAACGACGTCGTCCACCTCACGGGCGTGGAGTGTCGTGGTGGCGCCAACCTGCGTGGCGAGGGAGAGGGCCTCGTCGTCGATGTCGACGGCCACGACCTGTGCGCCCACCGCGTCGGCAATCATGACGGCCGAGAGGCCGATGCCGCCGCACCCGTGTACTGCCACCCAGTCGCCCGCAGAGACGTCTCCCTGGTCGACGACGGCCCGAAAGGAAGTGGCGAACCGACACCCGAGGCTCGCCGCCGTCACGGGGTCCAGCTCTTCGGGCAAGTGAACCAGATTCGTATCGGCGTAATCGATGGCCACGTACTCCGCAAAGGAGCCCCAACTCGTAAAGCCGGGCTGGAACTGATTCGGGCAGACCTGCTGGTGGCCCGCCGCACACTGGGAGCAGGTGCCACAGCCCCCGACGAAGGGAACGGTTACGCGGGAACCGGGCGACCACGACTCGACCTCGGGCCCCACGTCCACGACGACACCGGCCACCTCGTGTCCCGGCACGTTGGGGACGTCAATCATCGGGTCGTGTCCCATCCAGCCGTGCCAGTCGCTTCGGCAGAGGCCGGTTGCCGCTACTTCCAGGACCACACCCTTGGCTGGGGGCGTCGGGTCCGGGACGGTTCGAAGTTCGGGCGGCGTCTGAAAGTCGTCGTACACGAGGGCATCCACGGCGATCTGCGGTCGTGATGAGAAAAACAACGAGGAGGGGCAGTCCCCCGAGGTATTCGAGGTACGACTATGTTGCTAAAACGAGGACGGATTACAGAGGATGAACTGCCTCTCGGGTCCGTCTTCCGCGATCATCGATTGACCTTCTGCCGTCCATCGATGGCACCGTTCGTTAATGTAAAGGCTGCGCTCTAACATTCTGGCGTAGCCGAGCGAATAGAATGAGACTCTACCGCCACCTGGGGCGTTCAATCGTGGCAAAGGAGCATAGGAGCAGAAGGAAGGCATCGTATAAGACTCTTCTCTCCAAAGGAGTCCTTGCGTGGATTCCCTTCAGGGTGCAGTTTTCATTCTTGTACTGATACAAAGATCGGGGCGAGTTTAAGTAGCTCACTGACACGACGAAGGGCCTCTGCTGGGGGACCGTCGCACCGGCCACCTGCTACTGTGACCCTGTACGTCTCCCCCCACTTATTCTGCGTTCCGGAGCGACATGACTGAGATCCCCCGAGACCGTGTCCTCGATGGCACAGTCAGCCTGATGCAAGATGGATATCGCTTCATCTCAAAGCGATGCGAACGGTATCAGACAGATGTCTTCGAGACCCGTCTCATGCTGGAGAAGACCCTCTGCATGCGGGGAGAGGAGGCCGCTCGGCTCTTCTACGACGAGGAGAAGTTTATGCGTCACGGGGCGGCGCCAACGCGACTTCAGAAAAGTTTATTTGGGGAAGGGGGCGTTCAGGGGCTCGACGAGGAGATGCACCGGCGACGGAAAGAAATGTTTATGTCGGTCATGTCGCCCGAGCAGATTGAAGAACTCGTTCGTCTCACGAGAGAGCGCTGGGAAGCCGCCTTGGGGCGCTGGAAGCATCTGGAGAAGGTGGTCCTCTTCTATGCCGCTCGACGCATTCTTACCCGAGCGGTTTGTGAGTGGGCCGGCGTTCCCCTGGGCGCGTCCGAGGTTCGGCGGCGGACCAACGACTTTGGGGCCATGATCGATGGCGCCGGGGGCATCGGGGTTCGACATTGGAAATCTCGGCGGGCTCGGGCGCGGGCAGAGGTCTGGATCGGGGACATCATCGAGGATGTTCGAGAGGGGAGGCGGACGGTCCCGGAAGACCGGCCCCTGCACGCCGTCGCCTGGCATCGGGACGCAAACGGAGAGCGGCTCGATCGACACGTGGCCGCCGTGGAGATGCTGAATTTTCTCCGACCGACCGTGGCGGTGGCACGCTACATTGCCTTCGTCGCATTGGCCCTGCATGACCACCCTCAGTACCGAGACTCTCTTCAGTCGGGGGCAGACGAAGAAATCGAGCACTTCGTTCAGGAGGTTCGTCGCTACTACCCCTTCTTCCCATTCGTCGCGGCGCGGGTCAAGGAATCCTTTGCCTGGAACGGGTACCACTTCCCGGAGGGAGTACGGACGATCCTCGATCTATACGGGACCAATCACGACCCGCGCATCTGGGACGAGCCGGCTACGTTCCGCCCCGAACGGTTTGCCGAGTGGGAGGACGATGCCTTTCAGCTCATTCCCCAGGGCGGCGGCGACCACTACCATCAGCATCGGTGCGCGGGAGAGTGGATCACCATCGACCTCATGAAGGAAGCCGTCCGTCTCCTCACCCAGACGATGGCCTATGAGGTGCCGCAGCAGGACCTCCGGGTGCCCCTTTCGCGCATCCCGGCCGTTCCCAACAGTCGGTTTGTGATGCAGAACGTTCGCCCGAGCGGCGAACAGATCAGAGAGGGTCAAACGACCACCCATCCGCAGTGAGGGTCTCCAGAATGGTCTCCAGGGCGGGGAGGGTAAGGTCGGTGCAAATGGGATTGTCGTGCAGGACGACGATCGACCCCGGTCGGATGTGGCGAATCACAAACTGGGCGATCCCCGACGCCGTGGCGGACGGCAGGAAGTCCCCCGGCATCACGTCCCACATCACCATCCGCTGGTTGTGTTCGGCGCACCAGGACCGCAAGGCGCCGGTGGGATGGCCGTAGGGCGGGCGCAGGGCCTGAATCGGAGTCCCCGTAAGGTCTTCCAGGGTCCTCGTGGTCCGGCTCACTTCTTGTAGCAGGACGTCGGTCGAGACCGACCAGGGATTGGGGTGGGTGTACGTGTGATTGCCGACGCGATGGCCGGCAGAAGCAATCGCCCGGACCCGCCCGGGGTGGGCGTCGGCGTGCCTTCCGACCAGAAAGTGGGTGGCCTGGGCGTCGTACTGCGCGAGCAGATCGAGAAGCGGGTCGGTGAGTTCTTCCGTCGGGCCGTCGTCGAAGGTGAGGTAGGCCGTCTTTGCCGACGCCTCCACGCGCCAGAGCATGTCCGGAAAGAAGCCCTGGCAGGGGCGGAGGACGTGCGTGGCGAAGTACGG